>JBGGMM010000217.1:0-23946 GCA_041288045.1 Pseudobdellovibrionaceae bacterium | reverse complement strand
AACTTGGTCAAAGAACCTCGAGAAAAGAAAAAAGATTTGTTGAATCAGTCCCAAAGGCTTGATTCAATGATTCAAGCGGGTTGCGAAAAAGCCCGCCAAGAAGCCCAGATCACATTGAAAATGATCAAAGAGACCATGAAGTTAAGATGACTTCGGGGGTTGATTGCATGGACGGAAAAACATGAGTTTGACGATTCAATTGCCAAAATTTGAAGGACCTATGGCCCTTCTTCTCTATCTCATCCGCAAGGAAGAGATGGACATCATGGATATTAAAATCAATGAAATCACCAGCCAGTACCTTGAATACATCAAATTGATGAAGGAACTGGATCTCGAAGTGGCCGGCGAATTTATTGCTATGGCGGCGACTTTGCTGCAGATCAAAAGCCGCATGCTTTTGCCAACCTATGATGAAAATGGCGAAATCATTGAAACGGAAGATCCTCGAAAAGAATTGGTGCAAAGACTTCTCGAGTACCAAAAATACCAAGAAGCGGCCAAAAGCCTTTATGAAAGACCGCTTTTGGGTCGGGATGTTTTTTCGCGGGGGGTACGCGAAAAGTTGGACATGAAAGAAGAAGAGATCGTGCTTGAAGACAATGCCCTTTTCTCTTTGATTTCGGCTTATCGAAATGCAATTCGTTCGATCAAAAAGAAAATTCATCAAGTGGCGGCTAAAGCGCAAAGTATTGCTAGCCGCATTTTGGAAATCAAAGACCGTCTGATCGTCGGCTCGCAAGTGGCCATGTCCGAGCTGATTGATGTTTCTTCTGATAAAAAACGACAGGTGTTGATCACTTTCCTCTCACTTTTAGAGCTTGGTAAAATGGGGTTTATTTCGCTTTACCAAAGCGACACCTACCAAGAGATCTACGCTGAAGCGAAAAAACCGATTGAGACCAATGTGCTGGATCGGGTGGAAGAGTACGATTCCATGCGGGCCGATGAAGTGGCTGCTCAAATGATGGAAAAAGCTCAGAAGCTTGAAGCCGATGAGGATTTTATTTTACCTGATGAAGTCGATCCCGATGAGCAGTTGGCGCTCGAAGAGCCAACCGACGAATCAGAAATGGCTTCGGATGAGGAAATTCTGGAAGCTGAAAAAGAATTTTTGGGTTGATCGAGTGAGGGGATATGGCAAAAAGAAAAAAGACTGATGAAAATACAACTGGCAATGGCGGTGACGAGATCGCCTCTGTGAAAGAAAATTCTCTTTCCGCATTTGCTGCTTTCAAGGCTTTGATTGAGCAGGAAAAAGAAGTGCAATCCCCAACTCCTGCTCCTCCAGATGTTGCCGTCGCTTCTGAAGCTGACCCCGAAGAAGACTTGTCATTCATTGAATCTGATGAATCTGAAATGGCATTTGATGCTGAAACTTCCGATGAAGCGGAAAATGAGCTTTCTGAATTCGCCAGCACAGGAATTTTCACGGAAGAAGAGCCAGTGTCCTTTTTGCCCGAAGCCACTGACGAAGAAGCCGTTGATGCCGAAGCTTTGCCTGATGTTGAATCCGTCGAAGGCACAGAGCTGGATGCTTTTGAGTCCGCTGAAATTGAAGACATCGAATTTGTCGAAGAAGAGAGATTGGATTCGATTCTTGAGAGTGTGCTTTTTGCTTCTGATCGCCCCGTTAGCTTAGCCTCTTTGAAATTGGTTTTTAAAGGGACGAATATCAAAGGTGATCGCATTCGCAAAGCTCTGGACCGATTGGCTGTGGAGTTGGCGGGGGCTCGTCGAGGAGTTTCTTTAGAAGAGGTTCCTGGTGGCTATCAAATTCGCACCAAGGT
Source organism: Pseudobdellovibrionaceae bacterium (assembly GCA_041288045.1). Classification (GTDB taxonomy): domain Bacteria; phylum Bdellovibrionota; class Bdellovibrionia; order Bdellovibrionales; family Bdellovibrionaceae; genus 21-14-0-10-47-8. The sequence goes on along the minus strand of JBGGMM010000217.1, from coordinate 22,156 downwards.
CGATAATCTTCAATTTCTGACTCGGACTTTGAAAGCTCGTCAGTTCAAACTTTCTGGACCGGCGCTTGAAGTGCTAGCAATTGTGGCTTACAAGCAGCCACTGATTAAGCACGAGATCGATGAAATCCGTGGAGTTGAAAGCGGGCATTTGCTCCGAGCTCTGATGGAAAAAGGCCTGGTGAATTTTGAAGGAAAGAGCGATCTTCCCGGAAAACCCATGCTCTATGCGACGACGAAAAAGTTTTTAGAAATTTTCGGACTTCGCAATCTCAAGGAACTGCCCACTCTTTCTCAAATTGATGAGCTTTTGCCAGAGGGAATGACCGAGGAAGAGGCTAAGCCCACGCTCAGTCAGGTGACAGATTCAATGTCGCAAACAATTGGCACTAGTTATTCAGAAGGTGAAGAAGAGCTGACCAAGATTTCAGATCAATTGGGTGCAATTAACACCAGCTCTGATTTCTTTGTGCAAGAAAAGCTCAGGCAGCAACAAAAGCGCGATGCTGAAAAAGCTCAGAACCTGCGTGAAGCACTGGCTCTGGGTGAAGAAGTGTCGACTCGTGATCGCAATTGGTTGAGCAAGTACGATGAAGCTTTGATGGCTGGTGAGACAGCCTCTGTCCAAGCTGAAGAGGCCAAAGAAGCCCTTCAGGAAGAAAAGCAAGTGATGGTGGAAACGGAAGAAGAACACAGCTCCGGAGAGGCCAATCTCTAAGCTGTCAAAACCCCCCTCGTTCTGGCTTCGCATTCTGCTTAGTTTTTTTATTCTTTTTCATGTTTTCTCAATGGCGACTCTGGCCAACGGAAGCTCCTATTTAGCGAGAACTTTTTGGCCTTGGATATCCCCCTATGGAAATGCCATTGGGCTCACTGTGAACTGGAATTTTTTTGCCCCAGACCCAGCCCATACGATGTACATTCATTATTATGCGCATTTTGATGAAGAAAACGCAGACCCAGTCGAAGGCTACATTCCGCCAGAAAAAGAAAAAATCGTCGTTGATACTTCCCAACGAAGATTTCTTTATGCCATGCGATTTTTGATTTTAGATGAAAGACGAATGAAAATTCTTTTAGGTCCCTATCTTTGTCGGATTCATTCGGGCGCTGCCTCCATCCACATCGAAAATATTCTAGAGCCCATTCCAAATTTGGATATTTCCCATTTGACTGAAATGGGAGAAAGACGTGAAGCCAAAATGATGGAGTACACCCATGTCTGTGGCGAAGAGCCTGATGAGATGGCGCTATGATTCGGTCACTTTGGCAAAAATGGAATCAGTTCTGGTTTGATCCTGTTCCGCTTTTCAATTTGGCTGCCTTTCGGATTCTTTTCTGCTTCACGATGGCCTCGATGTATTTGGGGCGGCAGATGGATGTCGAGCTCTTTTACACTGATGCAGGGATTTTGCCCAAAGATCTTGCGCTCAAGGTGCTGCCAGAGAGCTATAGGCCATTTGCAGTTTATAGTTTTTGGCCGGATTCCTGGGTGTTTGCTATTCATGCGGTTTTTGTTCTTATTTTATTTCTCATGGCTTTTGGTGTGTTCAGTCGATGGCTGGGTTTTATTGCGACTTTTTTTCAATTGGCTTTTTTGTATCGAAATTACGGAGTGGCATTTGGTGCGGATCAAATCGGAAGTCTTTTTCTTTTTTATTTGGCATTCACACAGTCAGATGCGCGCCTGTCATTCCGCCACTGGTGGAGAAAGAAACGGCAAAAATCAGAGCTTTCAGGAGATTTGCTGACTTCTGTCTTTTATCGAATGATTCAGATTCAACTGTGTTTGGTTTATGTCTATTCGGGAATGGAAAAGCTCAAAGGGAGCACTTGGTGGGATGGCACCGCGATTTGGAGTGTGCTTGCCAATTCTCAAATGGTGATTGGGGATTTCACGTGGACCCGTCATTTTCCTCTGTTGATTGTCTTTCTTAGTTTTTCAACGCTTCTTTTTGAATTGTATTTTCCGGTTCTGGTTTGGGTGCAGTCTTTGCGGAAGTATCTGCTGATGGCCGGTGTCCTTTTTCATGCCGGAATCGGAATTTTTATGGCGCTCTGGAGTTTTGCGCTTCTGATGGTCTCGCCTTACATTCTCTTTCTCTCGGAGGAGAGCCTTTTAAAATTCATGGAAAAATGCAGACATTGTTGGCTTCGTCTCAAAATGAGACAAAGCTAAAAACCCGATCTTTGTCCTTAAGTGAGACGCTTTTTTTCCGATAAGAGAGATGTGATGAAGATACCTATGAAAACCTGGATCACAATCGCAGCTCTGTCGATTCTTTGTGTTCTGCAATACCAGAACTGCTCCACTTATTCGGATCCAAGTCCATTTGAATTCAATTCGGCATTAACAGACTCTTCTTCGTCTTCTCCCTCGCAAGTGAAATTGGATTCTCCCATCGGGATTTTGGATTTGCTTGAAACCGATATGACCCTCTCTGTGGGGGGTGAATGCAATGTGGGTCTGACGACACCACATTACATTGAGATTCGTCTTCAGGATCAAGCCAATCAAAGAATTCCAGTGAAAATGGCACCTCAGGATAACACTTGCCCAGAAAAAGGCCCTTGGGCTGAATCTTGTTACATTGCGAAGCAATTTAAATGTGAACATGGAAGATATTCGATTCATCTTCCCTTGGCCTGCTCGGCTTACCGGGGTCAATCCCAAAGCACTTACCGGCTTCTCGGCCAATTGGTCACAGTGGATTCATCTGGCAAAGAAACCAGAGATCCCAAAGCTGCCTTTGATCGGTTCTTCCAGATCGCCTGGTCCGTGAACGCTTGCCCTTGAAATTTTACTGTGAATCCTCTTTCACTCGCTGATCAATGATCAATCCAGGGAGAGAGACGTTGCGAAACTGATCGGCTCTCTGAGATTCAGGAATGCTTTCAATTTGATTGGTGAGATCCAAAGTGAATGACATTTCTGGGAGTGCTGCCGACCAGTCCCTGAGCTGATTGGGGCTGGTGAGAATAAAGTTGAGAAAATCCAAAACTTCTTTTTGATCTTCATTGGAAGTGGCAAAACCCCAAATAAGAAGATGCGATCTTTCATCGATGATCGCGGTTTTCCAAAGAACTGGAAGAAAAAAATTCAGCTCCAATTTTAAAGAAATAAAATCAGTGGATAAAAGACTTTGAAGCTCGTTTAAATGCGGAAGCGGCTCAAGGATTGTCTGAAATTGATTGAGCCAGGGCAGGGGAGCAAAGAGCAGATCGGCCGAGGCTGCCTCTGTTCGAAACAAGTGATAAGTGCTGATCTCTTTGAGCTGCACGGTGTGGCCTGTGGCTTTTTCATAGGCTAAAAGGAGTTTCAGCGGAATGAGCTTGGTATCTGAAGTCAGAAGCACCAAATAATCCGGCTTTTCCCCACGTAAAGAGCGCAAAAATTGTGGATAGGCTCCAATTCCAAAGCCAATGCCAAAGCAAAGAGCCAGTGTGAGAATGAGGAGAATCCACATTTTTCTCAAAGCGACCTGACTCCTTTTGAGCTGGAATTTTTTTAGAAAGCTTCGTCGAAGGCAACAGCTCCCGTGACGCCAACCTGATAAGCAGAAACCCGGCGTTCAAAAAAGTTCGCCAATTCCTGCATGTCCTGAAGTTCCATAAATGAAAATGGATTTTTCACATTGTAGCGAGGCGGGATGTGCAAAGCTTCCAGTCTTTGATCGGCGACAAATTCCAAATACTGACGCATGTCTTTCAATGAGAGCCCTGCCACTCCATGATCCAAAATGTCTTTCGCAAAAGCCATTTCACAGTCAATGGCATCTTCTAGCATTTGAATGATCATTTCATTCATTTGCTCATTGAAAAGATCAGGTTCTTCTTTTCGAACAGTGCTGATCACTTCGTTGGCAAAAGCAATGTGCATGCTCTCATCTCGGAAAACCCAATTGGTTCCCGACGCAAGTCCGGCCAGAAGTCCTTTAGATCTTAAGAAATACACATAGGCAAAAGCGGCAAAGAAAAACAGACCTTCAATGCAGCTTGCAAAGCAGATCAGATTCATCAGAAATTTTCTGCGGTCTTCTTTGCTTTCCAAAGTGTCTAGCTGATTGATGGAATCAATCCATTTAAAGCAAAACTGTGCTTTTTTCTGAATGGAAGGGATGTTGTCGATGGCGGCGAAAGCCTTGGCTCTTTCATCTGGACTTGGAATGTAAGTGTCCAAAAGTGTCAGATAAAATTGCACATGCAAAGCCTCTTCATAAAGCTGGCGAGAAAGATAAAGCCGCGCTTCTGGAGAGTTGATATGCTTGTAAAGATTGAGCACCAAGTTGTTGCCGACAATCGAATCGCCAGTGGCAAAAAAAGCCACCAGACGGCCAATCAAATGCTTTTCTGCCGGAGTCATTTTTTGATGGAGATCTACCAGATCCGTGGAAAAGTCGACTTCATCCACGGTCCAGGTGTTCTTGATCCCGTTTTTGTACATTTCGTAAAAAATCGGGTACTTCATTGGTCGCAAAGTCAGGTTGAATCCAGGATCAAGAATCATTGGCAGGCCTCGCAGGCTTCAGGATTTTCCAAAGAACAAGCAATCACTTCTGAATCTGTGTAGGTTTTTTTCGCTTCTGCCTCAGCGGCTGCAGCAGTCACTGCAGTTGCTGCTGTTTCGGCACCGGCGAATTCTTCTCCTACGGCCACGCTTGGACTCGGTGATTGCACTCCCGTTCCCTGTGTGGATTTCTTCACTGTTGTCTTGGCAATGGATGTGGCTGGACGAGAGCGCAGATAGTAAGTGGTCTTAATCCCGCGTTTCCAGGCATACATGTACATGCTTGACAGCTTTCCAATTGTTGGAGATTCCATGAAAAGATTCAAGCTTTGACTTTGATCGATGTAAGCACCGCGATCGGCTGCCATGTCCACCAAAGACTTCATAGGAACTTCCCACACTGTGCGGAAAATTTCTTTCAGTGAAGTTGGGATGACGTCGATATTTTGAATCGAGCCTTCAGCCAATTTAATTTCATTGCGAACTTCATCATTCCAAAGTCCCAAGGCCTTCAGTTCAGTCACCAGGTACTTGTTCACCTGCATGAATTCCCCTGACAAAGTCTCGCGCTTAAACAGATTCGACACCTGCGGCTCTGTGGCTTCATAGCAGCCGACGATAGAGGCAATTGTCGCTGTTGGTGCAATCGCGATCATCAGTGAATTTCTCAGGCCATGCTTTTTGATTTTCTCGCGAAGCGCATTCCAGCGCTTGGAGTCTGAGGGTTGAGTTCCCCATAAATCAAATTGCAAAATCCCCTGAGCTGCTTTGGTTTCACTGAAAGAAGGGTGAGGGCCCTGCTTTTCAGAAAGCTCATTAGAGATCACGAGCGCATTGTAATAGATCTCTTCTTGAATCTTTCTTGAAAGTTCCCTGGCTTCAGGTGAATCAAAAGGAAGCTTCAGCTGAAAGAAAGCGTCTTGAAGTCCCATGAGACCTAAGCCCACAGGTCTCCAGCGATTGTTCGAGGTTTGGGCTGTTGGAATCGGGTAGAAATTGATATCAATCACTCGGTCCAAATATTTGACGGCAGTGCGAACTGTCTTTGCCAATTTCTCAAAATCAAACTGGCCATTGACGATGTGTCTACCTAGATTCACGGAACCGAGGTTGCAAACAGCCGTTTCATTGTTGGAAGTCACTTCTAAAATCTCAGTGCAGAGATTGGAGAGGTGAATGACATTCTGTGGAAGCCCTGTCTGATTGGATTTCAGATTGGAAGCATCCTTAAAAGTCATCCAGCCATTTCCAGTTTGAGCCAAGGTTTTCATCATGCGGCTGTAGAGCTCGCGAGCATTGATTTGCTTCATGAAAAGCTTTTGCTCTTCGGCTTGCAAGTAGGCTTTTTCAAATTCATCGCCGTAGAGATCGACCAAGTGAGGAACCTGTCTTGGGTCAAAAAGAGACCACACCTCATCTTTTTCCACTCGTTTCATAAAAAGATCAGGCACCCAATTGGCCAAATTCAGGTTGTGAGTGCGTTTGGCCTCATCGCCCGTGTTTTCACGAAGCTCTAGGAATTCTTCAATGTCGGCGTGCCAAGTTTCAAGGTAAATGCAAGCCGCGCCTTTGCGCTTTCCGCCTTGATTGACGGCAGCAACCGAGCTGTCCATGGTTTTCAGCCAAGGGATCACTCCGTTGGAATGTCCGTTGGTGCCTTTGATCAAAGAGCCACGAGCGCGAACGCGGTGGTAAGCGACACCAATGCCGCCAGCAAATTTCGACAGAAGCGCGATGTCCATGTATTTTTCGTAAATGGATCGCAAGTCATCTTCAGGCGAATCGCACAGATAGCAAGAAGACATCTGCGGACGTAAAGTTCCTGAATTAAAAAGTGTGGGAGTGGAGGCCAAATAATCATGTGAAGAGATCAGGCGGTAAAACTCGACCGCTTCTTCCACTGATTGAGCAAGGCCGCAGGCCACTCGCATGAAAAAATACTGAGGAGTTTCCAAAACTTGACGGGTTTTTGGATTTTTCAGCAAATAGCGATCATAGATGGTGCGAAGACCGAAGTATTCGAAACGATCCGTGCGGAAAGGCTCAATGGCAGCGCTGAGAGCGGCTCGGTTTTTCTCGACGAACTTGTAAGTGCTTTCGCCGATAAGGCCAGAGTTGTAACCGAAAGTTACGCTGTCGGCAAAAGATTGGATTTTTTGTGATCGAACCTCTTCATCAATGTAAATCGCCAACAGTCGCGCCGCGAGACGCGAATATTCAGGATCTTCGCCAATCAAAAGAGAAGCTGTTTGGATACACAGATTGTCGAGCTCTTTGGTGGTGGCTCCATCATAAAGGCCGCTGATGGCCTTTGTCGCCACTCGGAGCGGGTCGACGTGAGCGATGCCGTAACAGCAACCTGTCACGCGCTCGACGATCTTTGTGACGTCCACGGCCTCTAGTGAGCCATCGCGCTTTCGCACTCGCATGACATGTGGTTGAGTGTCGTCGTTTTCGTTGATAAAGCCCTGTCCGATGGACTCTGTTTGAAGCATGATTATTTCCCCTCTAATTAAGCTTCTGGTTTTTCTTCGTATCTTTTCTTCTTCTAACGTTTACTTTTAGTTCGTTTGCCGCAAATTCTTTGCTTAAAGACAAAAAATCCCTAGAGCGAAAAGTAGCCTTTTAAGTTGCCCCGACTTGAGTCCGGTTTCAACTTTCAACAACCTTCGTCTGGTTTTTTCCGCCGTCACTTCCTATGAACGGTTTTCTTTTCTTATTTTTTCGAGATTTGAGGCCCCACATCCTTGGGAAGCAAGACTTGAGCTCTTCCTGGATCAGATACTAGATCTAGTGGTTCTCTCTTGCGGACTTGTTCTAAAGTCCCTATCTCTTGTATTCACGTTAATGAGTTGCCCATCGGCCGGCAAGAGATTTTTCCGCAAAAAATTCAAAAAAAATCGGGATGTGCTGAGCAATTATGCATGTCTGTGAAATCCTTTGACATAATTTGACTGATAACAAAATGGGCGCTTCTGCAATTTATCTGAGCAACAGACCTTGGTCTTGACTTAATACTGACTTTGCAAGGGGCCCGCAGCGCAAAAATCTGTCGTGTCTGACAAGATCTGAAATTGTGCTATTTTATTGTGCAAACTTAAAAAGATGAAATCGCAACTGGTCATCAAGAAGAAGATGTTTTAAATACCTTTTCGACGTGAAACTGCGCTTCTTTCTTCTTTTATCATTGATTGTTCATGGTTTCAGCATCCTCCTTTTCTGGCCCAAGCCCGAGCCCGTCTATGATGTGAGTGAAGTTCAAATTCTTGAAGTCCTGGGAAGCAATCAGAAATCTGAGAACTCACGAAAACCAATCCAGAAAAAATCGCAATCTCCAATCACCAACAAAAATGAGAATTCCACTCAAGCAAAAAATCAAAATGAAGAAAACCAGAGTGAAAACTCAACTGAGAATTCAGAGAGTGAAAGCGATTCTTCGCAAGAAGCGAGCATTGGTGTCTTGACAGAGAAGCCCAAAGTACTAAAAGCAAAGCGGGTTCCCTATCCAGCTTCAGCGCGAAGAGCCGGTGTGGCCGGCACTGTGGATCTTGAGATCGTTATCGATTCTCAAGGCCAAGTCGCTTCTGCCAGTGTGGTGAGGGGCCCAGGATTTGGGATGAACGAAGCGGCCCTTGAAGCCATCAAAGAGTTTCTTTTCTCACCAGCCAAAATCGGTGAGAAAAAAGTGGCTGTTCGCCTGCGCTATCAGTACGTGTTCGAGTTGGGAGGCAAGCTGTGAGATTTTTTTTCATCGGTGCTCTGGTGTTCTCTTCATGGGCTTTTGCTCAAGAGGGAAGTGACGAGTACCGAACGGTCATCCGTACGGATTCCTTTAGCACTGCCAGCAAAGTCGTGATCGACGAAAAAACAATTCGCGAAAGCAAAGCCCCGAATATCCCAGCGCTGCTTGCGAGTCAGGCGAATATTTCGATTGTGAATTCGAATTTTCAGCCGAGCTCGATTTTCATTCGCGGTGGGGATTCCAGTCATGTGCTGATTTTAGTGGATGGACTACCAGCTTATGATCCGACGACGACGCAAAGGACTTTGAATCTCAGCAATATCGACATCACTACAGTCCGACGCATTGAAGTGATTAAGGGCAGTCAATCGGTCCTGTACGGTGGGCAGGCCCTCACTGGCGTTATTAAAATCGAAACCTTTCCAACCCAAGTTGCCGATCAGGCTGCCGGGCAAGCTGAAGCCGGTCAAAGAGAGTATCGCAAAGCTGCAGTTTTTGGCATGAAGGCTTTGGATGAGAGTCAGGGTGTTTTAGCGCGAGCCTCTATGACAGAGAAAAACAATCATTCGCCCTTAAAAGAGTCCGACTTTACATACCATTCCAAGCTGCTGAATGGGGATGTTGGATATCTTCGAAAAAGCGATTTTGATTTCTTTCTGAAACTGAATGGGTTTGATGACTATTCGGAACAGGCGACGGGATATGGCGATGTCGTTTTAGACACGAAGCACTTCGAGGCGAGAAATCAGTTTTGGAATCTGACGGGTGGAGTCTTAGCGCCCCAGGTTCCACTGAAGCCTTCTTTGTTGGCTTCCTATCAGCAAGGAGTGCGAAAATTTGAACAAACGCAACCTTGGGGAGACGTGAACAGTCGTTATCAGAGCGAGCTTTTAAATGTTCGGCTGGAAACATTCCCGGTAGACCGAGAGCAGGATCAGTTGCGGTTTGGCGCCAGTCACACCAAAGAAAATTTCTCTGAATTGGAGAATGGTCAGGAGATTTCAAATCAATTTCAATACAGTTCTGGAGTGTTTGCCAAATACGATCGCGAATTGGCTGAGAGTCTTTCTGCCGAAGGCGGGCTTCGCTCGGATTTTGTCTACGGTCGCGATCGCGTCGATTCTTACCAATTGGGTATGACTGTCTTTAAGGACTGGCGATTTGAGTATGCGACTGGCTTTAAGGTTCCTTCTTTGTTTCAGCTTTATTCTGAAAATTACGGATCAAATAAGGATCTGAAGGCTGAAACGTCGCGAACCCTGACCCTGACTTATAGTCATACCGTCAGTGAGCGACAAAATTTTTCAATTTCGGTTTTTGAAACTTCATTTTCAAACTTAATAGTATTCGTCGGAGCTCCTGCGACCGGACGATATGAGAACGTACAAGAAGCTCGAAGTCGAGGAGCGGAGGCCGTTTATGCCTATCGCACAGAGGATAACCTGAAGCTGGATCTCAGCTTTGGCTATCAAGAACCACGAAACATAACAACTGGTGAATGGCTTTTGAAGCGCTCTTTGGTCAGTGGTGGAGCTCGACTTTTAAAAGAATGGGAAAGGGATTCAGCTGGGTTTGAGCTGATTGGCAACGGTGTTCGTTTTGATAGCAGAACCTATGACCGATTGCCCGGTTATATGACGACCAATCTCTTTTACAATCACGATTTCATCGAACACGTCTCGGGCTACATCCGCGGCAATAATGTATTCGACCAAAGATATCAGCAATCCAAAAACTATTTCGACGAAGGAGCTTTTTGGTTTGTTGGGATGGAATTTCGCAATTAAAGATGAAGACTGGGTGAGCCTCGAAGCTCGAGATTTCCAAGAACCTGTCTTTCCGCTTCGGAAAGTGCAGATTTGATCAGGGCTCTTCCTTGAAAGCTCTTTCTTTCGCGCAAGTAATCAATCAAATACTGATGGGTTCCCATTTTATCTGAAGTCCATTTGGGAGCGACAAGCTCTTCCCATCGCGACGCAAAGGCTGCCAGGCGGTGGACGTAGATTCTCGGAGAAAGATGCTCGATAAAGAGTTGGGCTCGGTGGGCGTAGAGATTTCGCTCAATCGGCGTGAACTCGCCTTTGTGGAACATGGTTTCGAGCGGAGTTTCTTTGAGCACGTGCAAGTTGTGGAGTTTGACGTTGGTGATTGGCAGGTCGTTGCAGATTTTGGCGGTTTCGATGATCTGCTCATCCGTTTCACCTGGTTGACCGAAAATCAAATGGATGCCCAGATCTACTGTGGTTTCTTTGCTGATTTTTTCGATAGCTTTGAGAGATTGCTCTTTGGTGTGGCCTCTTCGCATAAATTCCAATTGGGCGTTGTCAAAGCTTTGCACTCCTAGTTCAACAGCAACGAAGGATTTTTGGTGGTACTCGTTCCACAGATCCAAAACGCCTTTTGAAAGACAATCGGGTCTTGTGCCGACCACAAAGCCTTTGACTGCTGGAAAGCTCAGCGCGGTTTCGAAATTGATTCTCAGTGAATCCAATTTGGCAAATGTGTTGGTGTAAGCTTGAAAGTACACCAGAAATTGCTTTGCTTTGTATTTTTGGCCGATTTCGATTTGGTATTTTTGGATTTGATCCCGCAGTCCCAGGCTTTGGCTTTCGGATTTGGCGGCGGATCCCCAGACGTCGCAAAAGACGCAGGTCTGCATGCCTTTGAGGCCACGGCGATTCGGGCAGTCATCCACCACCGACACCGGGATTTTATAGACCTTGCCGCCGAATCTCTGTTGGTAAAACTCTGAGATCGGGCGGTAAGGCAGTCCAAGCCAACCTTTTTCCATGGCTCGGTTGTTACAGCTTCGTAGCCAGAGGTCAACTTTTGCGCTATGGAGATGCACAGGCATATGGCAGAAACCACGGATTTTTGGAAAAAACACAACTACGAAAAGGTTCTCACCGAGGATCAAAGCCCCACATTGCGCTGGTTGGGATCAGAGACCCAAGAGACTATGCATCACCGAGGCGGAGCCTATTCAGAGACTCAGCTCATTTACGGAAATCCTCTCCGAGAGTCTTTGGAACTCGGTGGTCGAAGCGCTGTTTCCGTGGGGCTAGGCCTTGGCTACAATGAAATTCTTGTGGCGCTTGAAGCTTTGAAGAGGGGAATTGGGCCTTCAGACTTTCAGCTTTTGAGTTTTGAATCCGATTCTTTTTTACGCGAGCATTTTCTTTTCTGGACTGAAACTTCTGATACCGATTTGATCTATGACGAAATTTTTTTGTTCTTTGATTCCCCTTTGAAGCCTGAAGTGAAAAAGTGGCTTTTTGATTCTTACAAAAACGGCAGTTGGAAAGTCGAGGGGGCCTTGCTTCCCGAATTTTCCGTTGAATCTCAGTATGAAGTCATTTTTTATGATGCCTTCAGTTCCAAAACCTCACCACATCTTTGGGATGAGAGCTTTCTCACTCGCTTTTTTTCTCAAGTTTGTGCTCCGGCTTCTTTCGTCAGCACTTATGCTTGCACAGGAGCCTTGAAGCGAGCCTTGAAAGCCAATGACTTCGAAGTGGTGATTCGCGAGGGATTTCAAAGCAAAAGAAATAGCACTTTAGGGGTTAGACCCCTTTTGAAAGCTCCGTGAATTTTTTCACGTACTCGATGATGGCGCTTTTTGATTCTGGGTGCAGGCTGATGAATTTCATTCCGGCATAGCTATCGGACCCGACATAGACCACTTCGGCAGTGGAGTGGATCGGCGTGTAGAGGTTCGGGCTTTTGAGAATCGTTTTGAATTTCTCACCGATTTTCACTTGTGGAGCATCGGTGATTCCAAGCCCGCCCTCGCTGATGGAAAGCACCCGAGCTGTGATATTGCCAGTGGCACCTTCGCAAGTGAGGCTTCCCATGATTGGAACTCGAGGGTGCTGACGTCTGGAAACTCCCAGCTCGTCCATGATTTTATGGATTTGATAAATGTCTTTCCAATCCGAATAGCCTTCAGTCCAAATCTGAATCTCACCATAATCGGTTTGATCTTTCAGGTAATCGATCATTTGATCGTGGGTCATCGGCTTTTGCTCATGACCGGCCACTCGAACTTTCCACAGGCGGTCTGACCCAGAGCGTGACCTTTGAGACTGAGAATCAGACTCGCGCAGCACTTGGTTCCAGCGATCGGCAGGCACCCACTCGGCCTGACCCCGGCCCCAGATCAAAGGGCTTGAGCCGAGTGTCAAACGCACATCAATTTCCTCTTTGGAAAAAGGACCTGTCACTTGACCTTCGCTGAAAAGAAACCACTTTAAATCAGTCATCTCTTTCGTTAGCATGAGCCATCCGGAGGCAAAAGTGAAGTACATAATCTCAGGCACCAACAGACCCAACTCTCGGACCCGACAGGTTTCCAATTTGATTCAAAAACTTTATGCCGAAGCCGGTGAGCAAGTTGAAATTCTGGATTTGACGGAGCTTCCTTTTGAAGAGCTCACCGGTCGTCAGTATGGAGGTCCCGGTCTGCATCTCTCATGGGAGCAGGCAGTACAAAAAGTGACCACTTCCGATGGTTTGATCTTTGTTGTGCCCGAATACAATGGCTCGATGCCAGGAGCTCTGAAGTACTTTATTGATCACTGGAAATATCCCGAAAGCTTCGAATATCGACCTGTGTGTTTCGTCGGTCTCGGCGGTCTTTTTGGCGGCCTTCGACCGATTGAACATTTGCAACAAGTCATGGCTTATCGGAATGCCTATCAATTCCCAATTCGAATTTTTCTGATGAATGTGTTTAAGACTTTAAAAGACGGTGAGTTGCTGGATTCAGTGGCTCTGCAGCTGTTGAAAGATCAAGTGAAAGGGTTTCAGAGGTTTGCTAAAGCACTTCGCGCTGAGGAGCTGGATGCGAATACTGTGAACTCTCGGCGTCCGCCGAAGGCTTGAGTTGGGCTGGGTTTTGGGTGGTCAATGAGGTTTGCGGCTTTGCTTGATCTTGACCATCCATGGCCGCATTTTCTGGAAATTCGGCCCTCCGCCGACTGTCATCGTCCAGCTTCGCCTCCGCGGCTCCAGGCCTCACCCCTTCGGGGCTCGCCTGCGGCGAGTTTCCAGAAAACCAAAAATAAAAATGCAGCTGAGCTGATCATGGTTTTTTGTCGCTCACAGGAGCGTTCAGAAAACGCCGCGGCATTTTTTCTTACTTTTGCTTCTTTGTAGTCTTGTAGTCTGTGATTTGGGAGTTGAGGAAATTTTGGGCTTGGTATTTTCTGACTTCGGGGGCGGCTTCTTTTCTTAAGTGCATATGGGTGACTCCCTTTTTTTCCAGTCGGCCTTGTTGGTGGCCATAGAAGGGCTTTCCTTTGGGAGTGTAGAGCAAATATTTGTTATTTTGTGGCATGAAAATGTAGAGATCAAATTCGAGAGTAGCGTCGGGTTTGAGATCGCGAAGACTGATTTGCATCATTTTGCTTGAGATGGAAGGGTCAAGTTCCAGTTCGGGCTCGGTGCAGGGAAAAAATGCCATGGCAATTTCATCTTTGCCGTGAATGGTTTTTTTCAAAAACTGCGCTTGCTCCAGAGCCCAATCGGTGAAGTCCACTTGTTGGATCTGAAGCTGCAAAGTGTCCTCTTCTTTGACGGAGACATTGTTGGTTTTTAAAAATTGAAAAAGTTTTTTCTGAATCGCATCGATGAGTGTTTTATCGACTTGGCGATTTTCCCCTAAAGCACAGAGCAAATAGCCCGAAAAACTTTCACTTTTCACATGAATGCAGGCAAGATGAGAAGAGATTTGAACTTTGGCCGCTTGGTCTGGATCTTGAAATTGAACTGTTTGCTCAAGAGCCTCTTCAGTTCCTTGAATGATGATAGAATCAAGCGGAACAGAATTCTTCGTTGGAATGCTGACAATCCGATAGCCTTTCGTGTTTTTTCTGATCTCCCCGGATTCCATGATTGGAACGCTCTGGTTTTTCTTTGAATAGGTCGAAGCGCTTTCGTTTTCTTCGCTGACTTCATTGGCATGCGGGTCGCTTTCAAGGCCACTTGGTGAATGGGGTTTTTTTTGTGAAGTCGTCGAATCCCAATCAGAACTTCCTTCGTGAAAATTTCCTGAATCCGAGTGGGTCACTTGACCAAATCCGCCAGGACCATGACCGCCGCCCATGCCCTCCTGTGTAATTGAAACTTTCGGTCCAAGCCCATTTCCAGAGATATGGGCGATGCCGCCACTTCCTAATCCCACACCCTGCTGAATGATCACTCCTGATCCCAATCCAGAGCTTGAGTCCGTGCTACCGCTGCCGGCAGCAGTGGTGCCTGTTTCGTCAACTGTATCCGAGCTGATCAATTGAGTGAGAGCCGCTCGTGCTTGGTCAAAGGAGGATTTTAAAGCGTCCGCCGTGTGGGTGTCGCCGCGAAAATTAAGACTGCCCTCGGTGCCTGAGGCAACGGAAGCTTTTGACTGCTTGCCAGTGATCTCGGATTGCTGAGCTCGAAGCTCATCCTCTCTGCGAATTTTCAAAATCATTCTTTCGATAGAGGGGCCCGAGACGGGTGGGTAGAGATTGTACTCAAGAGCCATTTCATGCAAAACTTTGGTGGATTGGCTAGAGCCTTTTTCAGCAAATGCAATCACTCGGCAAGGGAAAGCTTGTACCAACATCTTGGGAAGAATTCGCACTTTGCGATTGGGATGATCAGCTGACACCAGAACATATTGCGGCTTTTTTTGAATGATATAGGCCAAAGCTTCACGCAGATTGGTGCTGCTTCCGACGATCCATTTTCGATTGCGCAAAAAACTTTCGGCTTGAACAAGCGCTGTCACTTGCGATTTCAAAATAAAAATGGAAAAAGATTCTGTTGCTTCCTCAGCCTCTTTAGGTGATTCGATACTTTACTCCCGAGTCGTCTTGATATCGCTGATCATTTTTTCAGAGGTCAAAAGCAGTTCCAGTCGGTCTTCCAACTGCTCCAGTAAATCCTCAAAGCTCATTTTCTTTTGCTCACTTTCATCAGGCGCATCGACAATCAGTCGGTCCATCAACTCTTCTGGAATATGCTGCAAAAGAGCCAGGCGAATGCTGCTATAAAGCTCCCGAAGCTGCGAAGTGATTTGCCGGATCTCATTGCGCACTGTCTGCAGTTCCGATTCAAGCAGAAGCTGATCAATAGCCGCCAGCAAATCTTCCGGCGCATAAGGTTTTTCCAAAAGACGAAAGACGCCCATTTTCACAGCATCAAGAACTGTTTTTTTATCCAAGAATCCAGAGAGAATAATAAAGGGCAGGGAGGGAAATTGAGAGTGGGCTTTTTGCACCATTTCAAGCCCTGTCATCACTGGCATTTTATAATCACTGACAAGCAGGCGAAGGCCTTTTTGCTGCAAATCGGGCAGGGCCTGAAGAAATTCTTGCGGTGAAGCAAAAGCTTTGATTTCAAATTGGTCTTCGAGAAGGCTTTGAAAGTTGTCGCGCAGATCCTGTTCATCATCAACAATCGCAATTATGGGTCTCTTCATTGCCATGACCTTTCCATTTGCATTTGAGCTGTCCTCAATAGTGTGACTTCTTCGCAGGTCGTTGTCTATTTTCATGCAGAGATTTTCGATGGTATAGATTCAGACCTTGGGCCAAAAAAAGGGAGCTGACAAATTCAGTTTCTGGCTTTTTAATGGAATATCGGAGGCCTTCATCGAATCTTCACAACCTACTGCCCACTTCTCTCATGCAAAAGATCGCATGGCTGTTTTGGCTCTCAGTGCCCTGGGTGTTGTGTTCGGAGATATCGGGACTTCGCCTCTGTACGCATTGAGAGAATGCTTTGCCCCTGAACACAATCTGCAAGTGACATCCGCCAATGTGCTTGGAGTTCTGTCGCTGATTTTCTGGGCGCTCCTTCTGATGATCAGTTTAAAGTACATGATGTTTGTGATGCGGGCGGACAATAAAGGTGAGGGTGGAATTCTTTCGCTGATGGCTCTGTCTTCACAAGGACTTCATTACTCCAGCTCCTCCAAAAGGCGGGTGGTGGTCACTATTTTAGGTTTGATTGGAGCTTCGCTCCTCTTTGGTGATGGAATGATCACTCCAGCCATCTCGGTTCTCTCGGCTGTTGAGGGATTGAAAGTTGTCACTCCGATTTTTGAACCCTTTGTGATTCCCATTACCTTGATCCTGATTGTGCTGCTTTATCTTTTCCAGTTTTTGGGAACAGGTCGGATTGGTGTCATTTTTGGTCCCATCATTGCTTTGTGGTTTCTCAGTATTGGCATTTTAGGCGTCAACAAGATTATTGAAAACCCTTCTGTTTTAGAGGCGATTAATCCCTATTGGGCCTATGAATTCTTTCTGCATAATGGGTTTTCTGGATTTTTGGTTTTAGGTTCAGTGGTTTTGGTGATCACCGGAGGAGAGGCTCTTTATGCCGATATGGGACACTTTGGTCGAAGAGCGATCAAGCTTTCCTGGTATGCGGTTGCCTTGCCTGGACTTGTTTTGAATTATTTCGGACAAGGGGCCTTGGTTTTGCAAAATCCAGAGGCCATCAGTAGTCCTTTTTTCTTATTGGCGCCCAGTTGGGCTCTTTGGCCTTTAGTTATACTTTCAACTATTGCCACAGTTATTGCCTCTCAAGCCCTCATTGCCGGAGTGGCCTCACTCACCAAGCAAGCTGTGCAATTGGGATTTTGTCCGCGTCTGTCGATTCTTCACACCTCGAGCCGAGAGATTGGTCAGATCTACATTCCATTTATTAATTGGACAATGATGGTCGGTGTAGTTTGGCTGGTAGTTTCGTTTAAGACATCCAGTGATCTGGCTTCGGCCTATGGAATTGCCGTCACCGGAACCATGTTGATTACAACTTTGCTCGCATACCAAGTGTCGCGAAGGATATGGAACTGGAGTCGCTGGAAAGGTCTTTCGATCTTTGGTTTTTTTCTGATTTTTGATATTGCCTTCTTTGCGCCCAATGTGGCGAAAGTCACACACGGCGGCTGGGTTCCGTTGTTAATTGGAGCAGTTGTTTACCTTTTGATGTCCACGTGGGCAAAGGGCCGGAAAATTCTGGCCGAGCGGCTGAAAGCCCGCTCTATCCCGATGTCAGATTTTATTCAGACCATTGCCAAATCCCCGCCTCGGCGGGTTGAAGGTTCGGCCATTTATATGACTGGGGATACTTGGGGTGTTCCGGTCCCGCTTCTGCACAACCTCAAGCACAACAAGGTCATGCACACTCAAATTGCGATTTTAACTATCAAAACCAACGATGTGCCTTTTGTAAATAAAAAAGATCGAGTGCAAATCGAAACTCTCTCGCCCCAGTTTTATCGAATTGTTGCCAATTACGGATTCACGGAAATTCCAAAGATCAAACACATCTTAGAAGCCTGCCGTGAGAGAGGAATGCCCTTTCCGATTCAAGAGACCACATTTGTGTTGGGGCGTGAAACGATTCTTCCGACTGGTGATCCGACTTTGAGTATTTGGCGGGAAAAACTTTTTGCTTTCATGGCGAGAAATGCCGAAAGGCCAACGGCCTTCTTTAAAATCCCTCCCAATCAAGTGATTGAGGTCGGGATTCAAGTAGAAATCTAAGAATTTCATCTTTCTGATTCATTCCGTCTTGATAGCCCATTTCGATCAAGCGCAAAGTGAAGTCTTTCTCGAACAAAAGATAACTGATAATTTCACTGGCCTCTTCTAAAGGACCAAGACCTTTGAGGAGATAGCGAATGACCCGAGGAAGTCTTGAAGCCATTTGAGCTGCGATCTTTCCAATGTCTTCAGAGGGGCTAATGAAAAGCGCGTGAACGGGTTTGAAATTCAAATTGGTTTGATGCTGAGGCGGCACTCTTCTTAAAAATTCATTGATCCGCTGAAGTCTTTCAAAATCAATTTCAATCCCATCCAAGAGCACGGCATTTAAAAGCAAGTTGGCGACACGAGCCACGCTGGGCGGCTTTTGCAAACTGGTGTGCGGGGTCGCGGAAATTTCTTTTTGCAAGCGAACCCCGATGACCAAAAGCTCGCTTGCACCTAAATACAAAGCAGGTCCAAGCGGGGAGAGGTTGCGAACGCAGCCATCACCAAAATGGCGACTGCCAACAGGAGTCGCGGGGAAGAGAATCGGGATCGAGCTGCTGGCCAGAACGTGTTCAGGTTGAATCATTGTTTTTTCAGATCGTCTTCTGGTCTTTTTCCAGCTGGGAGCATGGTCATTGGCTTGAACGAAGGTGATGCTTTCGGAAGTTTGGTAATCCAAAGCTGTGATCGCCAGGGCGCTGAGCTTTCGGTTGTGAATATTTTCTTGAATTTGTGGCAAATTTAAATTGTCACGAATCAATTGCAGCAATGGCTCCGTATCTAAAAGAGCTCGACCTTCCGTCGTTGTTCCAAAGCCGCCAAAAGAGAGCTCTCCCATCCACTGCAGGCCAATTCTGCTCATTGACAGAATGTCTGTTTTAAAAACCCGTTCGGATTTCAAAGAAGCCCAGAGGTCCACGAGCTTCTCTGTGCCTTTGCTGAATTGATGACATTCGCTGGCCAGAAAAGAAGCGTTGATTGCGCCGGCACTGACACCACAGAGAATTTGAAAGGGATTTTCCAGATTGTTGTCTCGAGCCAGCTCGCCAACAGCTTTTAAAACACCAACTTGATAGGCGCCGCGAGCTCCGCCTCCAGATAACACCAAAGCTTTCATATCAGAGTCAGTGTAGCACGAGGCAATACGAGTTGCCTGGCCTCAAATCTTAAATCCATACTAAAGACCGTGTTCTTTATCAGAAGGAGAGATGAGAATGAGAAAAACACTGACAGCCATTTCAGCACTGACATTTCTGATTGCGACGACAGCTTTTGCTGCTGTTTACAAAATTGATCCTGCCCACACCAATGTGGGATTTTCTGTGAAGCATTTAGTAGTTTCAACTGTGCGAGGAAATTTCAACAAATTCGAAGGGTCCTTTGATTTTGACGAAAAAAAGAATGAAGTCAGTAAGATCGACGTCAAAGTGGATCCTGCTTCGATCAACACCAACAATAAAAAACGAGACGAACATTTGGTGTCGCCTGATTTTTTCGATGCTAAGAAAAATCCAGAGCTGAGATTTAAATCAGACAAATCAGTGATCGTGAAGCAGGACCAGACAGTGAAGATCACTGGTGATTTGACCATGCGAGGAGTGACAAAGCCAGTGACGATGGATCTCACTTACGGCGGCATGGTCACCGATGCGATGGGAACAGAAAAAGTCGGTTTCTCCTTGCGCGGAAAAATCAACCGCAAAGACTGGGGCATCAACTGGAACAAAGCTTTGGATAAAGGCGGAGTGACAGTGAGTGATGAAGTGATGATTGAAATCGATGGCGAAGGAAACAAAGAAAAAGCCGCCAAGTGATTTGAGTCCTAAGAAGAGCTAGACCCGAAGGATCGGACTTTGAGTCTAGCTTTTTTATTTCACCTTTAAGAGTGTTCAGCAGCCCCTTGATTTTCCTGACTGTGTCTTTGAAAGCTTTGATTGATCAAATTCTGCTGAAGGGCAATATTCAAAGTCACTTCAAAAAGCTGACTGATGTTTTCCACAAAGTAAAATTTGAGACCCGCTTTCACATCATCGGGAACTTCTCGGAGATCTTTTTCATTCTTTTTCGGAAGAACGATTTTTTCAATTCCGGCTCGGTGAGCCGCAATCACTTTTTCTTTAATACCCCCCACTGGCATCACAGCTCCTCGCAAAGTGATTTCGCCGGTCATAGCCAATTTCGGACTGACAAGATGTCCTGAAATCAGCGAGGCCAAAGCCGTGAGCATTGTGACTCCGGCAGACGGTCCATCCTTGGGAATCGCTCCAGCAGGGACGTGGACATGCAGATCTGTTTTCGACAGATCAATCCGAATCCCAAGTTGATTCTGATTGGCCCGAATCAAACTCTGAGCGATTTGCGCCGATTCTTTCATCACATCGCCCAACTGTCCCGTGATCATGAGATTTCCTTTGCCAGGCATGGCAGTGGCCTCAACAAAGAGAATATCTCCACCAACGGGAGTCCAAGCAAGGCCTGTGACAACCCCAGGGGGATTAATTGTTTCTGCAATTTCAAATGTGAACCTTTCAGCGCCCAGAATCTCATCGAGATCCTGAGTTTGAACTTTCACAGGAAGCTGTTTGGCATTCAAGACGTTTTCACTGGAACCTCTCAAGGTGGCAGCAATTCGTCTTTGCAGCTCTCGCACTCCAGCTTCGCGAGTGTAATTCGAAATCAACCGCATCAAAGCATCATCTGAAATCTGAATCTGCTCCGGTGTCAGGCCATGCTCTTTGAGCTGTTTTGGAATCAAATGGTTTTTAGCGATATGTACTTTCTCAGCTGTTGTGTATCCAGAAAGATCAATCACTTCCATGCGATCCAAAAGCGGGCCTGGGATGCTTTCCAGGCTGTTGGCAGTGGCAATGAAAAAGACTTTGGACAGATCAAAAGGTACATCCAGATAATGATCCAGGAATGTCGAGTTTTGTTCTGGGTCCAAGACTTCCAACAGAGCCGCAGCGGGATCACCGTTAAAAGCCCGGCTCATCTTATCAATTTCATCCAGCAGGAAAACAGGATTGTTTTCACCAGCTCGCTTCAGGCCTTGGATGATTCGACCAGGCATTGCGCCAATGTATGTGCGTCGATGGCCGCGAACTTCGGCATCATCGCGAACTCCACCAAAGCTGACTCGAGAAAATTTTCTTCCCAAGGCTCTGGCAATACT
Organism: Pseudobdellovibrionaceae bacterium; assembly: GCA_041288045.1. Lineage (GTDB taxonomy): Bacteria > Bdellovibrionota > Bdellovibrionia > Bdellovibrionales > Bdellovibrionaceae > 21-14-0-10-47-8. The sequence continues at coordinate 1,211 of JBGGMM010000217.1, read as the reverse complement.
TTGACCGAGAGAAGTTTTACCCACTCCAGGAGGGCCGACAAACAAGAGGATTGATCCTTTGTTTTCTTTTTTTAATTTGAGCACAGCCAAATGCTGGACAATTCTTTTTTTCACTTTTTCCAAGCCATAGTGATCTTCGTCGAGAATCCGTCTGGCCATGTCCAGGTTGACTTCGGTTTGTTCCGACGATTTGCTCCAGGGAAGGTCACTCAGAAGCTCAAGGTAATTGCGAATGATATGAGATTCAGGGGATTGGTTGCCGACTTCGCTGAGACGTTTGAATTCACGGTCAGCGACTTTGCGCACATCCTCTGGCATTCCAGCATCTTCAATTTTTTTCTGCAGCTTTTCTTCAACAGACGAATCGTCTCCTTCACCCAGCTCCTCACGGATGGCCTTGAGTTGCTCGCGCAAAATGGTCTGTCTTTGCGCTTGACCGAATTTCTGATTCAGTTTGGATCTGATTTCGGCTTGGACGGAAAGGCTTTCCTTGAATTCTTGCATGACTTGCAAAAGGAAAAGAACTCTTTCGCGCAAGTTGCGAATTTCTAAGATTTTTTGTTTTTTCTCAAGATCCATGTCGATGTTGCCAGCACAAAGCGAAGTCAAATAGGACAAATCATCAACGGAATTGATCAGTTCCATCAGCTGCTCTGTGTTTCCAGGGAAAAGCCGCAAGATGTCCCGCGAAAGTGTTTTCACACTTTCCAAGAGGGCTTGCTCCGTCGGACGATTCATATCATTGATATCTTCGATGATCGTGCTTTCACCTTCGAGAAAATTTCCACTGGCGACGCTCACATCATCCAAAATCACTCGAGTCATCCCGCGAAGCACGACTTGATATCCGGCTTCTGGATTTCCTTTCATCGAATCAATTCGACAAAGAGTTCCGACTGTGTGCAAATCGTGAGGATCGACAGGCAAGTCTTTGGCCAAATCATGAGCTTTTGGTTTTTGTTGGACTGCAACGATCCAAAAGCCGTTTTTTTCAGCTTTTTTTAAAGCATTCACACTTCTCTCGCGCCCCACTTTTAAAACTTGTGTGAGTGAGGGGAATATCACAGTGTTTCGCAGCGGCAGTATTGGTAGTAATCCTTGAGGCAATGGCATTGATCTCCCATCTCTTTCTAACGAAAGTCTCTTTGATTGAATTTGGGCATGCGTTTCAAACTGTCAAGAAAGCACGAAAGTACTTGAAGAGTTAAAAT
>JBGGMM010000216.1:0-3438 GCA_041288045.1 Pseudobdellovibrionaceae bacterium | reverse complement strand
GTCGGATCACGAGGTTTTCACCAATTTTGGCGATTGTCTCTTTTAAAACATCTCCAACTTTAGAGCCACTGGCCGTGGCTGTCTCAAGTAGGACGCTCACATCAGCAGGCTTTTTTGTCGCAACCAAGCCAGCAACATCTTTTACAAAAGTTTTAAACTGATCATTTTTAGCAACGAAATCAGTTTCAGAGTTCACTTCAACTAAAACACCTGTGCTTCCAGAGGTGTAAGCTGTGACCATACCTTCGGAAGCCAAGCGATCTGCTTTTTTAGCAGCAGAGGAAAGTCCTTTTTTGCGAAGCCATTCAACAGCAGCTTCGAAGTCACCCTTTGTTTCTTCAAGGGCTTTTTTGCAATCTAACATTCCAGCAGAGGTTTTCTCACGGAGGTCACGGACCATAGAGGCAGAGATAGACATATTTGCTCCTTATCTAAACAGTGGCAAGAGAGAGAAAAAAAGGGCTTCTCTTCGAAGCCCTTTTTTAAATTATGATTCTGTTTCTTCTGAAGACTCGTCTTTGTTTTCGAGTTCAGCTTGGATCTCAACGTCCTCAGCAGTTCCGGCAGCAACCAGTTTGCGTGGTTGTTTTGCAACTTTAACAACTGAAGGGCCTGCTTTTTTCGTTTCAGCAGGAGCGGCGCCTTTGCCTGCACCACGAGGAGCACGGCCTTTTCTTTCAGGAGCAGCTTCTTTAGCTGGAGCTTTTTCTTCTTTTTCCAGATCAGAAACTTTGTCAGTGGAAGTGCGCAATTTCTGTTCGTACTCTTTTGCGCCTTCAAGATAAGCATCAGCTACCAAGTTTGCGAACAGCTTGATGGAACGAATGGCATCGTCATTTCCTGGAATTGGATATTCGATGCTCTCTGGATCTGAATTTGTATCGGCGATTCCAACAACGGGGATGCCAATCCGTTTTGCTTCAGCAACTGCGATGTGCTCTTTTGGCAAATCAACCACAAACATTGCGGCTGGAGAGCCCTTCATGTCGCGGATGCCGTTCAAATAATCAGACAAGCGCATATATTCTTTTTCAATCTGAGCGCGCTCTTTTTTAGTGTAAAATTCGATTTCGCCTTTTTCTTTCATTTGATCGATTTTGCGAAGGCGATCGATAGAAGCTTTGATGGTTTCAAAGTTAGTGAGCATTCCGCCCAGCCAACGCTTGGTCACATAGTATTGACCGCATCGTTTTGCAGCTTCTTCAACTGGCTCGATGGCTTGTTTCTTTGTTCCAACAAAGATCAAGCTTCCACCGTCAGCTGCGATTTTCTTGACGAATTCGGCAGCTTTGTTGGCGCGGACAACGGTCTTTTGGAGGTCAATGATATGGATGCCTCCGCGATTCGTGTACACATAGTTTTTCATTTTTGGGTTCCAACGCTGGGTTTGGTGTCCGAAGTGGACTCCGGCGTCGAGCATCTCTTTCATGGTCACATTTGCCATGTTCGTTCCTTTCTGGTTAGGCCACCTTCCCGACAGTGACCGGCATGGAGGCCGGTAATTGCTCACTTGGAGACCAGTTGATATCGGGAAGTGAGTAATAAGTGGGGGTTAGCTAACATGGCTTTTCGCTTCGATGCAACAAAAACTCACTTTGGCCCCACTTTTACGGGCATGAATGTTGCCTTAGATCAAATATAAGTCCTTTTGGGAACCACCCAAGAGCACTCAAAACATTCAAAGGGGGAACCATGAAGGTGATCATTGGAATTCTAGGAGGGATTTTGCTCGCAACTGTCGCTCAGGCACAATCAGGATTAAAGCTTGGTGAGCTTTCAATTGCAGGCAGTGCTTGTCGGGACAATCACGAAAATCTCAGTCTTCAGAGGTGGGTTTTGCAAATTCCCTTAGAAGCTTCAGTCCAAAAAAGCAGCTCTCAGCAAATCGCTTCTGGAGCTTGTAGTTTTTCTCTGCCGATTCAAATGAAACACGGCTACCGCCTGATTGTCAGAGACTTGTTGGCCAGTGGGGATGTGAAACTTTACAGAGAGACCAAATCACGAGTTCGATTGGAAGTCTTTGCTGCTGGTGAGCGGGGAGAAATCCTTGAAAGAGAAGACGGTTCAAAAACTCAAAAGGTGAGTCGATCCATCCGGCTTCGCCAAGAGGGCGATGTGTTTGTCAGCGAATGTGGAGCTTCTTTGATTCTTCGAGGAAACACCTCGATTCAAGTGGCAGGAGCCAACAGAGGAACTGTGAATTTAGATGAAATTCAAATGGTTCTTGAAACTGAGAGATGTCACTGACGAACTTCGATCAGAAGATCTTTGTCTGAATGATATTTATCAATCAGCCAGGCTTGTACCGCATCGTGCACGCCTTTATATGCGGCAGCCTTGGCTTCGGGCATTTCGAAGGATCGACCTGGTGGTTCTGAGATAAAAGGTGGCGGAAAAACCACCAAAGTTTTGTCCTGAATTTCAAACTTCCAATCACTGTTTAAATCGACAAAAAATTGAGCCGTTCCGTCGTTTGCCACGGGTAATTTATCTGCTGATTTGGCATTTTTGGTGTAGCTTTTGAATTCCATGAGCATTTGCTCAACAGCCAGTTCTTTGAATTTTGGCGAGCTCTTCAGTGTGCGGTAGAAAAAAACAGACATAACGATGGCAAAAGCAGCCATTGCGAAAATCACCATGCGACCCGACATATTAGCCTTCAGCTTCTGGAAGTTGCGATTCCGTGACTTGGGTTTGCTGTTCCATTGGATGACAGCCCAATGCGCTACTGACCAATTCGGCCTGCAGAAGTGCACCCAAAAGATTTCTCTGTGGATTCATCTGTGCTGATCCCACCCAGAAATTTTCAACTCCTGGAAGGGTTAAATTGCCAGAGAGCTTGAGATCGCCATTGCCAGCGTAAGAGGGCACTACCAAGATTCTTTCAAATTTCAGATTTTCGAGAGCGTCTGGATAAGCCCGCTTAATCTGACGTTTGATTTTTTTCAATGCGGCTCCGACCACTTCGGTGTCTTCGGCTTCTTCATCTTCTAAGAAAGTCAGCCACTGAGAATATTGCAGGTTTTCGCCGTTCACCTCAGCAGAAGGGTGAAAAACACCGACACAAGGGCCGAGTTCATCCTGAGTTGTGCCACTCAGAATGTGAACGCTGTTTGAATTTGTGACCGAATGATTATGAAGCAGATCCAGGCCGACAGCCGTCCAGTATTGGTTTTTCGCAAGTTTTTGGAAAGCTTTTGGGTTGAGAGCTCCTTCGGGCAAAAGAGTCTTCAAATTTTTGATTGGTCCACAATATATGTAATTCACGGCCTGGATTGTTTTTTGTCCATTAACAGTCAAATGGGAGATTCGACCACTGCCCTCTTCCTGATGAAATTTTGTCACATAGGATTTAGGTAAGAATTCTCCAGTGAAATGACTGAAAAGAACCTGGGTCCATTCGTGGGCTTCCAATTTCGTTTTCAAACTGCGAGGCGC
>JBGGMM010000215.1:0-7559 GCA_041288045.1 Pseudobdellovibrionaceae bacterium | reverse complement strand
GCACCCAACATAAACACATACCAGCTCATCAGATTCAGTCGAGGAAAAGCCACGTCTTTCGCGCCGATGTGAAGTGGCAGAAAGAAGTTTCCTAGAATGGCCGGAATCCCTGGAATGATCACCATGAAAACCATGATAGCCCCGTGATAAGTCATCACTTGGTTGTAAGCGTCTCCATTTGGCAGGATTGTGGGCCCCGCAGTGAAAAGTTCCATTCGGATCAAGAGAGCCATGATCCCACCGACCAAGAAGAAAGTCAGAACAGAGATCATGTACATGAGGCCAATTCGCTTGTGATCCAAGCTTGTCAGCCAAGATTTAATGCCTGCAAATTCGTTGATATAGTTTTTTCCAGTTTGTCCCATTTATTCAGACTCCTACTTCAGGCTTTTCATAAATTCGATCAAAGCATTCACTTGATCTTCGGAAAGCTGTCCTTGGAAGGTCGGCATCACACCTTTAGCAAATCCCTTCACAACTTTCGCATTTGGATTGAGAATCGATTCACGCAGGTAGTTTTCGTCAGCTTTCACTTTGCCGCCATCATCCATTTCGTGTTCATGCCCAAAGATCCCTTTCCAAGTCGGACCGACTTTCGGAGATCCATCGAGAGAATGACAAGCAACGCAGCCTTTATCAGTGTAATACTTCTGACCTTTTTGCGCCAAAGTCAGTCCCTCTTCGTTTTCTTGAATCCACTTTTCATAATCAGCTTGAGGCACAACTTTCATTTTTGCCAACATGCCTGAGTGAGTGGTTCCGCAATACTCTGTACAGAAAATCTGGAAATCGCCGATTTTTTCCGAATTGAAACTCAAGGTTGTGTACTGACCAGGGATCACGTCTTGTTTAATCCGCATGGATGGAATGTAGAATGAGTGCAGAACATCTCTTGAAGTCATAATCAGTTTCACAGGAGTGTTCACAGGAACGACGAATTCACTGCCGGCAGTTTTGCCGCTCTTATAAACGAATTCCCAAGACCATTGACGTCCGAACACATGTACTTCCAAAGCATTCTCTGGCATGTGACGCATTTGATGGTACACCCACCATCCCCAAGCAAAAAAGCCCAAGAAAAACACCAGTGGAATGAATGACCACAAAAACTCAAGAAAAGTATTGTGACTGATGTATGGAGTTTTATCGTTGTCCGTTTTTCGCTTGTACTTCATGACGAAGTAAATCATTCCGCCAATCAGAATGATGCAAGAAACCAGGCTGGACCACAAAAGGAACGAATACAAGTTGTCGACTTGATCCGCGATATTCGTGGCCTTCGGAGGCATGAAGGATCCCCCTTGTGCGAAAGCTTGTTGTAATAAAAGAATCATCCACGTCATTGAGTAGTCTCCTCACTCGACTCAGTTGCAATTCAAGTTTGTTCTCTTCGAGAACGCATCCAGGCCGGCATTAAAAATGCCGCCATCACCAAAATCATCACGCCTCCTCCCAGCTTCATCACATTTGAAGCATAAAGAGTGTATTTACTTTGGTGTGGATCATAATGAAAACAGTACCAAACCATGCGATCTACGAAGCTGCCGATTTTGCCTTCGGTTGCTTCGTTCAAAGCCAGTTTGAAAGTTCTTTCGTCAAAAAGAATTCCATGCAAATAGCGAGAAATTGTTCCCTTTGGAGTGGTCACAACTGCCGCCGAAGCGTGAGCCCACTCTTGAGTTTCCTCAACCCACTTATAGCGAAAGCCAATTTGCTTGGTGATTTGCTCGATGTTCGCAGCATCGCCTGTCAGGAAGTGCCAACCTTTTTCAGATCCAGCACGATCGTAGGATTTCAAATAATTTTCTTTTTTCTTGGCAGCCAAGTCAGCTGTGTCTTTGGGATCAAAGCTGATCACGACATATTGAAATTGTTGGCCAGCTGACCAATCCATTTTTTTCAAAGAGTCGATCACACCATTGAGATGAAAACTGCAAAGTCCCGGACAAGCATAGTAAACCAAACTGACGATGACAGGATGAGTGCCATCATAAAAACTGCCGAGAGTGACTTCTTCGCCCATCTCGTTTTTGAATTTCAAATTCAAATTCAAATTGCCGTTCAGATTTTCATCAATGCCGACATCTTTCAGTTCACGCGGCTGTTCAGTCGATGTCATATTCATTGGAGCAGGCGGGCCCATTTGCGCCACAAGCGGAGCGCTCCAGCTCACAAGAGCTGATAAAAGAAACACGGCATTGAAAGAGCGACTGAGAAAACTCATCATTTTGCGCTTTTCGCGAACTCCGCAACTTTGGCTGGCTCTTCTTTGACTTTGGCAGTGGTGATTGAATCAATAAATTGAACGAGGGCCCAACGATCCACCGGTTTCAGATGAGCATAAGCTGCCATCGAAGATCCAGCGATCCCTTCGGTGACAACAGTGTACCAACCAATAAAACCGCCGCCTTTTTTCCAAGGACCAGTCACCAAATTACGAGGTTTTGGATTCAAAGCCTGTCCGGCAGCCCCATCGCCTTTGCCTTCATTGCCGTGGCACATGGCGCAGTTTTGAGCGAAAAGTTTTTTCCCATGTGTGACCATGTCGGGGTTTGCAACCCATGGTTCAGTCACTTTGGAAACGTCGACTTCGGCAAGCACTGGAGCGGATGCCGATGGAGGGTCTTGGATGTTTTCTTGAAGATCAACTCCAGGATGAATCGCAATAATATAGATGAAGAAAACAAAGACGAAAGCCATTGAAAACAAAAAGGCCAACATCCCACCATGATTGTATTGGTCACGATTTTCAGACATAGATGAAAGGACTCCTCACACAGACGGCGGCAGCTTGGCAGAATTGCCAACACTAGAGCGTCTTCCGATACTTAACCGAGCATTAGGAACTTAATTGAAAACCAAATGCTCGGCAAGAAAGAGGAGCGGGCCGGTGATCAATGACAAAATGCGAAAGACTCGACCAGTTCTGTGAACTTGGCTGGATTTTCAGCATTTGTGCAGTGGCCTTGACCTTCGATGATTTGAAATTTCCCATTGGGGATGAGTTTCGCCATGGCTTGAGAATCGGCCATTGGCAAAAGTTGGTCGTGTTCTCCATGCAACACTAGGACGGGGTGCGTGATTTTTGAGCATTCACCACGGATATCCAGACGGTCCAGCGCCCGGAGAACGCCGACCCCCACAGTTTTCACGGCGTGGAAAGCATCTTCAACTACGATCTGGCGGAAGAAATCGGATTTGGGATCATTATTATGAATCGTTGAACCCATCACCACTTCGACAAGCTCTTTGCTCACTTTCATTTGCTCGAAAGCCTCGGTCATGGCGTCCTGGAAAGTCACACCGGTTGCACCGACTGGATCCAGCAAAATCGCTTTTTTAAAGAGCTGCGGGGCTTTGGCAAGCATCAAAGCTGCAATCAATCCACCTGTCGAGTGTCCGACCAAATGGACAGGGTCGAGATTCAAACTTTCAACTAAAGCAATAAAGTCCTCTGCAAATCGGTGCATGCAAATGTCTTCTTGTCCCCGAGGAGCCGAGCTTTTGCCCGCACCGCGGAACTCGGCCAGGATCATAGAACCTTTGAGGTTTTGTCCTTTCGCCTTTTGGGACCAGATTTTTTCAGCTGGGTACCACCAACGGTTTGAAGCCAAGTTTCCATGCAGGAACAAAGTGGTTTCCGGAAGAACTCCGGGGATCACTTCGTAATTCATTTTAAATCCACTGCCATCATTGACTTCAAACGTTTTCATTTTAGAACTCCTTTGGCAGGTTCAACCTTCCGCCCTCATAAACGACTTCACCTGAGTAAGGATCGGCCTTCATGTCCTGACCATTTTTAAATGCTGGATTGCCAGTGACGATCTCTTTCACAATCGCAGCTGAAAAGCGAGGAACGGCTTCGGGGATTTTGTGTTCGGAATTGTTGATGATGATTTTGCAAGCTCGAGCTGACTGAGGAACGACTGTCCAAAATTCTTCCATAATGCCGCGAGGAACGTACTGATCCTTTCCAGCAATCACCAAATAAAGCGAGTTCTTCGGAAGTGAACTCGACGCTTTGTAAGCATCGAATTTGCGGATTCCCAATCCCAAACGAAGGACAGCTTCTAATTTGTAAGGATTTTGCAAGACGATGGGTTCCACAGTTGGATAGGTCGTATAGACAATCTGTCGAAAGAAAAAAGCGTAGAGATCATCGTCTGAAGCTGGATTCCAAGGCTGAACCTGACGGACATACCAAATCTGCGACTGGATCCACTGATCCTGAGAGGCCATCGGCTGAGTGTAGGGAGCCATCGCAATCAAGTGACGAATTTCTTTGGGGTACTTGGAGGCAAACAAGAGTCCCAAGCCACCACCATAAGAAAGACCCACCAAACTGTAAGGCTGTGGAATTTTCAACGTCTTCAAAAGCAGACGCAAATCTTCAACTTGCTCTTCAACTGCAATATCCGCAAGAACGGGAGCGTACTTCAAAAGAGTCTCACCCATTCCCATTGGATCGTAGCGAAGAACACCGACGCCCAATCCAGAGAGCTCATCTGAAAATCGATCCCATTGCTGAGTTGTGTAAGTTAAGCCATTCACTAAAACGACAGTGGGCTGACCGGGACGAGCATAAGTCCAATCGACATAGATCTCGCGGCCTTCTTTAATTTTGACGAAACCTTTTTGGCCCCCTTCGCTGACTGTGTTGGCAAAAGCGAAAATTGGGAGAAAAAGAAAAGAAATTAAAAATTTCATAGAACGATTCCTCCATCAACACTGATGACAGTCGCATTGATATAAGAGGCTTGTTCGCTGGCCAAGAACAGGCAGGCATTGGCAATATCAGCTGTTTCGCCCATTCGAGCCACTGGAACTTTTGCGACCATTCCGTCGATGACCTCTTTCGGCATTGCTTTGGTCATGGCTGTGGCGATAAAGCCTGGAGCAACTGCATTGACTGTCCAACCTTTCCGTCCCAATTCTTTGCCGAGAGTTTTTGTCATTCCGATCACGCCGGCTTTGGCAGCTGCATAATTGGTCTGTCCGAAATTTCCGTAAAGACCGACAACACTTGAAATGTTGATGATGCGCTTGTTGGTTGAAGAAGGATTGAATTTTTCAAAAAGAGACTTTGTGACAGTGAAAAGCCCGGTGAGGTTGGTCGCGATGACCGCATCCCATTCTTCGTGGCCCATTTTTGCGAAAGATTTATCTCGAGTGATGCCGGCGTTGTTGATCAGAACGTCCACAGGCCATGGCAATGAGCCAGCGGCTTGAGTGACAGAATCTTTTGACGTCACGTCGACCCGAGCTGTGTGCAATTGGGAAGAGAATTGAGAGAACTCTTTCTTTGCTGTTTCAAGAGCTTGCTCGCTGTAATCCCAGATGGAGACTTTGGCGCCGGCTTGTAAGAATTGCTGGACGATTTGAAAACCGATTCCTTGCGCTCCCCCAGTCACGACGATGTTTTTATTCTGATAGTTGTAGGTTAGATTTTGCACAGACGGCCCCCTCATGAATTGCAAATTTGAAAATTCTGTTTCCAGGGTTCTTCCATAGAGCAAATGCGCAAGTCAAAAAAATTCCTAATGAATTGCACAGGGCTAGAGTGGATGCTCTAAATTTTTTCACTTGCAAGGATGTCATTTTTTAGTCAAGACAAGGTGCTAAGGAGTTCGCATGCAATATACTGCTAGAAGAGCAACTATCGTCGGTACGGGAATGTATGTTCCTGAAAAAATTGTGAAGAATCAATACTTCAACGACATGTATAAAAAAGACATTGATACTTTTTTACGTGAGCAAAGAAATATTTTTGAACGTCGATGGATGTCTGATGATCAAGCAACTTCGGATTTGATTATTCCTGCAGCTGAAGAAGCTCTGAAAAATGCTGGCATCACCGCCAAAGACCTGGATTTGATTGTGGTGGCGACGGACACTCCCGACTATATGTCTCCGTCGACTGCAGCCGTGGTTCAGCACAAGCTGAAAGCCACTCGAGCCGGAACTTTTGATATCAATTCGGCCTGCGCTGGCTTTGTGACGGCTTTGGATTTGGCTTCCAAATACATTTCTGCTGATCAGAAATATGAAAACATTTTGGTGGTTGGCGCTTACGGGATGAGTAAGTACCTCAATTTTGATGATTTCAAAATTGCCACGCTGTTTGCTGATGGCGCCAGTGCGGCTGTGGTGAAGGCTTCGAAAGATAACACTGGGGTATTGTCTTCTGAACTCTACACTGACGGTCAATATCATGACTATATGGGTGTTTATGGTGGCGGGACTCACACGCCGATCACTCATCAAGTGGTCGAAACCAAAGGTCATCTATTAAACTTTGCGAAGAAGATCCCGATTGAGACCAATGGGATTCATTGGCCACGTCTGACCAATACAATTTTGGATCGGGTTCAGCGCAGCCCTTCCGAAGTGAAGCACTTTTTCTTAACTCAGATCAATATCAATTCGATTCATGAAGCTTTGGATAATTTGAAGCTTCCACGCACGCTTTCACATAATGTGATGGACCGCTATGGTTATACTGGTTCGGCGGCCGTTGGGATGTGTATTGCCGATGCGGCTCGAGCTCACAAATTGAAAAAAGGTGATTTGGTCGTCATGTTGGGCTCTGGGGGCGGACTTTCTATGGCGGCACTTGCCATGGAGTGGTCTTACGATACATAAAGGGACTCATGAACGCGGACGGATTCATCGAGCTCGACTGGCTTGCCAAATGGAATCTCTACTCCCCTGCCAAAATCGCCGTTCAAGACGGCGATACCGGAAGGCAGATTTCCTATGGTCAATTCTATGAAAAAGCGGCTCGCGGTGCTGGCTTTCTAAAAGCTAAATACAACATCAATCCTGGGGATCGGGTCGCGGTTCTTTCAACTAATGAACTTGAGTATGTTTTCTTGTTCTTTGCTCTGCAAAGGCTTGGCGCGATTTTAGTGCCGATCAATTATCGTCTGACTCAAAGAGAAGTTGATCACATTGTTTCGGACTGTGAGCCGAAGCTGATTGTGCATCAGCCTGAATACAAGAGCATCATTCAAAACCTGCAGTACAAAACACCTTCGATCCTACTTTCTGAAATTCCGTTTGATGCCTTTGATCCGCACTGGAATTTTCAAGCAAAACCTGATTCGGCAGTGATGATTATTTACACTTCGGGCACGACAGGCGCACCGAAGGGCGCAGTGCTTTCGCACGAGATGCTTTTCTGGAATTCAGTGAACACCACTTTGCGTCTGAATATTTCTCAAGACGACTGCACAGTGATTTTCCTCCCCTTTTTCCACACTGGTGGCTGGAATGTGCTGACGACACCATTTCTGCATCGAGGGGCGAAGGTTGTTTTCTTAAAGAAATTCGATGGCGATCAGATTCTGACTCTCAGTGAGAAAGAAAAAGCGACTTTGCTTTTTGGTGTACCGACGACGATGGATATGATGGCAAGGTCCAAACTTTTTGAGAAGGTGGATCTTTCGAGCCTGAGATACGCGATTGTTGGTGGCGAGCCGATGGCGCTCGAGCTGATTCACACTTGGCACGAAAAAGGGATTCCGATCCGTCAGGGTTATGGGCTCACAGAGTTTGGG
>JBGGMM010000214.1:0-6644 GCA_041288045.1 Pseudobdellovibrionaceae bacterium | reverse complement strand
TGTTCGCTTTTTTGCTGCGTTCACTTTTGATAGCGTGAAATCGCACTTGCGATTTTGTGTAGGTAAACTCGGTGTCAGAACTGGCAGCGTCCCGGAGATAGCGAAGATCGGCGCGGTTTCTGAAAGTTTCAAAGGCATAATTTCTGGCAGCGATCGAATTCATGATGCCAGAATGAATCAGGCCAAAAAAGCCCAATGAAAAATTCAAAATCAAAATGAAGATCGCCAGGATCGGAACTATTTCAATCATGGCGTTACCGCGGGAGTTTCCTAACATCCGTTATCCTCCCAAGGAACATCTGTGGTCTGATTTTTTTTAAACCGATTGGGTCGGCCACCACCCAGACTCCACAGAGCTTGAACCCGATCTTCCATAAATTTTTGGCACTCTTGAAGACTGACTTCACGAATCAACATAGCCGTCAACCGAGCTCGAAAGCCATCGTCTTCTGGACTGATTGTGCCGACCAGAGGAAGCTTCAGTTCTAATAAGTTGGATTGAAAAGTGGCTCGAACGCCTTGCAAGCTGTTCTTTTTTTCTTCGTCAGCACCTTGCTTGGAATAATCTGACAGATAGTTTTCACCGCCTCCGGATCTGATTTCGAGACGAGGCATGGACCCAGAGCCTTGACCAGTTCCAGAGAGCTGAAACCACCCATTGGAAAAAAGAGGCGCAAAGACAGGCCCTTTCAGTAAGGAATCATATTTCATTTCTGCTGCTTTTCTTTGAGCGTCTATATTGAGATTGGCGGCAGCATGAGCGCGAGAAGACGAATAGACGATGTACTGAGCGACTTCCACGATGGATAAAGTGAAAGTCATCGCAAAAGTTAAGATCGTGAGACCAAATGCGATGATCACGGCAATAAGAAATTCACTTGTGACAAAACCTTTTTGGTTCAGCATCTTATTCATCCGGTTTGTAGGAGATCACTCGCTCCAACGTGTTAGGGTGAAGGCCCGGACCACATCCAGACCAATTTCCACATTCAACCATCCCTGACAAAAGTGCCCAGGGGCCAGTGACTAAAGAAGGAACTTTGTCTTCAAGAAATCTGACGACCATGATTCCAATAGAGACCGTGACAGCCATCAAGAGAACGGCTTCGACGAGAGCTTGACCGCTTTGGCTTCGGGTTTTTTTCATATTCCCCCCATCCAAACAAGACTTGAGAGGTAGCCAAAAAGCAGCGCCACAGTGAAGGGCATTTTATGAACTGAAGTTTCTTTCAGTTTGGCTCGGTGAGCGAGAGCCAACATGTTATGAGCAAAAGCTTTGCCCTGACCTTTTAAGATCACTTGAAAAATCCCAAGCAAGGATCCCCAGATCATGGAAGCGAAAATTGTGATCAAGACGGATTTCCAATCCATCAAAACAGAGGCTGCCAAAAGCAGTTTCACGTCACCCCCGCCCAAAACTCGCATCAGGTAAAGAGGCAAAATGGCAACAGCGGCTGTGAGGAATGAAAGCGCCGACATCATCAAACCTGAAAAACCTTGAACTGCGATCACGTAGGTGATTCCCACGATAAAACCAACAATGACAATTTGATTTCGAACTTTCTTTGAGCGCAAATCATTCACCATGCCTGCTCCGAAGAGCAAGAGGGCGAGGATTGCTTGTAAAGATGTCCAATTCATTGCCGTCATTTTTATTCCCAAGGAGTCGGAGAGGTTCCACTTCCTTTTTTAGTCATGAATTCTTCTCCGGTAGTTAAATGCTTCTCAACACGAGCACCCAGTTTCGGTCCTGCATTGTCGAAGGACCTCTGTGGAGTGCTCGAAAGAGCACCCATCACGAAGAAAACAAACAGCGATAAAAGCAGTATGTATTCAACCGTCATGGGGAATCGTCTTTACTGAGTGCTGATTTGGCCGAAACCGCTGTCGATTTCGCCGAGTTTTCCACTGACGAGACCTTTGATCTTGTCCTTGAACATGATCACCAGTCCGACAACGATTGCGATCAGAAGAACGTACTCTGCAGTTCCTTGTCCGCTTTCATCTTGCCAAAGTGTTTTCGCAAAGTTTTTCAACTTTTTCATGGAGTTCCCCCTTTTATTAAGTTTGCGATGTCTCAAACCTTCACATTCCTGTATCGGTTTAATTGTAAAAAACCCTGAGGTTTTTGGGGGATAAATCCTAGACTGGACAAATGTTAGGCACCCATTTTGGACTGACTAACAATTTATAGACACTTGGAGTGTCGATTTTCTGAGGTAAATTCTCATTCTGAGACAAGACTCTAGTCTAACCTAGACGTGGATGTTGACTGAGAGGCGAGGCCAAAGCCTAGCTCACGAAGACGTTAACCAGGAAAAGAACAACGGCAGAGCAGACGAAAAGAACGACAAGTTGGCGAGGTAACATAGTTTCAAAAACTCCTTTTTTGAATCTAGTTTTTCATAACATAGATATCTGGATAATTTCGACCAAACTCTTCAGTGTCCATCCCATAGCCGACGACGTAGCGGTCATCGATCGTTCGTCCGATGTAATCGGCCCGAATGGGAAGTTCACGACGAGCGGGTTTATCTAATAATGTTACGATCTTTAATGTCGCAGGGGAAGAAGCAAGTAAGCGATTTCGCAAAAAACTGAGGGTTCGGCCCGTATCGATGATTTCTTCAATGATCAGAACGTGCTTTCCCGCAATGTTCACACTGATGTCTTTGATGATTTTGATGGCCCCACCTTTTTCAACTGCTTGAAGGTGAACAAAATCCACTTGCTGCAAAAGCTGAATCTGTCGGGAAAGATCAGCGGTGAAATGCATGGAACCGCGAAGAGGGCAGATCAAAATGATTTCTTTGCCTTCATAATCGTATTCGATTTGCTTCGCAAGATTGCGGACCATTTTGGCAATTTCATCTTTGGTGATGAAGGGGAGCATGTCGTCTTTAACCAGTGCCATAAAAGCCTCTCTATAAACTCAGGGTGGTGATTCCAGCGGCATTCGCCATATTCAAGTACTTGAGAGCTTCCGGATGCTCAGGATCTCTCATCAAAATATTTTCCCACTGTTCTGTGGCTTCAGCCAGATTGTTCATATTGTAGTAAATCACTCCAAGCTTCAATCGAGCTGGAATGAATTGAGGATACTCGCGAATCAGAGCCTTCAATTCGCGAACAGCCCGATCGGCATCACCCAATTTCACATGGCATTCGGCGATCCTCATGGTGATTTCTGCTTTTCGAGAGGTCAGTTTCTGAGCTCGAAAGAGCTGATCCAAAGCCTCAGTGTAGAATTTGTATTGAAAGTATATATCAGCAAGCTCTTCATGTTTTGAAGCCAATCGCTCTTCGACATAAGAGTCCATTTTGCCAGATTTTCGTTCCAGGAGCTTTTGTGCATCATTGAAAATCTGTTGGCCTTCGTCGTAGCGGCCTAAATCATTCAAAATAATTGAAAGGCCGACGCTGGCATCCGTGTAGGTCGGATCAATTTCCAAGGCCCGTTTAAAAGTACGGATGGCTTTGTTGAATTGACCCTTGTCATAATAAATTGTTGCAAGCATCTGATAAATTTCGGCATTGCGTGAGTTTTGCAAAATCAACTGATTCAAAAGGGGCTCGGCGACTTTGTAGTTGCCAGTGATGAAACTTTCCTTGGCCTCAGCCAACATTTCGTCCCACATCATCTCAGCCATTAGCGAAGCTCCTCTTTCGCTTCATCAAGCTCTTCTGAATTTGGGAACTTTTTCTGGAGTTCTGCCAAATACCGTCGAGAGCGATCAGGCTCGCCAACTTTCGATGCGGAAATCGCAGCTTTTGAAAGTGCTTTGGCATCGTATCCAAGCCCAGGGAATTTCTTCATCAGACCTTCATAGCGAGTCAGAGCGCTATCGTACATTTCTCGGATGAAATAAAATTCACCAATGTAATCTTCTTTCGCTGCCAGCATTTTCAAAGTGGCCTGCTTTTTTTCTTTCGCATCGGCCAAGTGCTCTGAATTGGGAAACTGATTGATCACTTCGTCAAAATAAAGAATCGTACTTTGTGCCAAAGTCAGATCGCGATCGATTGTGGGTGGCAATTGATTGTAAAAACTGAGAGCCAATCGATATGTGACATAATCGATTCGCGGATGTTTCGGATGCAAATCCTTGAACGATTGATAGGCCACTTGGGCCTCAGCATAAGTTTCCTGCTTGAAATAAGCATCAGCCAAGGCCAGCTCTGACATTGTGGCGTACTTGGAATAAGGAAATTTATTTTTCACTTCCTGGTATCGGCGAATCGCCTCTTCCCAACGCTCATCGTTGTCGTATTCTTGCGCCAATTGAAAAGCGCCCTCTGCCGTGTCCGCTTTTTTTTCGTTCGAAGAACAAGCGGAAAGCAGCGAAATAGTTGAAATCAAAAGAAGAAAAGAAATAATGACTCGAAGCATCTTACACCCAGGTGCAAGTGTAATTCTAACTCCGAAAGTCGGTCAAATGTTTATAGATGGCCGAAGTAGAAACTTTCAAGGCGCTGAAAAGGGGGATTGAAATAATCATTCCAAGAATTCCCAATAATTGTGAGCCCACAATCACAGCCAAAACAACGGTGACCGGATGAAGATCTACGATCTTGGCTACAACAAAGGGAATAATCAGAATGATATCGAGAACTTGAGCGAGCGCGTAAATAAAGACAATCCACAAAATCGTGGAGCTATCATGAGCATTGGCCAGGCAAATCACCAAAGCGGGCGCAGCTCCGATAAATGGCCCCAAATAGGGAATGACATTCATCACTCCAGCAAAGACGGCGAGAATCAGAGCGTAAGGAAATCCCAAAAGAATCAATCCAACCCAGATCACAAAGGCAATCAAGACGCTTTCTAAAATACGGGCTCGGATGAATCCCCCCATTTGAGCGCTGATCTGGTGGTTCAGATTCAACGCCAATTCAAAATAATGATTGGGAACCAAAGCAAGAATTCGGCGAACGAAATCACGCCCATCGAGCAGCATGAAAAAAGCTAGAAATGGCGCCAGGAAAAAAATCGTCAAAGACTGTGAAATGAAATCCGGCAGATTGGTGAAAAAACCTTGAGCGAGGTTCATCACTTTGGGCTGAAGGTTGCCACGCAAATCAACTGGGTAAATTTTCTCCATGAAAGTGTTCGCTTGGCTTTCCAGATTGGTGACGAACTTTGTGGAAGCATCTAAATATTTCGGGAAATCAGTTTTCAAAGAATTGATTTGATCAGAAAGAACTGGAAAAAAAATCTGACCCAGGACAATCAGGATAATGACGAGAATCAAAAAAGGAAAAGTTGTCGCTAGAGACCGCGAAAGGCCCCGTCTTTCCAAAAAATCCACAATCGGGGCCATGACAAAATAAGTGACAAAGGCCAGAAGAAAAGAAACGAAAACGTTTTTGATCATGACAATGGCAGCTACCAAAAGAAGCAAAGTGCAGAGGAAAAAGAAAAGCTTCAGCTTTCTTTCGCGGTCGATCGCTATTTGGCTGGGATTCATTGTCGACGGCCCTCTTTTTTCAATTCCGTGATGCGAGCTGTGGTCTGTCTGAGACGAGCTCCCAAAACTTCACCCAGGCGAGACAGAATTTTCACGCCAGCAGAGGGGCTTCGTTCAATAATTTCAATCAAATCCGGTTTGAAAAATCCAACCAAAAGACATTCTTCATGAGCAGTGGCTGAAGCACTTCTGCGGCCTTCTGTTTCAACCAGGGCCAACTCACCAAAAAAATCTCCTGATTTCAATTGCGTCACGTGAGTTGTATAAGAAGCTCCAGTTGCCGCTTGCAGTTCCTCGACGTAAATATTCACCACTCCAGAGAGAATGATGTACATTCCGACCCCGACTTCGCCTTGTTTGAAAATGCTTTCACCAGGGCGGTAGTGGCGGACGTTGACGATTTTTTCAACCAGGCTCAGTTCAGAAAAATTCAAATCCTGAAAAAGAATATTCTGTTTCAGTTTTTGTCGCAGGTTTTGATTTTTATCCTGGTTGCGGAAAAAATTTTCCCAAAGGTAATTTACCACAAGCTTCTCCCGGAAGTTTGAAAGACACTGGTTTTCGGAATCCATCCAGTCAAAGCGCCAGGATATGTCACTTGCACCCATTGACTGTCGGACTGATTGAGAATGACTTCCAATCCAGCAAAAAGATCAAAAAGAGCCACACTTTTATCATTCGGTGCCGAATAAACAGTGATTTTTTCCATCACCACAGTTCCTCTGGGAATTTTTGAATCCCAAAGTTTTAAGGCAGTTAAAGTTGCAGAAAAAACAAACAAGCTGGCAATGATCAGTGGGATCACGGGGAATGCCGGAAGAGATTTTTCGTCTCGAAAAGCGGCCCGACGACGACCGAAATAAGACAGAAGAAGCCACCCAGATGCAAAAAAACTCAAAGCTGTCAGAAAAAGGTAAGAATGGTGGGAAAAGGGAATTAAAAATTGGCTGCGAAGGCTTTCCCAGAGCTGAATTTCATGGGGGATTTCCTTTACGTCCAGTTGCGGCAAAATGAAATCAAGAGAGGCTTTTGGAGTGGAAAAGTCAGGGGCCAACTGATGGGCTTTGCGAAGCAACGCGACGGCCCAACCCTTTTGGCCAAGCTGATACTGGACCAAAGCCAAGTTGGTCAGGGCCTGAACGTTGTCTGATTCTTTTTCCAAGGCTTGAGTAAAAG
>JBGGMM010000213.1:0-20072 GCA_041288045.1 Pseudobdellovibrionaceae bacterium | reverse complement strand
TGAAGCTGGAACTTTGAGGAAGATCCGCGAATGCCAAGTGCCTTCTTTAAGGAAACTCAATCCAGCCATCCCGCCTGAGCTGGAAAGAATCGTCAACAAATCGCTGGCGAAGGACAAAAGCTTGCGCTATCAGACCGCGGCTGCCTTTCACCGGGATTTGAATCGCTTTTTTAATACTCAATATCCCGAATTTTCCTCTCATGATTTTAGCTTATTCATGAAGTCCGCTTTTTCGCAAATGTTCATGGACAACCGGAAAAAGCTGATTGAATTCGCCAAATCAAGGCCTGAGCTAGGTGATCACACGACTGTCACTCACACATCGACTTTGACTGGAACTGAAGAAGCAGAACTGGATTTGGGTGAAAATTTAGAAGTTGAAACCAATACAGTTCCGATTGATCTGAGCGATTTGAAACGAAAGGCGCCGACCAAGCAGCCCTCTTTTTATGGCAACAATCCGGCCACTGAGAGAAGGATGAAGCCCAGATCCAATCACCGGCCCAGCAACAACACTAAAAAAATTCAAGTGCCAAAAAAGAAATCCGTGGCTCGTCCGATTTTCTTTACGCTCATGACTTTGTCCATTGCCTTTTTCAGTTACTTTTTCTACGTCACCTATTTCAACAAACCAGTTCGTGACAATTCAATGCCAGATCCAATGGTCGCTTCTTCGACACCGACACCCACGCCCGACAATCCACCTCAACCAGTGGTGCAAGCACCTCCAAATGCGGAACAGCCCCCAGCGCAGGAAAAAGGAGAAATCACTCTGGGTTCTAAACAGGAAATGTTCACAGTGATTATTCAAAGCTCGCCTTCCGGAGCCAGAATTTCTATCGACGGTCAGGACACGGGTATGATCACTCCTTCACAGCGAGTGGTTGAAGCCAACAAAGAATTTACGATCGCTCTTCGCAAAGATGGATATCAGTATTATGAAAGAAAAGTCGAGGCCACTGCTGCAGGCCATGTGGTCAATGCCAGTCTTTTGCCAATGCCAAAAATGGGGTACATCAATTTAGAGCTGACGAACGGCGGAAGCAATCCAGTTGTCTTTATCAATGGTTTACGAATTGAAGAAAAATTGCCTTTAAAGAATTACGCTGTGCTCGCCGGCACTCCTGTTAAAATTCGAGTTCACAATCCATTCTCTGGACTTTCTGCTGAACAAGAGGTGACAGTGGGTAATAATCAAAGAATTAATGTCAATTTGATCCTCAGCCAGAGAAAACCTAGCAATCAGCAAAAGTAATATGCCAACTTCAAAAGTGAAAACCATCTGTGATTATGTCCTTGAAATGCCTTCCCGCGGAGATTCCGTCACTGCATTGAAAAGCAAAGTCGGCGGACAGTGGCGAGAATTTTCTTGGACGGATTATTTTGATCAGGTTTCTGAAACAGCCTCGGCGCTCCTGAGTGTCGGAGTGAAACCTGGAGATCGCGTCGCCATCATGTCAGGCACTCGACTGGAATGGTCGGTCTGCGATTACGCCATCATGGGAATCAAAGCTGTGACAGTGCCTCTTTACCAAACAGTGACTGGCGAAGACCTCATTCACATTCTTTCGAACTCTGCCAGCAAAGTTTTATTTGTCGAGAACAGACAATTGCTGAAACAGTTTTTCAGCGTTCGCGACAAATGTCCCAGCATCGAAAAGGTTGTTTGCTTTGAGCCAGTTCGCGAAACAGACCTTGAAGTGATGACCTGGAATGATTTTTACGCTCTCGGCAAGCAAGAAAGACCTGAGCGTCAATCAGAGTTTGAGAGCCTCTGCGGATCGACGGAGCTTCAGGACATGGCCACGATCATTTATACTTCGGGGACAACGGGCACACCAAAAGGTGTGGTCATTACCCATGAACAGATCTTGAGCGAAGTCTCTGAAGCTTTCCCTTATGTTGGTGCGACTTCAGAGGATATTTCCTTGAGCTTTCTCCCCTACGCTCATGTCCTGGGACGAATCGAGCACTGGGGACATGTTTTCATTGGATTTCAAATGGCCTATGCCGAAAGTATTGAGAAAGTTCGACTCAATCTGCCTGAAATCAAACCGACAATTATGATTTCTGTTCCACGAATTTTCGAAAAAGTTTATTCAACGATTTACGCTCAGCTGGGAAACAATGCCTTTCGAAAAAAGGCCTTTCAATGGGCTTTGGAAGTGGGACTGAAAGTCGGAGAACATCGCTTGAACCGTCAGCCCATTTCAGTTCAACTTTTCGTTGAATACCAGTTGGCCCAAAAGCTTGTTCTCAACAAGGTCAGAGAGGCCTTTGGTGGGCGACTCCGATTTGCGATCAGCGGTGGAGCTCCCATCTCTAAAGAAATCGAGCTCTTCTTTCATGCTTGCGGAATTCTGATTCTGGAAGGCTACGGGCTCTCCGAAACCACAGCCGCTATTTGTGTCAACACTCCGTTCAACTACCGATTTGGATCCGTCGGCAAACCCGTCGGTGAAACTCAAATTCGAATTGCCGAGGACGGCGAAATCCTGGTGAAAAGCAAAAAAGTCATGCGCGAATACTATCAGGACCCAGTTGCCACCGAGGCCGTCATGAGCGACGGATGGTTTCACACTGGGGACATTGGAGAATTTTTGCCGTCGGGCGATTTAAGAATCACGGATCGAAAAAAAGACCTGATCAAAACCGCCGGTGGAAAATATGTGGCTCCTCAAAAATTAGAAAATCTTTTGAAGCTCGATTCAATCGTTTCACAAGTGCTGATTCATGGAGATAACAAGAAATACATCGTTGCCTTGCTCACTTTGGATCCGACAGGCCTCAAAAATTTCGCTGAAGAGAAAAACCTTTCTTACCAGGACAAGTCCAGCCTGGCCCAACACCCACTTGTTCTCGAGAGAGTTCGCAAAGCGGTGGCTGAAACCAACACTCAGTTGGCCAGTTACGAGACGATCAAGCGATTTTCCATCTTGAACCAGGAATTCACTGTAGAAAATGGCGAGCTCACTCCATCATTGAAAGTGAAGAGAAAATTTTTAGATCAGAAATTCAAAAAGCAGCTGGATGCTCTTTACAGCTAATTTATTTGATCCAGAACCGAAACATAAAGCCAATGAAATAACTCGAAAGGTCAATGCTTCGATTTTGACCATCAGTATTGAGGGCTTTGTCGCCCTTTGTCACTGCCCCTTGGAAAGTCGTCACATCCCGATTGTGCTGAACCTCATCAAAAACAAGACTGCGATAGCCAGCATGAAAAACATAAGTGGTTGAATCGGAGAAAACCTTTTCAAAGCCCATAGCACCGCCATACATCGGAGCCATGCCGCGAAGATCTTCATAGAAATCTTCCAACCCGGAATAGGCCGTCTGTCCATCGGCAGTGAAAGTAAATGAATTTCTCGCTGTCAAAGTCGCCCAGCCAGCCTGGCCATTGAGAAAGAGGCGAGATTTCGGCCAGCTTTTCAAAGTTACTTCCAAAGTGACTTTCGGAATCAAAACAGAAATTTCGCTGGTCACCGTATAGAGCTCAGTATCAGAGGAATTTTTTCCTGAGCTATCTGTCAATTCTCGAGGTCTTAAGACCTCGAGTCCGAATCCCAGATTGACCTTTGAGCCTCCAGCAATCACGCCAAATTCCCCCGAATAGCGATAGGAATGTTCAGAGTTCAGCGTCACAGTGTTGGCAGAATCCGAATTGGCTTTCGATAAAAGCGTGTTTTCTTGAGCGGGCCCAAAGCCTCCGCCCAAATAAGCCGCCAACTTCACATTAGCGAAATTGAAAACTTTGGCCTGGGCCCGACTGATTCCCATCAACAAAAAGGCAATGGAAAAAAGTCGGAACCATCGAAGCATCACATTTTCTTTCTTTTCAGAAGTGAATCTTCAAAGAGATCCACTTTCAATTGAGCCATTTGTTTTTGCTTGCCGTTGACCGGGATGGCGCGAACAGAAACCGGTTTTTTCAAATTGAGGATCAAGCTGGTCGTTTGAGTTTGAGAATCAAAAACCATCTCAGACTTTTGCACAAAAGGAGATTGAGCAAAAACTTTTTGCACAGCTTTTTCATCAAATTTCGAATTCAGCGTTTGCATGAAATTGATGACGACTCTTTTTGAGCCAGGAGCATTTTCAATGTGAAAATATCCAGGAGCTCCAGAATAAGAATTGAATTTGGCATCACCCATTCCAACAGTGAGTCTTTCCAGTTTTTTACTTTTTGCCACTTGCGATTTGATCCCTAGAAGACTGAATCCTGTTCCAGCCATTCCACCATGAATCGCGCCAGTGCCACGCAGAATCGCTGACGTTTTAAATGGTTTTTTTGCAGCAGGGGAAACAGCTGCTCCAGCAGACAATGAAATCGACAACAGGCCGATCAAAGAAAAAATGATTTTCATAAATACCACCCTATCTCCTCATCTTAAAATGAGGCGATTTCAGATCGCAAGGTGGTTGTCAGATTTCAGGCTCTTTTAGGCGGTTTTTCGCAAGAGCTGGCCTTTTTTGTTTGGCTCAGACTCGGTCATCACTGGCAAAGACCAAAGCTCTAACTCTGGGATTCGACGGATGATTTTTCCATCTGGCTCTTTGAGAAGAACAAATCTTTTTCCATTCTGCTCGGTCAATTCAACAGTGAGATTGTGATCTTTGACGGCTGGCAGGTCTTTCAAGTGTTGCAGGGCTTTTTCTAGCTCCTGCTCAGTCATTGGCTCTTTCTGCTGCTGATTCTGATCAAATGGCATTTGACCGTTGCCGTCCCGGTCGGTGGCGTTGCCTGATTTGATTGTTCGATCCACCGCTGTTTTAGCTCGCAAATTCAGAGGTAAAATCGAATTCAGCGCATTCTTGATATCCATGTTCGTCTCATCGGAAAAACCCACTCCCCGACTCAACAAGCCCCACCCATTTCTAGCCTTAGGTAGAGGGTGCCTTTCTCTTTTTCCTTCACCCACCGCGTAATCCGGATCTCGAGCCGATTTCCGGAAGTACTCCAGGGAGACGAAGCCCCCCTGGGTAGGTAGTACCGGAAGGGATTGGAGACCCTTCCTTTGATTCTCACCTGAGGGACAAAGTACTCCCCCAGTTTTTAATTCAATTCAAATTACCCGATCAGTTTCAAAGCCAATTGAGGACTGTTGTTGGCCTGTGCGAGAACGCTTGTGGAAGCATTCAAAAGAATCGAGTTTCGAGCGGTCTCAGCTGTGGACTGCGCGATGTCCGCATCACGGATTCGCGAGTTCGCTGCTGACAAGTTCTCATGCTGAACACCGAGATTCTCAACTGTTGAGAAGAATCGGTTCTGAAGCGCACCGATATTGGCGCGGAAACCGGAAACCAAGCCTTGAGCATTGTCCAAAACCGAGAGTGCGGTCTGTGCGCCCTCTTTCTGACTGAAATCCAAATCTTCAATTCCGAGGTTGGCGGCAGTTGCGTCTAACTGAGACGGATCAAAGCTCACACGATCTTCGAAATCATCGTTGTAAATACCGACCTGGATATCGAACATCTGTCCAGAGCCATCAAGAAGGTTGGTGCTTCCAAAGCGAGTCGTTTTGGCAATACGCTGAGCCTCTGCTTTCAATTGATCGACCTCTTTGTTGATAAATCCCCGTTCGCGCTCTCCGACAGTGTCTGAGGCTGATTGAATACCCAATTCTCTGAGGCGAGTGAGGATGTTAGAAATTTCTCCGAGTCCACCTTCTGCAACTTGCACCATCGAGATCCCGTCATTCGCATTTCGGCTGGCTTGAGTGAAGGATCGGATCTGTGATTTCAAGTTTTCACTGATGGCCAAACCGGCGGCATCATCAGCAGCTTTGGTGATACGAGATCCACTAGAGAGCTGTGCGTAGCTCTTGCTGATCTCTTTTTGTGTGGTCGACAAGCTTCTTTGTGCATTGATCGACGCGACGTTTGTTGTAATTCTCATTCCCATAAGGGACCTCCAATAATTGATGAATCCATCCAAGACTTTCGTCGAGTTCGTAACCTACACGAACCCCTTAGCCACTTTGGGCTATTTTCGAGAGTGGGCATTCCTTGCCACTTGGGTTGAACACGTTGGAGTAAACCAATCATCGCTCGACATCACTTCAGAGTTCTGAGGGTGCTTTCGCACTCACAATCACTCAACGATCCTGCTCAGGCAGTCACACCCGAACATTCTCTCGATCCGTCTTTCGACTTTCGATCTACTTGCTTGCCTTACCTTTCGGCGAGGTCGAGGGAGTCTTTAGTCGAGTCCAGCGAAACTGGACCAGGGTCCAGTGCGAACTAGACCTTCGTCGCAGAAAATCTCAGCATGAACTAGACCTCAGTCTGGAAATCAGGACCAAAATCCCCAGGTCCTCCAAAGATCCAGTCCAGCCAGACCCCGACTTTAATAGAGGGTGCCTTTCTCTTTTTGCTTCACACACCTCAGCATGAAATTTGGAGAAGTCTGCAGACGAGGTGATCATGTCGCGAAAAATCCCAGCCCACAGAACAGACTGTCCGTACCACGTCACAGCCCGGACAAATAATCGAGAGTGGTTCGAACTGGACCTAGGTGAAGTCTGGGAAATTTTCGAAGAACAACTCTTCTTCATCCATCACGCGTATGGAATCAAAATCCATTGCTTCGTTTTGATGACCAATCACTTTCATCTGATTTTAACGGACTCAACTGGAACACTTGGAAAAGCAATGAGGTGGCTCATGACAGAAACAAGTCGAGAGATCGGCCGGCGAACCGGTCGCAAAAATCGGATCTACGGTCAGCGCAATTTCAAATGCTTGATCACGTCCTATCACTACTACATGCATGCCTACAAATACGTGTACCGAAATCCGGTCGAGGTCGGCAGCGTCCATCACACTGAAAGTTATCCCTACTCGACTCTTCACGGATTGGTGGGAAAAAAGAAATTAGTGATTCCCGTTGAGGAGGATCCACTGATGGAAGATATGGACGGAAATCTAAAGTGGCTCAATAGCGCCACTGAAAAACAGGATTGGGAAATTGTTGGAAAGGCTCTCAGAAAAGGAGAGTTCAAACTGGCCAAAGATAAAAATCGCAACTGCGAAGCTGAGTTGGAAAAGCGGCGGCTTTAATGCGCCGAGTGAAGGAAAAAGAGAAAGGCACCCTAAAAAAACCCTTGGGAGGGAATCTCCCAAGGGCGGGCTTAATGAGGAATTTCGTATCTGTGCTGATCGACTCCTCAAAATCCTTAAATGGTTCACGATCTCTTCAAGTCGGAAATCGATGATCAAAGTATAAAATGGATTCGATTTTCCACTTCAAGAGTGGACCCTGGAAAGTTCCAGGGCCCATCAGTGGTTTTTCGATTACCCGATCAGTTTGAGCGCGACACCAGGGAAAGTGTTGGCTTGAGCCAAAACTCCGACCGCTGCCTGTTGCAAGATCGACGCTGAAGCAATCTCAGCAGTTTCTTTCGCAACGTCTGTGTCTCTGATTCGAGAGTTCGCAGCACTCAAGTTTTCATACTGAATATCCAAGTTGGAAACTGTGGAGTTCAGTCGGCTTTGGATCGAACCAAAGTTCGCTCGCATCTGACCGATTTTATCAAGAGCTCCGTCGACGATGCCAAGGGCATCACGAGCCGAAGATTTTTCTGACATGTCAATGCTATCAATTCCCAATTCGGAAGCTCGAGCATCTGTCGAAAGAGTGTAACGGATCACGTTCTCTTCGCCAGCGAAAGCACCGACGTGGAATTCTTGTTCTCCACCAGAACCATCAAGCAAAAGCTTATCACCAAACCGAGTGGTCAAGGCGATACGATTCGCTTCTGCCAAGAGCTGCTGAGATTCCTCTTCAAGGAACATTCGCTCTTTCTGACCGATATTATCGGATGCTGATTGGATTCCTAATTCGCGCAATCGAACCAGGATGTTATTGATTTCATTCAATCCACCTTCAGAAACCTGGATCGCCGATCCAGCGTTGAAGGCGTTGTTACGTGCCTGCGCAATACCTCTAATCTGACCTTTCAAAGATTCTGAAATCGCCAGACCTGCGGCATCGTCAGCAGCTTGCACAATTCTGCTTCCGGAAGCCAATTTTTGAGTCGCAGATTCCATTCGCCGTTGTTGAGTCTGCAGCACCCGTTGTGCTGAGATCGACGGCATGTTCGTCGAAATTCTTAAGCCCATATAGTTCCTCCTACAAACGCACTGTTTGTGTTGTTTTTTCCTTTTGAAAAACATTGTTGTTTGCTGGAGTGGGTCCCCAGGCCAAAGAGGTGACTCTCTTTAACCAGGAACTTGAGCCGCTTTGGGCTTTCAGGATTCTCGAACTGACTACTGAACGAGGTCCTTTGGCTTTCTGTCGGGTTGCTCCAACGTGTTCATGTAACTTCTCGGCGAAGGTCCAGGAAACTAAAGGACTTAGGTCCAGTAGAAGTTATTGCGCAGCGCGTCTTGTATCGGATTTAATAAAGGAAATTTCCAAAAAAAATATTTTCGACCAAGGTCTAGTTTGTCTCAGTTTTGCCTAGACCATGGTCCGATCGAGACTGGACCTCTCCAAACGAAAAGTGCCTGCCGGGATCCAGCAGGCACTTTAAATGACACGTCGGGTGAAGGAAAAAGAGAAAGGCACCCCTCAACCGATGAGGCGGATGACGGAGCCTGGGAAGCGGTTGGCTTCATTGAGGACCGAGACTTGGTATTGTTGCATGGCTTGGTTGCGGTAGAAATCGCTCACCGCTTGTGCGATGTCGGTGTCGGCGATTCTTGATCTGGCCGCTTCCAAGTTTTCAACCATGACTCCTGAGCTGTTCACAGCTGAATTCAATCGAGCATCAATGGCACCGAAACCGGATCGGGCCGAAGCGATCTTAGTGAGTGCTTCGTCGATGGATTCCAAAGAATCCCTGGCGTCTGACTTATCACTGACTGTTAAGCCATCAACGCCCAGTTCGCCCGCCCTGGTATTTGTCTCTGATTTGTATTTGATAATATTCTCAGCGCCCCCATAGGCACCGACGTGGAAATCATACTCTCGCGATTCCCCAGCGAGAAGCTTCTGACTTCCGAATTGAGTGGTGAGCGCAATGCGATCCACCTCTTGTTGGAGCTGCTCAAATTCCGAGTTGAGGAACTCTCTCTCTTGATCAGAGAAAGTATCGCTTGCGGCTTGCACAGCCAATTCACGCATGCGAATCAAAAGATTGTTTTGTTCGTTCAGCCCGCCCTCTGCGACTTGAATAAATGATTGCGCGTTCTCGGCATTCATCTTGCCGGATTTAATACCCGCAATCTGTCCACGGAGATGTTCAGCGATAGAGAAATCCGCCGAGCTTTCACTCCGGTTGGCGAACCGATTTCCGCTCGCGAGAGCTTTCATTGTTCCTTCAGCTTGCCTTTGCGACAAACTGATCTGGCGTTGAGCGGCTAGGCTCGCCAGATTCGTGTTGATACGTAAACCCATTTTCAGCACCCCTTCTGTCCCGACATGAGACAAGACGAAGGTCGCTAGCACAGATACGCAAAAGTCCTCGTTCAGTAGTCACCCCACTCTTCGACGCATTGCATCAAAACTTGAGGATCATTCAACATTTTCTAAATTTGAGGCGAACTTTTGAGGCTGAAAATCTCAGGCTGAGATCAGGCCGGGAGAACCCGCCCTTGCTGGATCCTCACGACTTGAGCCGCGAGCTTTTCCAGATCCCGCTCGTCATGAGTGATCAAAAGGGCCGGAGTTTTCGTCTCTTGCAAAAGAGTTTTTAAAAACTGACGAGCCTCCGATTTCAATGCTTCATCCAAAGCCGAGAAAGGCTCATCCAGAAATAAAATTCGCGGGAAGGACATCAAAGCCCGAGCCAAAGCCACTCGCTGTTTTTCTCCGCCAGAAAGAAGCTCAGCTCGTCGATCTAAAAAGCTTTCCAAGCGAAGAACGCTTTGAAGTTTTTCAAATCGCTCATTGGCCTGCAGATCAGGGATCTTCCTCGCTTTCACTGGAAATAAAATATTTTGTCGAGCCGTCAGATGCGGAAAAAGATCCAGAGTTTGAAAAACGACTCCAATGCGTCGATTCGGCGGAGACACCTGAGCGAGATCCTCACTCCCCCACCGCCACTTCATTCCGGGACAATTCTCAAGACCCAGAAGAATTCTCAAAATCGAAGTTTTGCCTGAACCCGAAGAACCCCACAGGGCGGTAACTCCTTCGTCGAGAATTTCCAATCGAGGAATCTCGATTTCAAAGCCATCATATTTTTTCTGCAAGTGCTCGACGACTGACATAAGCAATTCCCCAAAAAAATAGAAAACACAGACAGCCCATCACCAAGAGCAGGCCCATTAAAGCATGGGCAGCTGGCAAACGATAGCTCGACATTAAAGTTTCAATCAGCAGTGACAAGCTCGCATCCCGGCCCATCACAATCTTTCCCAGAGCAAAATCACCAAGAGCCCAAAGACTGGCAACGCTGGCAATCCATGCCAAGGGGTTCAAAAGCTGAGGCAAAAGAATGTCGGTGAAAATCAAATGCCGAGAAGCTCCCAAAAGATTTGCTACTTGGATCTGGTCTCGCAGGCCGGAAAGTTTTTGATCCCAACCCCAACGATAAAGAGTTGAAAAAATCAAATAAGCAAATCCCAGCGCCCATTTAATTTCTACCCACGGGCTTTCATTGGAAATAAAAAATAAAAGGGAAAAACCCATCAGCGCCGTACTAGGGGACACCATTCCTGAAATCAAGCGATGAAGTTTTTCATCGGGAGCTCCCCACGCCGTCAACAAAAGCAAGAAGGCGACGAGGCCCCCTACCGAGAGACCGAACATAAGACTGAAGGGCAAAAGCTCCAAAGCCGCTTGCCAAAGTCCCTGAACCGCAAAAACCTGAAGCCAACCTTTTAAACTTTGAGAAAGGAAATAAAAAATCAAACCAAAGCAATAAAGAAAAAGCAGAACCATACCAACCCTGCTTTTGAGCATGGGTAAAGGGTTTTGCGAACTGAACAAATTTTTTCTAGCTTGGAAAGGCACTGAAGAAAGCAAAAGGATCAAAAGCATTTGAATAAACGACAGCGATAAGGCTTCACCCCAAGCTCCCGAAATCCGGATTTTTTCGTAAATTAAAATTTCTAATGTTGTCGCTTTTCCACCACCAGCAATCAATGGAACCGAGAAACTGCAAAAGCAGAGGATAAAAACAAAAAGAAAAATCGCAAACAAATCCCTGCGAAGCATTCCGAAGGACGCCTGGAAAAATCGCCACTGGCCGCTTCCTTCCATGTAAGCTGCCTCAACCAGAGGACGTAATTTATTTTCAATCAAGCTCTTCAGCAAAAGCGCCACAAGCCCGGCGTTCATCATGATGTGGACAAGGACCACTCCTGGAATTCCAGTCGGAAAAGGCTGAACAAGAGAAAGCAGAACCAAAAGAATAAAAAGCGGAGGCAGAAAATTTGGCAGCAATAAAAGAACTTCAAGGGGACGAGTCATCCAGAGCCGATAAAAAGAAGCTCTTTGCACTTGAAAAAAACCAAGCAGCAAAAACAAGCCCGCAAAAAAAGAGCCGACCGAGCTCATCAATGCTTGTAGGGTCGAATTTTTAAAGGCCCACCAAAGCTCGGGCACATCCAACTGAAGAGCTAAAGAGAATTTGCTCAGCAGTATTCCATAGGGGAAAAAAAGAAAAATGAGAAAAAAAGCAAAGAGACCCCAGCGGGTGCTCACTCACTCTCCCCGACGAAGAGCGGCCCATTTTTTTAAAATGCGCTCTCGGTCTGAAACGGAAGGAATGACGGAAAGCTCGGTCATTTTGTATTTGGGGATGGAAGCAAAAACAGTTCCCTCTTGAACACCGTTCACCACAGGAAACATATAGTTCTTTTCCATAATGACTTTTTGTCCCTCTTTCGAAAGAACCAAAGCCAAAAACCGCTCGGCCAGCTCACAATTGCGACAGGTGGCCGGAACCCCGCCAAATTCAAATTGGGCGGGATGGCCTTCTGCCATCTCAAGCGCGATCACGTCGGTGGATTTATCCTCCACCAAATGATAGACAGGCGAAGTCACATAAGAAAATGTGGTTTTCACTTGAGCTTTTTGAAAAAGGCCATAAGCCGTTGACCAGCTGGGAGCATAAGAGTGAAGCTGCTGATTGAAAGCCGCTAAAAATTGAAAAGCTTTTTCTTCACCCTTCAATTGAATCAGCCAAAGCAAAAACTGCAATCCTGGAGAGCTGGTTCTAGGATCTTCCATGACGATTTGACCGCGCAGTTCAGGCTTCATCAGATCATCCAGCTTTTTGGGAAGCACACTGAAATCACTTTTTCTGACAACGAAAGAAAGCAGGCTCCAATCATAGGGAACGAGTGGACTGCGGACCAAAACCGAGCGGACTCGCTCATCAAAATCCACATCTTCAAGCGAAAGCTTTCTCCATTCAATTCCCTGCTGGGCCAGTTCCAAATCGTACTGATCAAATCCCAGCACCACATCAGCACCACCAGTTCGACCTTCTGATTTCAGCCTTTGCAAAAGAATGGTCGAATCTGCACCGTCTTGAAACTCAACTCGGCATTCACAGGTTTTTTCAAACGCTTCTTTCAACCAGGGACCAGGTCCCCACTGAGAAATAAAGCTAGAAGCTGCAAACACTTTTAAAACAGGCCTTGTGTCCTTGCCGCTGTCAGAATTTTTCTTCAAAACGATGGCAGAAAAAAGACCACCGAAGATCAAAAGCAGGAAAATCAAAAAATTCTTCACCGCTTACCACCAAATTCCGCGTCGACGCTTGAAGAAATAATAATCCATGCCCAGACATCGTCCGGCGCCGATCCAGGCCATCACGAAATGAATGGCAATGAAAGTTTTAAACAGGTCTTCATATTGAGGACCTGAAAGAACCAAAGAGTAAAAGGATAGCGCCATACCGATCAAAGCCACTGGGCGGACCACATAGCCAAGGATATACGAAATGGAAATTGCGAATTCCAATCCCAAAATCAAAAAAGCAAACACTTGCCACTGCGGAATAACCACAGTTTCTAGGAAAACACGGTACCAATCCGGAACTTGCAGATTAGGGAGAGCCTCCCCGATCTGAGCAGCCAACCGAGGGCGAGTCAGAAAATCCCCCTGAAAACGAGCCAAAGCTTGTTGCAAATAGTAATAGCCGAGGAAAACTCGCAGAAACGAAATCGGCAAAAGATGCCCGACATATTTTACGCTCTCAAAAAAAGCCACAAACATACAGCTACTTATTTTTCAAAATTTTGGGACATTGTTCAAACAAAAAGCATGTGTCGCAGGCAGGCTTTCGAGCTTTGCAGACCCGCCGGCCATGAGTGATGAGCCAATGCGAGAACTGAACCCAATGTTCATGAGGGATGATTTTCTGTAAATCCTGCTCAATGATCACAGCGTTTTCAGTCCGGGTCCAACCCAAGCGATTAGAGAGACGCGTAACATGGGTGTCAACCACGATGCCGCTGGTGATTCCATAGGCATTGCCTAACACAACATTAGCTGTTTTCCGTCCAACTCCTGACAGCTCAGTCAAATCTTCCAACTGTTGGGGAACTTCCCCTTTGAATTTCTCAACCAGAACTTCGCAACATTTTTTTATGTTTCGGGCTTTATTCTTAAAAAAACCCGTCGAGCGAATGATTTCTTCCATAGCTTCAGGTTGGGCTTTGGCCATTTCAAAGGCCGAAGGAAATCGAGCAAAAAGATGGGGCGTGACTTTATTCACTCGCTCATCTGTGCACTGAGCAGAAAGAATTGTCGCAATTAAAAGCTGAAAGGGAGTTTCGAAGTTCAGTTCACAATGAGCATCTGGATAATATCTTTGAAGCAAAGCCAGAGTTTCCTGGACTGGAGCTGGTCGCTTGGGGCCAGAGACTTTGGTCTGGCGAAGAGTTCGCTTTTTAGCTACCGAAGTCGCCGATGGCTTCGACGGGGCAGCCTTCCATTGCTTCTTTACAAGCGGCTTCTTCGTCTGGAGATTCTGGCTGTTTCGCGACATAAGCGTGACCATCTTCTTCTTGCATCTTGAAATTGTTCGGAGCAGCCAAAACACAGGCATCACATGCAATGCATGTTTGATCGACAAACATTTTGCCTGGGGTGTTTTCTTTCCATTTCTGAGCGATATCGGCCATCTGCCACTCCTCCCAAAACCTAGCTTCGACTGGGAAGTAGGGACTTTATCGGGTTTTCCCTGACTTGTCCAGACATGGGTCTTGATTCGGTTGGGAATGGATAAACTGGCCTGAGCTCTGACTCGAAGACCCGCTAAAATGAAGGGGTTGGAGGTGGCCATGGAAGGTCCTCGCCCGCCGAGAGAAACTGAGTACCCACAAGTCCTGGATTTTTTGCACCAAGAGCTGCGCCCCAGTTCGACTTGGTCGCTGGCCAATGAGTACCCAACGGCACTCAGTCTTGCCAATCTCCACAACATTCGGATTATTGTCGATGCCCAAAAAGTTCTCTCACATGCAGTACTAAAGCCTTTGATGATCCGCACACCGCTGGCTGTGCTCAAAGTCGGAGCAATTGG
Organism: Pseudobdellovibrionaceae bacterium; assembly: GCA_041288045.1. GTDB lineage: Bacteria > Bdellovibrionota > Bdellovibrionia > Bdellovibrionales > Bdellovibrionaceae > 21-14-0-10-47-8. The sequence continues at coordinate 5,586 of JBGGMM010000213.1, read as the reverse complement.
AAGCGTCGTCACTGAAAGCAATTACCGCAATCAGGGTCTCAGTCGAAAAATTCTTGAAGACTGTTTGCAAGAAGCTCGCAACCAAGACTGCGATGTCGCCATGTTGTGGACTGACCTCTACGAATTTTACCAGAAAATGAATTTTGAATTGGCGGGAACTGAAATGTCTTTCGTCATTGAAAATGAATTTGAAGTCCCCGCCCATCAACTCCGCTTCCATCAAGGGCAGCAAATCTCTCCAGAAGCGATCCTTCGACTTTATTCACAGCACACTGTGACTTCGGTTCGAACTGCCGAAGACATCCGAAAATTTTTACAAATTCCGCAAACTGTGGCGTACACTGCCTGGGATCCAAACAATCAACTGGTGGCCTACGCGATTGAAGGCAAAGGCGCTGACCTCACTGGATACATCCATGAATGGGGAGGCTCTGTTCCTCACCTCATGGCGCTTTTCAGTCATATTCGCAAAGAGCGAAAATCCTCTTTCACTGTGATTACTTCTGAACATTCGGCCAATTTAGTTCGAAATTTAAGATCGCTTCCAGGAGTCGTGGCCAATCAAGGATTTTTAGGAATGATCAAGATCGTTTCCATGGAATCATTCTTTCAGAAAATCAAGCGAGCCGCCCGGTCCCTGGGACTCAATGATTTTGTGCTTGAAAAAAGAGGCGATGATTTTTGTTTTGGTTTTGCCAGTGATCTGCTGGTTATTTCTGATGAAAAAGATCTGATCCGGCTTCTGTTTGGACCTGCTGTAGAAATTCCGCATTTGAAAAAAGAAAGCTTGATCAAAATTTCAAAATTTTTACCGCTTCCCATGTGGGTCTGGGGTTGGGATTCAGTATGAAAAAAAGAATTTGCCTATCGCTTTTGATTATCATTTTGCCGCTGCTTTTGCTCGGCTTTCTGGGTTGCATGAAAAAACCGGATCACACTCCGAATTACGGGCCTGAAGTGAATGTGAATGAGATTATCAGCGCCATCAATGATGACATGCCAGCGGAGCCGCTTGAAATGAAAAAGGGCCAGTATATTTCTCTGGATGTCACTCAGTCGATCGACGGCCAACCGCCGCTGACGATGTTGCAGCGCCTGGATGAGATTTTAGAAAGAACCGAGACATCTGAGCGCATCGATTGGCAATTTCATGTCACTCAAAATCAGTTGGTAGATTCATCCGGGACATGGAAGCAGACAAAAGACGTCTACGATATCGGGATGGAAAAAGATCCATCGACAGCGATAGCAGCAATCTCTGGCACAGCTCTTTCAGTCACCGATAAAAAAATGAATATCTATTCACTCAAAGGCCTGCAAGCCGAAGACGAACAGAGTCCAACAAAAGTCACTTACCACAATCTCAAGCGGGAGGACGGTTACATGCCAGTTCCCCTTCTGGTTAAAAATCACCAAGATGGGAAATGCGGTGGAGTTCAAAACTGCGATAAGGGGCTTCGCTATGTCCGAGTTAGTTTCGATCGCGTGATCTGGGATCGACCAGACAAGGGAATAAAAACTGCTTTTACCTTTACCTACAGCGCCGATATTCCAACCTACATTGCAGATTGGGATTCACCCAGCAGCATGGCCCCTAGCAACCAAATTCAATCCTGTGCTAAAACTTGGATGGAAATCGAAAGCGGATCCATGACTCAAGTGATCCCTATTCAACAATGTGCCGATATCCGCGATTTTCAACACGGCAGCACAACAAGCCCCTAACTTTTCCAGTCAATCGTCGACTCTGATCTTGAGAAGTTCTAATATGGGATCTCCAAGGAGGTCTCATGGCAAAGAAAATAGCTGTCGTTTTATCCGGTTGTGGAAACAAAGATGGAACTGAGATCACCGAAGCTGTCAGCTTGATTGTCGGCTTGTCATCCTGGGGAGCGGAAATCACTTACTTTGCTCCCAATATAGAGTTCACTCCGCGAAATTTTCTGACCGGAGAAGCTTTATCAGAAAAAAGAAATTTGATGGTCGAGGCCGCCCGCATCAGTCGCAGCGAAATGCAGGACCTTCAGGATTTGAATGCGGACCATTTTGATGGCTTGGCATTTCCCGGTGGCTTTGGAGCTGCCTTGCATCTTTCCAATTGGGCTGAAGCTGGAGCCAATTGCAAAGTTCATCCTCAAGTCGAAAAAGTCATTCTTGATTTTTATAAACAGAGCAAACCCATTGCTGCCATTTGCATCGCACCCACTTTGCTGGCCAAAGTTCTTGGCCCACAACAAGTCACAATCACACTTGGGACCAATCCCGAAATCGCCAAAGAAGTTGAAAAGATGGGCGCCCAGCACGAGGCCTGCCCAGTGACAGATTACATCACAGATCGCCATCACAAAGTGGTGACTTCTCCGGCCTATATGCAAAAAGCCAAGCCGCATGAAGTTTTTCAGGGAATTTCTGGGCTAGTCAAAGAATTCATTGAGATGGCATAATCTAAACCTACAAAAAGGATTTCATCGTGAAGAAAAAAGTTGTCATTCTCTTTGGAGGCCGATCCGCTGAACACGAAGTCTCTGTCCGTTCAGCGAAAAACGTCGCCGCCGCTTTGGATCTGAATCTGTTTGATTTGATTTTGGTTGGAATCAGCAAACAAGGAACCTGGTACCGATTTCCAGATACAAAAATTTTCGACACTCTGACAGCCCTCAGCGATTCCAAACTGCCGGCACAAGCGGATCCTGTCTCTTTGATCTGCCTCAAGGGTAAACCTCTCATTTTCAGTCTCGAGAGCAAAGAAACTTTGTCCGTGGATGTGGCCTTTCCCGTTCTGCATGGGACCTTTGGAGAAGATGGTTGCATTCAAGGGCTTTTTAAAATGGCCAATCTCCCCTTTGTTGGCTGCGGAGTCCTTGGCTCTTCGATGGGAATGGATAAAGAGGTGATGAAGCGACTTTTAAAAGAAGCCCACATCCCTTCTGCTAAATATGAAGTCATCTATTCATATCAGCCCCAGTCTTTCGACGATTTGAAAAAATCCCTGGGCCTGCCTTTTTTCATCAAGCCCGCCAATGCTGGATCTTCAGTGGGAGTGCACAAAATCAAAACCCAATCTGATTTTGAAACGAAGATCAAAGACGCTTTTCTTTACGACCACAAAGTTTTGGCTGAGGAATTTATGGAAGGACGGGAAATTGAAGTTTCGGTGATGGGTTTGAATCATGCTCCCAAGGCTTCAGTCGCAGGTGAAATCAAACCCACTCATGAATTTTACTCCTACGAAGCCAAATACGTGGACGACAATGGAGCTGACCTGCAGATTCCAGCGAAAATCACTGCGACGGAACTTCAGAACATTCAGGCTATTGCCTGTCGGACTTTTCAAGTGATGGGCTGTGATGGGCTCAGCCGAGTGGATTTCTTTTTGAAAAAGAACGGCGAAGCTTACATTAACGAAATCAATACCATTCCGGGCTTTACCAAAATCAGTATGTATCCTAAAATGTGGGAAGCAAGTGGCCTGAAGTACACGCAGCTGATCACTGAACTCATCCAACTGGGTTTACAAAAGTACAAATCCGAAGAAGAGCTTCTGACAAACTACGACAAATTGAGCTAGCTAGACCGAAGCTAGCCTTTTAGTGAAGAACCCACGAAACATTTCGCGCTTCTCTCATCGTAATATTTCATTACGTCCCAGGAGCTGCGACATGAAAAAAATGGGGAACTTCCTCCGTGAAAAGCGGGAAGCCAAAGGCTTGACACAGGCCCAAGTGGCCTTGAAGTTAGGTTACGGATCACCGCAATTTATCTCCAACATCGAGAGGGGCGTCTCAAAAGTCCCTCTTAAGTCGCTTCGATTATTCATAGATCTCTATGAAATTGCCTGCGAAGAAATCATCGATCTTCTTCTCGAAGAACGAAGAGAGCAGCTGAAAAAAATTCTAGGCCTTGGATAGTTTTCGCCATTCCTTCCGTCCTTCGTCCTGAGTCCGCGATTTGCAATGAAACTCCATTATCATCACACAGAAGGAAGAAAAATGGAGTTTGGCAAAGTTCAATATTTTGAAAGAGTCGAAACAAGCAATCACCGAGAATTCATTCAAGCCCACAATAATTGTATTTTGTGTTCCAGCGTCCTTGAGCTTCGCCATGTTCGCTCTGAAGACTCTGTTGAAATCAAAGAAGAGGCCTACTGCCCTCAATGTGATATGCGAACTCGCGCCAAAAATTACACTTTAAATTGAGAGAGTGTCAGCTTTTTGATTCAGACCCGTCAATTTTTCGCATGTCAGAAAAGAACCCCGCAAATGAATGTAAATCCGGAATTCCAAAAAAAGACTGCTTCAATCCCTGAGGCAAGGTTTGCATCGATGATATCCAGCTGTTAGCTCCAACCCGACTAACGTCCAATTGCGAAGCAAACTTTCCAACCTTCTCTGCAGAACCAAAAATCTGAGCATACATTCCGTAATAGGATGTGTTCGCCCATTTGACCATCTCATGAGCATACTTGACCGGCGAAATCAAAACGATCGGAGCCGACAGGCAATCCTGCTGCAAAACAGAGCAATGACTGTGGTCTTCAACCAAGGTGGGTTGACCCGCCTGACCACCAAACAAGATCTTTCCCTTTTCATTTTGAAATTGTTCCAACAATTTTTCGTTTTTTTGAAAGGTGGCTTCGGACACTGTTTGCGCTGGCAATGCCTCGACTGCAGACAAAAACAGCTTTTCAAAATCCGGCCTTAAATTTTCGGTCACATAAATGGTCGAGATATTCCACGGGAGCTGCCCCATACCGACAAAGCAACTTTCAGCCAATTGAGTTGCTACTTGTGAAAGGTCCACATCATTCAAAATCAATGCGGCATTATGAAAGCCCCCACTGACCTGCCATTTTTTCCAAGACCCCGATAGAGCAGCCAGAGGTAACTTCGCGGCTCGCTCGGGCAGTCCATAAAAACTGACGGCCTGAATCGAAGGATGGGCTGTCATGACCTGCTCAAGTTCGGCATCACCAGTGAACAAACGAACCGGGAGATCACTTGGAAGAATTTTCTGCCAAACACTCAAAAGCGAGGACACAGATTTTGGAAAAAAAACAAAAATCCCATTTCCGGCAAGCAGTGCTGGCGCCAAGCGCTCGGCAAGAATACGAACCGAGAAAAATTCGGGAAGGAGAATCGAGACCAGACCGCTGGGTCGTGGTAAAAACCCTTCCGGAGGCTTTTGCTGAGCCACACTCTGAAAAACTTGAACTGACGCATCGATTTCTTCAAGCGCCAGAAAATTCTGAGGCATTTTTTGAATTTCAAATGAAGTCTTTAAAATCAGATTTTTATTTTTTGCCATGGCATCAGCGATTTGAATCAATGCCATTGATCTTTCGGAAATATCCTTTTGCGCCCACTGATCACGGGCCTTTTTTAAATCTTGAAGAGATTGAACGAAATCCATGACTGTCATCATAGAACTGAGAACTAATCGGATTGCTTTCCAGGAGCAAGTAAAGAATAAAAATTCAGGGGATTAGGTGGGCGGAGCAATGGATTTGCTGCCGCCCAGGATTTTTGTGTCGGCGAAGATCAACGGCTAAGAAGCCGCCACCTCCGCCTTGGTCATATCACATAAATC
>JBGGMM010000212.1:0-31088 GCA_041288045.1 Pseudobdellovibrionaceae bacterium | reverse complement strand
AAATTCTCATATCGGCCTTGTAGCATTCTTTTAACAGGTGGTCCAAAACCAAATCCCACCTGGGCACCAGATTTCCATTTAGAGCTTAGAACCTGGTCATAAACAATGCCTTGAATACTTTCCTAAGCTTTTGTGATCAGTTTTCCAACGACTCCCCGTTCACAGAAACAGGACCTAGTACCCTAAGTCGCCCGGTCAATTGTCTCTGGCGAATCCTGCTGGTCCTGGTTTTTCTTCTCCGCCTTCTGCGTTTTCTTCACCGACAGAGTCCCGTTGGTTTCCAGAATTGCGTACTCAACATCCAAAATATTGAAAATATTTTTCCCGCGCAAAGTTTCGAGGATTTCGTCGTGAGTGATTTTTTCTCGCTTGGCGACTCGGTGATCGACTTTTCCCTGGTGAATCAGGATTTGCGGCTTTCCGTCGGCGAGCTCTTCTAGCATTTTGCTTTTGAAAGTGACTGCTGCGACCAAGTGATTGATTGCTAAAAGAGAACCCGCCAAAATCATTCCCCCCAACAGCGAATTCTCCCCATCTGTCATCGCGTTCTGCACAGTCTCACTGAGAATCAAAAGCACGACCAAATCAAAGGGCGCCATTTCACCGATTTGTTTTTTCCCGGAAAGTCTTAGCCCCGCCAGAACAAAAAAATAGATAACCACAACTCGGAAAACGAGCTCCCATACAGGAACATCTAAATCAAACACGGAAAACCCCCTATTTGGGGGCGATATGCTTTTTGGCAAGCTCCGTGATCACTCGCCCCCTTTGGGTTTTATGCAAAAGTCCTTCCTGAATCAGGAAAGGCTCATACACTTCTTCAATCGTGTCGCTCTCTTCAGATAAAGCGGCAGCGATGGTTTCGATCCCTACAGGCCCGCCCTGGAAGCGGGTTTCGATGAGTTCCAAAATGCGACGATCCATGGGGTCAAGCCCCAATTGATCGACTCCCAACTGATCAAGCGCGTAGTGCGCAATTTCTTCGTTGATGATGCCGGTGCCTTTGACTTGCGCATAGTCACGGACACGCTTCAAAAGCCGGTTGGCAATCCGCGGAGTCCCACGCGAACGCTTCGCCACTTCGTGCAGACCATCACTGCTGGCCGCAATTTTCAAAATCTCAGCGGAACGAGTGAGAATCTGCTGCAGTGATTTTTTATCGTAGAAATTCAGTCGCTCTGTGATCCCGAAGCGATCTCGGAAAGGTGCATTCAAAAGCCCGGCTCGTGTCGTCGCTCCGACCAAAGTAAAAGGAACCAGTTGAAATTTCATCGAGCGAGCACCCAAGCCTTCGCCAGTGACGATGTCGAGGTAATAATCTTCCATGGCCGTGTAAAGATACTCTTCCACCACACGGCTCAAGCGATGAATCTCATCAATGAAAAGCACAGAGAAAGGTTTCAGCGAAGTCAAAAGTGCAGCGAGATCCCCTTTTTTATCCAAAGCAGGCGCCGAAGTGATTTTGCAATCCACACCCAAATCATTGGCAATGATTTTCGCCAGAGTCGTCTTTCCCAACCCCGGAGGGCCCGACAAAAGCACGTGATCCAAAGGCTCCGAGCGACTTTTTGCTGCTTGCACGAAAACTTTGAGCTTTTCTTTGACTTGGTCTTGCCCCGGAAATTCATCAAAAGAAGAAGGCCGCAACACATTTTCCCAGGAGCTCTCCCCCTCCAGTGGCTGTTTGGAAAGCATCTCGCGGGAATTTTTTTCCGCCGTGAGGGTTTCTTCGTCTTTAAAATCTTCGCTTTCAAAAATAGCCATGGATCCGTCTCCTTAAGCTCCGCTCAGGGCCGAGAGGCCTTGGCGGATTCCCTCTTGCAAATCAATTTCCTTGGGAAGCTGTGAAACCACTTTGTCCACATCCTGCGGTCGAAATCCCAAATTCACCAGAGCCGAATGAATTTCCGAATGAGAAAGAGAAAGTTGCTTGCCAGTCGCCGAAGTTTTTTTCTGCGCGGCCTCTGGCTCGTGAATCACCAATTTTCCTTTAAGTGTCAAAACCATCTGCTCAGCGGTTTTCTTGCCAACTTTCGGAAGTTTCGAAAGAGCTTTCACATCCTCAGCTTCAATCATCACCAGAATCTGATCCACACTGGCGCCTGAGAGAATATTGATGGCCATCTTAGGGCCGATGCCATTGACTTTGAGAAGTGTGGTGAAAAGTTGCTTTTCCGTTTTCGTGGCAAATCCAAAAAGCTGCAGAACATCCTCACGCACATGCGTGTAAGTGTAAACCTGAACAGGTTTTGAGGGCTTGGCAGTGGCTCCCGTCCCGCCCATCAAATCCGCCTGCAATTCAGCCAAAGTGTTCAGCGAACAAACGAGCTCGTAGCCAACACCGTTGACATCCAAAACGGCATGTTCTGGTGTGACTTCGAGAATAAAACCTTTGAGCTGAGCAATCATGAAGGCCCCTTTGATTTACAGATCTAGATTTTGACTGCGACCGGCCTTTCGAAGCAAGGGATTCGTGATCCGAAAAGCGTGGAAAGTCGCCAGCGCCAATGCATCCGAGGCGTCAATGCGAGAAATTGCTTTGAGATTCAGCAGTTTTTCAAGGCTGGCCTGCACTTCTTCTTTGCTCGCCCCCCCGCGACCGGTGATTCCCTTTTTCACCAAACGAGTGGCGTATTCAAAAACTTCGCAGCCGAATCGGGCCGACTCATAAAGCGCCACTCCCCGCGCATGTCCCAGCTTAAAAGCACTGTCGGCATTGCGACCCAAAAAGATCTTTTCAATTGCCACTTGCGCCGGTTTGTATTTGCGAAGAATCAGTTGCATGCCCTCGCCAATTTCCTTCATTCGCAAAGGAAAAGGATCGGTGGGTTTCATCAGGATCACGCCATGATTGATGTGCTGAATGCGAGTGTGAGCACCATGACCTGAGACTTGAATGACTCCAAAACCCGTGATCCTGGAACCCGGGTCGATGCCGAGAATGATCATCTCCGAATGCTTGCATGCCGCAGCCAGGAATGCAAAGATCAAGTATGGCTAAAATTCCAGCGAAAGCGATTGAAGAGTACCATCGCATTTTGCAAAAAGATCCCAATTCCAAAATTTTCGCGCCTCTTGCGGAAGCTTTGCGCGAATCCGGTGATTTCCCCCAAGCAGAAACAGTGGCGGCAAATGGAATTCGGCGTCATCCTGAGTATGTGGGCGGCTACGTCGCCCTTGGACGACTGCTTTTGGATCAGGGCCGGTTCCGCGAAGCTCTGCCGATTTTGCAAAAAGCCTGCGAGCTAGATGCCGAAAATCTTTTGGCTTTGCACCTGCTTGGAACATTGTATTTGCAGACCAGTCAGCCGAAAGAAGCTTTGAAAGCTTTCAAGCGGGTTCTTTTTTTGAACCCACAAAGCGAAAAGGCCCGCAACGCAGTTCAAAAATTGGAAAGCCTGAGCGCCGATGAGTACGAAGAGGATCTCTTTGAGTACTCGGGCCCTAAAAACAAAGCGGAAAAAGCTCCGCAAGCCAAAGAAAATCCCACTCCTGCAGCTCCAGCTTTGAGCGCCAATGAATTGGAGCGAAAGCTGTCCTTCGTCGATGCGCTGATTGTGCGAAATAATTTGGAAAAGGCTCGATCGGCCCTGATGGAGCTCAATGCAAAAACCCCTGGCCACCCCGAAATCAACAAGCGCTTTGAGCTTTTGGAAGAGCATTCCCCTGAAGAAGAGGCCATGCCCTTGCAACCCCTTTTATCGAGAGAAAAAGTCGTCTTTGATCGCAAGAAACGGCTTTTGGAAAATTTGCTGCAGAGGATTAAAGATCACAATGAGGGTCTGATCACGGATTTCTCGAACGGTTGACCTTTCTTGGCTTCTTGGGCATCTTCAGCTTTCTTTCAACTCGACGGATGAGGTGTGGCTATGTACGAACTTTCGGATTTTCATAAAGGTCTTCGCGTGATGGTGGAGGGCAACCCCTATCAAGTCATTGATTTTCAGCACGTGAAACCTGGAAAAGGAAATCAGTTCACTCGCACCAAATTGCGCAATTTGCTCACTGGCCAATTGCTGGAGAGAACTTTCAAATCGGGCGAACGCTTTGAAGTGCCTGATGTGCAAAACATCGAAATGACTTTTCTCTACAAAGACGACAACGGCTATAATTTCATGAATCAGTCCAGCTATGAGCAGCTGTGTATTTTGCCTCATGAAATTGGCGAATCTGCCAACTACCTAACTGAGAACCTTCCGGTTGTGGTTTTGTTCTACAACGAACGTCCAGTTTCCGTTGATGTCCCGAAGGCTGTGAACCTGAAAGTGGCTCACACAGAGCCAGGTGTGAAAGGCGACCGAGTCACTGGCGCCACTAAACACGCCACTCTGGAGACAGGTCTAGTTGTGAACGTTCCTCTGCACATCAATCAGGGCGATTTGCTTCGCATTGACACTGTCGAAGGCGTCTACGTTTCTCGCGTCACCGAGTAAAAAAACGAGATCCTACCGAAGTCCTAATTTGCCGCGTTAAGTCTCATGATTTATTAGGATTTATTCTAAAATAAAGGGCTCAAGGGAGCCCTTTTGTCACAACTGCGTTCGGCCACTTCAATTGAAATGGAAATCCAAGCTTTTCTGGGTCATTTTGAAAGCCCCGAACTGGCTGCCGATGCGCTGATCAAAAAATATGAAAAAGAAAAATTAAGCCTGAGTGAATTCGAAGCGCTGTCCACTTATCTTTTGCATTGTGGTTTCGCCGGCACCTTGAGTGATTTTATTTCTCGCAAACTGAGTGATGGCTCAAAAATTCCTTGGGGACATTTTGCTGAAGCCATTTTTCTTTCCATTGAAACTGTTTCCAATGAAATCAAAAAGGCGCTGATCGAAGGTGCCGATGAAAAACGACGCATGGGCCATTTGGCAAGATCCCATGTTTTGGATCATTTTGATGAAGAGCTCATTCATCAGCGCCAATTGCGGCGAAAAAAATTCGTCGAAAAAGCGGAGCGAAAAAAGAAAGAGCTCCTGTCGCAGCTGGAAGTCTTTCGCTCCCAGGGACTGAGAAAAGAAGAAGATCAAACCCTGCAAAAGCTTTCCAATCTTTTTCCCGGAGACATGAAAGTCTATCAATTGCAGATGGAGCACCGAGAGCGTTTAGCCCAAGACTACATCGCCAAGCGCCCGGACAAACCCCGCAAAGAAATTTTCTTTCCATTGTTTGAGAAAAAAGATCCAGAAGAAGAAAAGATTCTCTTTGAAATTGAAAAGTCCATGCATGAAGCTCTGCAAAGCGCTCAGTCGTTGGCTTCAGATTTCGCTCTGGCGATGATGATCTGGGATTTCGATGAAGGAGCTCTCAGACTGCTTGAAAAAGCTCCAGAGAGTCCCGAAAGAGACTGGCTCAAGGCCGAAGTTCTGCTTCGCAGTCGGCGCTTTCTTGAACTTTTAGATGAGCTGGTTGTCCTGGAAGCGAAATACTCGGAAGACGCTGAAACTGTTTTTGCCGTTTATTATTTACGCGCTCAAGCCCTTTGGGGGCTTGAGCAGAAAAAGCTGGCAATTGAAATTTTAGAGGGGATGATTGAAGCCCGTCCTGCCTACCGCGCCGCCACTTCCTTGCTGCGCGAGTGGAAGGAGGACTTTTTATGAGCAAACGAGTGCTCTTGATCCTTCTTCCGCTGGCCATCGCCTTTTCTGCCATCGCCGGTGTTTATTTTAGTTTGAAACCCAAAATGCAAAGCTGGCTTCTGAGCCAGATCAATCGCATTTCCTCTGAAAAGCTTCCCGTCCAAGTTGAAATTCAAAATGTCGACTGGACACTGCTTTTTCCAGAAATTCAATTGCAGGGAATTCGCATCAGTAAAAAAAATTTCGACCTCCCGCCGGTCGAGGCCGAAAGAATATCGGCGTCCTTGGATTTATTGGCAATGCTCGGGGGAAGACTGGCGATTTCAAGCCTGTTGATCGAAAAACCCAAAGCCGTGATCGATCTGGATGAATATTTGAAAAGTGATGATTCCAAGGCTGAAGAGTTGCCATTGAAATCTTTTTTTGAACTGATCAAGGGAGTTCCGCTTTCTCGTCTTGGACTGAGAGAAAGCGAAATTTCTCTGTACTCAAAAAAATTCAAAACTAAAATTTACCTCGGCGCCTCGGATCTTTTGGTGATCAAGGGCACAGATCGGCTGAGCTTGCAATTTGACTTCAGTGACTCTGTTCTTGAGTATGACTCCAGCGGCCAAGTGCCTTTCCGCCTGCAAGGTGAAGCTGCCCTGAATCCCAACACTTTGGACGTCTACAACCTGAAATTGGGAGTCATGAACTCTTTGCTCACCGCCAAAGGCTCTTTGGTGGATTTGCCAAAATTGATGACAGATCCCAAAGGCACATTGGAGTTTGAAATTTTCTCTGAACTTGAAAGCGTGGTTCAGACCTCGCGCAATTTGTTTGAACTTCCCAGCATCTTGGGAAAAATCAATTCTTCTGGCCGAATGGAATTGAAAGGCGGGGGGAAAATCGACGCTGGCTTTAAATTTTCCGGTCAGCAGTTGAAAGTCAATCAATTCGACATTGGCAATCTCCAATTTCAAGGAAAAATGGAAAATGATCGACTTGTCATTCCGTCCGTTGAGCTGACCAATGAAGCTGGGCTGGCCGACATCAAAGATCTGGAAATTGATTTCAGTAGAAGCGGACCAGAAAAAAACATCACTTTAAAGGCCAACTTAACATCTGAGCAAATTGATTTGCATGAGCTTTTGGCCCGACTGGGGATTGGCGATCTGCCCCTGGAAATTTTCATTGGAGCCAATTTTCAATGCCAGGGTCCCGTCTATCCTGAAACTCAACTTGGCTGCGTCGGAAAAGCCAAGGGGGAACAGCTGGAAGTGCGCACTGGCGAAGGAGTGGGTAACACGATCGTGCAGATTGACGAATTCGAAGCTGATGGAGATTTCAGCATTTCCAATCAGGAAATCAAATACAAAGCCGCATTGAAAGTCGCCGAAGACCGCGGAGCTTCAGACGGAGTCATCAACTACAAAAGCGGCTTTAAGATCAATTATTCTTCTCCTCTTTTTCATTTCAAAAACATTCGCCGCCTGGCCGGACTGAAAATCGAAGGTGCCAGCGAAGTTCTTGGGTCCACTCAAGGTGATTCGCATGCAGCCACCTTCACAATGAAGTTAAAAACCCAGGACCTGTTTTTTGAAAATTTCTTTTTAGGAGCGCCGAGCGGCAATCTCTCCTATCAAAAAGGGTTTTTGCTTTTCCAAAATGTCGAAGCTCACTTTCCCCAAACAGATTACAAATTGGATCTCGACATCGATCTGGGTAAAAAGCGTTTGCAAACTGCGGGACAGATCAGCAAATTTGAAGTGAATGAACTGATGAGCATTCTGCAGCGAATTTTTCAGTTTCCTTTTGCGGTTGGCGGAACAGGAACCGCCACCTTCAAAGTCGAAGGGCCATTTGAATTGGGGAAGCTCTCTTATGATTTGAATGCGTCCATTGCTCGCGGCGACGTGATTGGTGAGACTTTCGATAAATTGGAAGTGGATTTGCATTCTGATGCTGGCGAAATGAAAATCCAAAAAGCCTTGATTGTCAAAAACAAACACGAAATCAAAGCCTCTGGAATTTCACATCCCAATGGCGATATTGACATCCTAGTTGAAGGCAAAGGCCTGCCAATCGAACAATCCGAAAACATTTCAAAACTGGGGACTCAAATCTCTGGGATTCTGGATGTCCAGACCAAACTCAAAGGTTTTATCCTCAAACCGGATATTCAAATTCAGGGTCAGCTCAACCAGCTCGTCATCGAAGAGCAGGAGTTCGCAGAATCCACTTTCGATTTAGAATTTGACAGACAATCCGTGTTGGGAAAAACCAATCTCTTTGGCGGACAGCTTCAGGGGCAGTTTCAGTTTCCATTGACCGAAAACGCTCCCTTTCAGCTCAGTCTCATTGCCAAAGATTGGAATTACACGACTCTGTTCACGCTGGTGGGCGGCGGCTCGCTGCTCAGCGAATACCGCGCTTCTCTCACAGGCAACCTGAAGCTGGCATCGGATCGGGGCGGGCCTTGGATGGCTTCGGGCACTGGAAAAATCGACAGCTTACTTTTGCAACGTGGAAGCCTCAGTTTGCGAAATCCCCAGCCCATGGAAATCAGCATGACCAACGGAATCGCCTCGCTGACAAATTTTAAAATTCAGGGAGATCAAACTTATTTCGAAGTCAAAGGCCGACGTATTTCCCATGAGGAATTGAATCTTCGCATCGAAGGACAAGCCCAATTGAGATTGTTTCAGATCTTTGTTCCCTTTCTCGAGGAGCTCGCTGGCGAAGCTACAATTGCTGCCGATGTCTCAGGGCCCCTGTTAAAACCTGAAGTCCTCGGCAATGCCAATGTCCGAAATGCATTTGCCAAATTGAAGGGATTTCCCCATCCTTTTGAAAAGACTCAGGCGGATGTGCAGTTTTCACAATCAAAAATTCTCATCAATGCTTTTCGCGGAACTCTCGCCGGCGGAACTTTTGATGGCGACGGTTCAGTGATCATCGCCGGACCTCAGAACCTTCCCACTTCAGTGAAAGCTCGACTGCAAAACGTCAATTTGAATGTCCCCGATCGAGTCCGCACGACAGGAGACGCGGACCTGGTTTTCTCTGGAACTTGGTTTCCGTTTAAACTTTCGGGCACTTATTATGTTCGCGGCGGATTCGTCGACAAGGAACTGGCCGACGAAGTCTCTGGCAACAATCTGAAACAGAGCTCTTATCTTCCGAAAATGATTTTGCGAAGCGCCTTTGAACCTGTGATTTTGGATATCAATATCATTCTCGAAGAGCCTCTACAGATTAAAAACTCTATGGTCGATGGCACAGTCAGTGGCAATGTCATCGTGCGAGGGGCCCCGGCCAATCCCATTCTGGGCGGACAGCTGGTCGCCGGAAAGTCAACCAAGGCCATTTTCCGTGATAAGATTTTTGAAGTGCAAAGTGCCACTGTCAGATTTACTTCGGAAGATGAAATCAATCCAGAGATTTATCTCACTGCCAGGTCGCGGATCACTGAATACGACATCAACATGGTCATTCAAGGCCGAGCAAAAGATCCAGTGGTCAGGCTTTCCAGCGTTCCTCCGCTGAGTGATCAGGACATCATTTCCTTGATTGCTCTTGGTGTGACCAGTCAGTCTTTAGAGCGACAGGTGCAGGCCGGAAATGAAGCCAAAGACAAAGCTGTCCAGGCCATTGCCGCCAGCGCCTTCACTCAAATCGGTTTGATTAAGCAAATTCAAAAATCCACCGGTGTCGAAATCCAAGTTTCGTCGACCTATGATGACACTCGCAACGTTTCTGTGCAAAGAGTGACTTTGTCAAAAAAACTTTCGGATAAAGTCCGCGCTGCTGCCACTCAGACTTCGGGTTCTCTTTCCTCGCAAGAGTACACTCTTCATTACAATTTCACTGAAAGCCTTTCAGCAGTCGGGCGTTTTGAAGACCGGAAATACAACACCAATAACAACTCGGGCGGTATCACCACCACAAACAATGAAGACCAAAGTATTCTCGGCATCGATCTGGAGCTGAAAAAGGAGTTCAAATGAGAATTCTTTTTTGCGTGATGCTCTTTGTCTCATCCATCGCAGCTGCCCAGAACCGCCAGGTCGACATCTCTGCCCTTTCGCCGCAACTTCAAGACGAGCTGAAAAAGCAGTTTCCATTTTTGAAATCAGGTAATCCCAGCAAAGCCGACTTGGATCAACTCATTCGCCTTTTGGTCCTTCAAGAGCAATACGAAACTGTGCAGATGAATCTTGAAATGAAAGGCGCCAGCGAAGTTTACCATTTGAATGTCGGCCGAACCCGAAGGATTTCAAGCCTTAGCATTCAAGGCGCTCATTATTTTTCTGAAAGCGACCTTCGCACTGAACTTGGCGTGGCCGAAAAAGCAGTTTTTGACCAGCAAACACTGATTGAAGCTGGCGATCGAATCCGTCGAATGTATATGGAGCGAGGTTTTCGAAACACTGTGATCGACCTTGAATTTGCAAGAATGTCGCCCACCGAAGTCAACGTCACAATGAAAATCAAAGAGGGTCCTCAATCTCGAATTCGAAACATTGAACTGAAAGCCGCCAATCCGGAGTTCCGTCAGCAGTTCGAAAGATTTCTGATCAACAAACTGGAAGATGAACCCTTGAACGATCAGATCCTCAATAATCTGCGAAAAGACGCTCGCGAACGCTTCAGCAAAAAGGGCTATTTGAAAGCAGAGCTCGTCGGGCCACAAGTCAATTTCAATAGCGACGAATCCAGAGCGGACCTTTCCTTTTCTGTTGCCAACACGGATCAGTATTTCATTGAGTTTAAGGGAGTGACCCGCAAGGGGCTAGGCACTTTGAAAGATGCTTTGGAACTGGATCAGTTCTATTCTCCGAATCCAAATATCGGACCCGAACTGGCGACTCGGCTGAAAAATTATTATCTCAAAGAAGGCTTTGCTCGCGTCGAAGTCTCTGGAGAAGAGGCCACAATGAGGCAAGCTTATCAAAAAGCTGTGATCTTGAACGTGAAAGAAGGTCCTCTCGTTAAAATCAAAGACATCCAGCTCATCGGTGTCCAGGCAGCTCCTGAAAAATATTACGTTGAATTCCTGAAGGATCATTCTTCTGAGTTGATTCAAGATGGCTATTACAATCGCGAAGATTTTGAAACTGGCTTGAAAAACCTCGTGATTGACCGGCAAAATCAAGGCTACTTGCGAGCCAAAGTCATCAGCACCAAAACCACTTACACGGGTGAGAAAAAAGATGAAATCGTCATCACAGTCAATCTGGATGAAGGACCTCGCACTTTGCTTCAAGATTTGAGTTTTGAAGGCAACAATTCCATTTCTTCTGAGCAGTTGGCGAAGTTGTTAGGCTTTCAAGCCAATGAACCCTTGCGTTTGAACAAACTCGAAGAAGGAATCGGCAAGCTCAAAGAATTTTATCAAAATTCAGGATTCCTCGAAATGCGCTTGACTAACGAGCGCGAGGATTTGGTTCGCTACAATTCGGATAGCACGCAGGCTTCCGTGCACTTTAAAATCAACGAAGGCCCCAAAATTCAAGTTGCCTCTATTTTAATTGAAGGAAATTCCATCACTAAGGATTCGGTGATTTTGAAAGAATTGGAATTTAAAGAAGGAGATGTTCTCACTCCTCACTTGATCGAAGAATCCACTCGTCGTTTGCAAAGATTGGGACATTTCAATTCTGTCAGCATTAAAACTTTAGAAGAAAAAACCCAGATTCAACAGCGAACTGTGGTCATTCGAGTGCTCGACCGGGATCCGGGTCTGTTCACAATGGGAGCCGGGGTCAACAGTGAGCTTGGAATCACTGTCCGCGGTTATATCGGAATCGCTTACCGAAATATTTTAGGAACCGGCCGCGGTGCCTCTGCTCGGGCAGAGGGAAATTACAACATCGACAAAGTGAAATTTCTCGAGCGGAAAGTCACGCTTGGCTATTTGGAACCTTACTTGTTCGATACTCGAGTGAAAGGTCGAATCAATTACACTTTGGCGGAATACGTTTCGAATTATGAAGCTCGACAGGGAACTCAACTCAAACAGATCTCTTACACTTTGGAACAAGCAGTGACTTCCAATTTAATCACTTCCTATGACCTTTGGAACTCTTCGCAGATCCGAACTTTCCCTCTCGATGAAGACAACGAGAAAATCGAAAGAACCGAGGTCGTCATTGTTTCCACCGGACCAACGGTTGATTTTGATTACCGGGATCACCCTTTCAATCCGACCAAGGGATCTTTCACAAGGGTCAATTTAGAGTACAGTTCACCCCGACTCGGAAGCTCAAGAGAAGTGGACTATATTCGCACTTACGGAAACTTCACTCACTATCATTCTTTGCGTCGTGCCGGTTGGGTCTGGGCCAACTCTCTGAGGGGTGGTTACATCCGCAATTACAGTCGTGAGGGCGGGGTTCCTTACGATCTCAAAGGATTTACTTTGGGGGGACAAACCACGATCCGAGGCTTTCAACCGGATGAAGCTTTTCCAAATGAGCACGAGTTCTTTCCAGATCCGGCAGATAAAGATAAAACGACCCGCGATTACCCATTGACGACATCGGCCAGCATGTACTTGCTCAAATCTGAAATTCGATTCCCACTTTTTGGCCCCGTGGGAGCCGCCGCCTTTTACGATGGTGGAGCTGTCTTTGTTGAATCTCTGGGCTTTTCTGATCCCTACCGAGATGCGGTCGGCATTGGTCTACGCTATGCAACACCACTCGGACCAGTGTCTCTGGATCTGGGATACAAATTGGATCTCAAAGAAGAGCGCAACGAATCCCAGTGGCCCATCTATTTTAGCATCGGCACTTTCTAAAATCCGCGTTATTGTCATAACGCGATTGCAAAGGTTTCCTCCCTTGTTGAGACCTGTGCTAGCTTCTTTGGTTCAAAACCAAAGGACATTCTCATGCGAAAACATCTTGTTCGTGTTTATCCCTCGAAAGAAAAACTGGCTCGCGAAAATCAACTGGCGTGGAAAATTGCAGAAATTGCTTCTGACAATGCTCCCATCAAAGCTGATGTCACTGACATGGTGATCAATCGGATCATCGACAATGCTTCGGTGGCCATTGCCTCTGCCAATCGCCGACCTGTGGCTTCGGCCCGTTCCATGGCGCTGGCTCACCCACGCACTCAGGGGGCCACTGTGTTTGGAATGCCGAACTCACAAAAATTTGATGCCGAGTGGGCCGCTTGGGCTAACGGCACAGCCGTTCGTGAATTGGATTTTCATGATACTTTTTTGGCAGCTGATTACTCTCATCCAGGCGATAATATCCCACCGATTTTGGCAGTGGCTCAGCAAATGGGAAAATCCGGCAAAGATCTTCTGAAAGGGATTGTCACTGGCTATGAAGTGCATGTGGATTTGGTGAAAGCCATTTGCTTGCACAAACACAAGAAAGATCACATTGCTCATCTTTGCCCAGCCCAAGCCGCTGGAATTGGAACTTTGCTTGGTCTTCCGACAGAGACGATTTTTCAAGCGGTTCAACAAGCAGTGCATGTTTCTTTCACCACTCGTCAGTCTCGTAAAGGTGAAATCTCTTCTTGGAAAGCTTATGCTCCAGCGCATGCGGCAAAATTGGCCATTGAAGCTGTGGATCGTTGCATGCGCGGCGAAGGAGCTCCTTCACCGATCTATGAAGGTGAAGATTCTGTGATTTCTTATATGCTGGATGGAAAAGACGGCAAATATGAAGTACCACTTCCCGAAGTGGGCGAAGACAAGCGCGCCATTCTTGAAACATACACCAAAGAGCACTCGGCTGAATACCAGTCGCAGGCTTTGATTGATTTGGCAGCTCGAATGAAACAAAAAATAACCAATTTTGACGATATCAAAGAAATCGTCATTCACACGTCTCATCACACTCATTATGTGATTGGAACTGGAGCTGGCGATCCTCAAAAAATGGATCCCAAAGCTTCGCGTGAAACTTTGGATCACTCGATCATGTACATTTTCGCAGTGGCTCTCCAAGACGGCCGTTGGCACCATGTGAATTCTTACGCTCCTGAGCGGGCTCAACGTCCTGACACTGTCAAACTGTGGCAGAAAATTCGCACTGTGGAAGATTCTCAGTGGACCCAATGGTACCACGATCAGGATCCAAATAAAAAACGCTTCGGCGGTCAAGTTGAAATCATTTTCAACAACGGAGAAAAATTAGTGGACGAGCTCGGTGTGGCCAATGCCCACCCAGCTGGTGCGAAACCATTTGTGCGCAAAGATTATGTTCGCAAATTTGATGAGCTGACTGAAGGAATTATCAGCAAGGACGAAAGAAACCGCTTCATTACTTTGAGCGAAAATCTTTTGGAACTCACAGCTGCGCAAGTTCAAGAACTGAACGTGCAGATTCCGCTGGAAAAATTAACCAACAACAAACGTGACACAAAAGGGATTTTTTAAATCATGCTTTTTAACGAAAGCCAGCCGGCTGATAAAAGAAAAAAATTTCGTGAAGGATTGAAATCCGGGAAGCTGCTTAAGTTTCCCGGCGCTTTCTCTCCACTTTCCGCCATGCAGATTGAAAAATTGGGATTTGAAGGCGTTTACATTTCGGGCTCCGTGCTTTCGAATGATCTCGGCTATCCGGATGTGGGACTGACAACTTTGAGCGAAGTCTCTCAGCGAGGTCGTCAAATTGCGCGGGTCACGAAGCTGCCTTCGATCATTGATGCCGACACTGGATTTGGCGTCGCTCTGAATGCGGCACGCACCATTCAAGAATTCATCGAGCTTGGTCTTTCTGGTTGCCATTTGGAAGATCAGGAAAATCCCAAACGCTGCGGACACCTCGATGGAAAATCTTTGGTTTCAACTGGAGATATGCTGCAAAAAATCAAAGCGGCGGATATGTCGCGAAAGCTGGATCCCAATTTTGTGATCATTGCTCGGACCGACGCTCGGGCCAGCGAAGGGCTTGAAAAAGCCATCGAGCGTGCCAAAGCCTATGTCGACGCAGGCGCTGATGTGATTTTCACTGAGGCTTTGCAGGATGAAAAAGAATTCGAGGCTTTTCGCAAAGCTGTGAAAGCCCCGCTTTTGGCGAATATGACTGAATTTGGAAAATCCAAATTGCTTTCGATCAAACAGCTTGAGGGCCTTGGTTTCAATATCGTGATTTGGCCGGTAACCACTTTGCGATTGGCGATGAAAGCCCAAGAAGAGGGATTGAAACACATCCTGAAAGAGGGCAACCAAGAAGGCATTTTGGATAAAATGCAGCATCGAAAAGAGCTCTATGAGCTCACCGATTACGAACGCTACAGCACTTTTGATCAGAATATTTTTAATTTTAAACTGTCATAGGAGAGGGAGATTTCAATGTCACAAGATTACGTCAATCCGGATTATGTTCCAGAACCAGAAAAAGTGAATGTGAAAAAAGGCCTAGAAGGTGTTGTGATGGATACTTCTTCTGTGTCCAAAGTGAATGCCGACACCAACTCTTTGGTCTATCGCGGTTACCCTGTTCAGGATCTGGCTGAGCTTTGCACTTTCGAAGAGGTCGCTTACCTGATGTACAATGGCGAGCTTCCGAACAAAGGCCAATTGGCCGAATTCACAAAAACAGAGCGCAATTACAGAGATATTTCCAAAGACAATCTCGAAGTCATTCGTCGTCTTCCTAAAAAATGCCATCCCATGGATTCGATTCGTACTGGTGTGAGCTTTTTGGGTTGCGAAGATGAGCGTGTTTGGGATGCGACTCCAAAGACCAATTTAGACAAAGCGCTCCGCATGCTGGCGAAAATTCCGACCATGATTGCAGCGGATTACCGCTTTAAAAAAGGTTTGGATTTTATTGCTCCAGATAAAAACCTGTCCCTATCTGAAAATTTCTTTCACATGTGTTTTGGAAAAGTTCCACAGAAAGAAGTGGTCAAAGCATTTGATGTGTCTTTGATTCTCTATGCTGAGCATAGCTTCAACGCTTCGACTTTCACTTCTCGAGTGGTGGCTTCGACTGAATCTGATATTTATTCTGCGACTGTGGCTGGCATTGGCGCTCTGAAGGGCCCTTTGCATGGCGGAGCCAATGAGCAAGTCATGCATATGATGATGGAGATCGCTGATCCGGCGAAAGCGGAACAGTGGATGCTCGATGCCCTGGCTGCGAAACGCAAGGTCATGGGCTTCGGTCACCGCGTTTACAAAAAAGGCGACTCCCGAGTTCCAACCATGAAAAAATATGCGGGCGTGATGGCTCAGGTCACTGGTCAGCCCAAGTGGATGCAAATGTATGAAGCTTTGGAAAAAGTCATGGTGGAAAAAAAGCGAATCTATCCAAATTTGGATTTCCCGGCAGGTCCTGCTTATTACATGATGGGCTTTGAAATTGATTTTTTCACTCCAATTTTTGTGATGGCAAGAACCACCGGTTGGTCCGCTCACATTATGGAACAGACAGCGAACAATCGCATCATCCGTCCTTTGAGCGAGTACATCGGTGCTCCTCAGCGCCAAGTGAAACCACTTACTGAGCGCGGCTGATGAAATCGGTATTGTTCTTTCTTTTCCTGGGACTTTTGGCATCTTGCTCTGGTCCCAAAGTTCAATCCGCCAGCACCGAAGCCTCCTTGGCTCAGGTTCTGGTGGCACCTGTTGCGCCTGAGAAAACATTGAGCCGAATCACTTTTGGCTCTTGTGCTCATCAGAAAAATCCGCAGCCCATTTGGTCGACGCTTTTGGCGGATCAGCCGGATCTCTATATTGCCATGGGGGACAATATCTATGCCTCCAAATCTGAGGATCAGCCGATTGCTGAGCAGTACAAGCTGCAAGCCAAGGTGCCTGAGTTTCAGAAATTCAGATCGTTGGTGCCGATTGTGGCCACTTGGGATGATCATGATTTTGGTCTGAATGATGGCGGCGCCAAGAATCCAAAATTGGACGAAGCTCGCGCTGCTTTTCTTGAGTTCTTTCCTTACGATGCCACTCGCATTTCGAAACAGCAAAAAGGGGTGTATCACTCGTTTGTGTTTGGCGAAGCTCCCCGTCGCGTGAATGTGATTTTGCTCGACACTCGCACTTTTCGCTCGGAACTTGAGGCAAATCCGAAACCCAAATCATCCATGGATAAATTTGTGCCGACCAAAAATCGCAAAAAGACGATTTTAGGAAGTGAGCAATGGAAGTGGCTCGAAGATGAATTGCGAAAGCCGGCTGAGCTGCGCATTTTGGTTTCCAGTATCCAAGTGATTGCAGAGGAGCATGGCTTTGAAAAGTGGGCGAACTTTCCACATGAGCGAAAAAGGCTTTTCGATTTGATTAAAAAGACCCGTGCTAAAAATCTTTTGATTGTCAGTGGCGATCGCCATTTGTCAGAAGTCAGCAAGCTCAGCTTGAAAGGCTATGGCGATCTCTACGATGTCACAGCCAGCAGTATCAATCGCCCAGGCTCCATCGAGAGCGAAAAGAACAAACACCGGATGGGTTCACTTTATTCTAAGGAAAATTTTGGCGAAGTTGTTTTGGACTGGGAACACAAGCAGGCTTTGGTCGAGGTCAAGGATATCAACGGCCAGAAGCTTCAAGAGTTCACTCTGAATCTGAAGTGATCCACGATAAATCTTTGATAAATGACTTTGGGTCACCTACCATAATGACCATGGGTCATTTATGACAAAAAAGATGTCATCACTGCGGGCCCGAAAGCCCGAAGACAAAAATGCCAAGAGAGATTTGATTCTCAATCAAGGCCTTCGGCTGTTTCGCAGCCAGGATTTTGATTCGATCGCCATGCAACAACTGGCCCTTCGATCGGGCTTGGCCAAAGGAACCCTCTACCTTTATTTTCAAAGCAAAGAAGAAGTTTTTCTCGCCTGCACAGAGAGAGAATTTGAAAAATGGATTTCGCTGCTCGAGGCTCGACTGAATGAAATCTCTTCCCCCCTTTCGGCCAGTCAATTTGCTGATTTTTTCCTGGGAACTTTGCGGGAATTTCCAGAGCTGCCAAAACTGCTCGGTCATTTGCATTTGATTTTAGAGAGAAATCTTTCCGAAACTGCAGCCACCGATTTTAAATTGAGACTGAAAGCACTTTTGATTCACCTCGCTGGGCTTTTAAAAGCGCGCACGCCTTCTTTGATGGATCAGGAGCGGGCTCTTTCTTTTCTGATGAAATGCTACAGCTTGCTCGTGGGTTTGGATCAGGTCTGCAATCCCTCTTTGAAAATGCAGAAAGTGATTTCAAATCCGGAGCTTTCTTTCTTTCAGCTGGATTTTGATGAACAGCTGCGCGAAGGCATCTGTTTGCTGCTTTTGGGTTATGAAAAATTAGAATCAAAAACGACTTACCATTTTTATGGAAATTACTAAGGAGATTGTATGGCCTACGCATTGATCACAGGAGCTTCCAGCGGCATTGGTTGGGAACTGGCCCACGTCATGGCAGCGAAAGAATGGGATTTGATTCTGGTCGCCCGCACTGGTGAGAAGCTCAATGAACTGAAGACAGAGCTCGAGAAGAAATACAGAATCCGCGCTCAGGTGATTCCAATGGATCTTGCGAAACCAGAAGCAGCTTTGGATCTGTTTCGAAAAACTCAAGGCTTCGAAGTGGAGATCCTTGTCAACAATGCGGGCTTTGGCGACTACGGAGCTTTTGCCGATGCGGATTGGAAACGACAAAGAGACATGATCCAGGTGAACATCATGGCTCTCACCGAGCTCACGCATCTTTTTCTGCCTTCGATGATTCAGAGAAAGAGCGGAAAAATCCTCAACGTCGCTTCTACTGCGGCTTTCCAGCCAGGCCCTTTGATGTCGGTCTATTATGCGACGAAAGCTTTCGTCCTCTCTTTCAGCGAAGGACTTTACGAAGAGCTTCAGGGAACCGGCGTGAGCGTCACAGCTCTCTGCCCCGGTCCCACCAAATCTGGTTTCCAACAAGCGGCCAACATGGGAAACGTCGCTTTGTTCGAAACCACTCCCCTCCCCAGCAGCCGCGACGTCGCGTTGTACGGTTACCGAGCTCTGATGCAACGAAAGCCCGTGGCCATTCATGGAACCGTAAATAAGATGATGGCTTCGTCGGTTCGCTTTGTTCCGCGAGCGGTGACGAGAAAGCTTGTGCGGAAACTGCAGGAGAAACGGGCTTGAGGGTGCCTTTCTCTTTTTCCTTCACCCGCTGCAGCAAGGGCTTTTGTTAAAACTGTGATTTCGAGTGTTTGCTGCGCTGGGTGAAGGAAAAAGAGAAAGGCACCCCAAGCTCAAAGCGGCTTTCGGTCTAAGGCGGCTCGAATCATTTTTTTCGCTATATCGTGATCGAGGCCGTCTGGATCTGGACCTGAATCATATTGCCAGGAGGCGGGAGCTTCTGGATGCGGGCCTGAGACAATCACAAATCCTAAACCTGTTCTCGTCTGAGAAATGGCGGGCTTTCCGTCTGGGTATCGAGCCACCACTCCCCCGCTCCACTCGGGAGTTGAAGGTCCGTCCCACCACATCAAATATCGACTCGTCCCATCGGCAAACTTCACCTTTGGAACAGCGGCAATCAATGAACTATTGCCGTTGGGATACCAGTGCTTGAGGTAATCCCCTTGGGCCACTGCAAATCCATAATAGGCTGTTGTGTTCGAGCGAGAATCAATGCCCACGGCGGCAAATGCTCCTGCACACAGTCCTAAGTAGCTCACTCCATAATCACGAACCGCTTGTCGGACTCGGATTTTTGTCGAAAGAGTCAGCGCTTTGTTGATGTCATTGGAGTTTCCGCCAGGAATCAAAATCATTTTGAAAGTTTTAAGTGAAGTTAAACTCATGGCATTGAGATCCGCCGTGTTGACCAAGCGATAAGTGACAGCCATGGATTTCAATATGGTCTCTAAAGACTTCCAATCCGAAATCGAAGTGCCAACACCATTAAAAAGCAAAACCTGATAAATGAGTCCATCTTGATCCATGTCACTTTTGGGATTGTTGGGATCCTCTTTTCCCGAGTCAGGAAGTGACTTTTGAGGTTCGCCTTGAACAATTGGATCTGTTTGCGACGAACTTTCTGGATTCGCACAGGCGTTGAGGATCAGCAACGCGAGCACAGTCAAAAAAATAGAAAAAAGCACAGAGTTCTTCTTCATCAGGAATACCTCCGAATTGAAATCGAAAATTCAATCTTTAAATTTTTTGAACGAGTTAGTATTGAGGTCAGAGAAAGGAAATTTCAAGGTGTTATGTAACACTGACCCTTGGTCTTAAAATGTGCGATAGCTCAAATTTAGAAATCAGAAAGTGGAAAGTTTCTTTTTCGCAATGGCGGCTTCAAGCAGAGCCCAAGCGATTTCAGGTGCAATGGCCTCTTTGTTGTAAATTCCGATCTGGCCGAGAATCAATTTGTTCGCTGCCGGATGCAATCCCGACATGATCACCAACCCCTGGCCCGACTCCACTTGCGAAATTGCGGGCGTTCCGTCTGAATACTTCACGACAACCGTGCCAGGATTTTGGTAAGTCACCGGCCCCCCATACCAAAGAAGATTTCTTTCTGTGCCGTCAGCAAAAAGAGCCCGATCAAGAGCAAATAACTTTCCTTCACCAGTGAGAAAATTGGGTTCCAACAGAGGTCCCTCGACGACTCCAAGTCCATAAGCCACATCCTCTCCAGGTTCCGGCTTTGGTGCCACTGCCAACCAAGCACCAGCACAAAATCCCAAATAGCTGAGCCCCATTTTTTGAACTGCTTCACGTATTTGGATCCTGGTTTCTTTGTCCAAAGCGGCTCGCACAGTCGGCGCGTCACCACCTGCAAATAAAATGGCATCGTAATTTGAATAATCCTCCTGGGACATTTCATTGAGCTCTTGAGCAGTGAGAACTTCGTAAGTTGCGTGATTCTCAAGGAGGATTTTTTTTAAAGATTCGATTTCAGCTTTCCAAGATCCAGGCCCACCATAAATCAGGACATTTGTTCGCTCCTCGCCAGAGGACACATCCGGTAGATGCTCCTCGACGGGTGCTTTGGAGGTAGCCTTGACGCAGGAAACGAGAATGAGAAGAGAAAAAAATCCAATCAGCTTTTTCACGGGAGACTCCTTTCCTAGAATTTTTTGATATATGAAAATGTGGACCAGAATTCATTTTCTGGATTGACGGTTTCTTCAAAACTCCATTGGTGATTGAGACTGATGGTGAAAATGGATTTCAGCGCGTAAACTCCAGCAACGATCGAAGCCGTCGAATGGCTCCAACCGGGATCCACATCGAAAGCCCCTTCATGATAATTGATGCTAGACGTCCCGCCAGCATATTGATAAGTCGCCCCGGGGATAAAAATCGGCGTGGGTTTGTAATACTCGGCTAGTAGCTCATGATAAGTGCCGCTTTGATCCAAGTCTTCCCGATCTTGAGCAAAGTAGAGCCAGTGGTAGGCATTGTAGGACGGAATCAAAAAAGAATCGGCAATAGAAATCAGCTTTGGAAGAGAAAACCCCAGTTGAAATTTATTTCCCTGTTTCACACTGGTTGAAACTGTTTCCCCGAATTCATCGACAACGGGATCGGTGTTCGGAAACATCCAGTAGTCATAGTAACCATGAAAGTTCAGGGTATAGGACTTGTCTTGCAAAAAATCTTTGGAATAGAGAAGAAAAAGATCTTGCTCATCAAATTGCTTATTGGATCTTTCCACTTGAATGGCGGTCCAGGCCATAAACGCAAATCCTGTGTCGTACAGGTCCACTTTTCCAGCCAGCTGCCAGACAGGATGGTCGCCACCCACCTGAAATCCATCGAGCATGTACTTGGAGGCCAGAGTGATGTCCGTAGTGACTCGCATTTCATTTTTTGAAATCGGCAGGCTTTGGGCGAGGACCGTGAGGCCACCAAAAAAACCGGTGAGAAAAATGAAAAGCCACCTCTTCATAGCGAAGAACTTTCATTCACTGCCCAGCTCACATTCAGGCGCGGAGTTCGGCTGAGCATGGCAAACCAAAAGGTCAAGACAAAGGGAAGGCTCATGATCGGCAGTCGAAATCCACTGAAAAAATGTTCTGCCGCCAAAGTCAGAAACAAAGATAAGACACAGAATAACAAAATATTTTGCCAAGCAAATTTTTCTGGCAAGGAGGCAAGCCCTAATCCCACAAGCCCAGCACTGCAGCTAAAAAATCCTTGCTGCCAGGCGAACTCTCCTTCATTTGAAATCCCGTAAAAAACCAAAGTTGAAAGCGCCGCACCGATGAAAAAGAAAAGTCCACGACGAGGACTGAAAAGAAGCACAAGCGCCAAAAGCGCCATGCCAAATTCAGAATTCTGAAGAAAGAAAATCTGGCTGATACTAAAAAACATCGAGGCCAAAAGCTGTACCAGGGGCTCTGTCTGCGGCAAAAAATCAAAAATCATCGAAGGTGGTTGTTGCCACGACTTGATCGCAGGCTGAAGGCCAATTCCATAAGCTCCAAGCCAAAGAGTCCATATGATCAAAATGTAAGGAGCAATCAAAGGGGATAATTTCCAGTGCTGGAGAATTTCCAGAGACATCTTTGTCATCAACGGAATGGCCAAAGCCCCCATGAGAAAGCAAAAATAAAAAGACGAGGAGGGCTGAAAGAAACTGGCGAAGGCAATACCAAAAAAGAACCCATTGATGGTCATGAGTCCTGTTTGCTTGAGAACTTTTGGCGTGCGGTGCAAAATCGAATACAAATACCCGATCAAAGAGGCCAAAAACCCATAGAGAAAAACATCGCCGCTGAAGTAAAGTGCAATTGCCAAAAACGAGAGACCAAAATAAGCATTTTTAAAAAAAAGAGTTTGGCTGGTGCCTTCCAAATACTCTTTGAAGTGCCGTTTGAATACCGCAGCTTCAATTGCCATCATAAATCCACCCACTCTCCATAACTCAAAACTTTGTCACCCCACTCGAGAATCCGAGGACACTCGCTCCGGATGCTGAGCAAAGCTCCAAATCCCACTCTCTGCTGAGGTTCAAACCAATATCCGAAAGTAGAATCAAAAATTCGAGCCTTCTCTTCAGGCATTTCAAGCAGGCAGATTTCGTGATAGACGATTTGATCGCCGACCCATGGAAAAACATCTCCGGATTGATGACTTTCCAGATTTCTCAATCCAGTTTCCCAAAGATCTTTCCAGTGATCGGTGCAAGTTTGATTGTAAGAGATCAAAGCTTGGGCTGGGTGCACTTCGAAACCCTGCGCCGTAAAAACTTCTCGTGATAAGGCGGCAAAAACTCCGCAATCAATGGTTTTTTCTTGAAAGACCTGGCACCAGGAAATGGGCCACACCGAAGGCCCCCATTCGAACACTTGTGAAAGCCAAGTGGGAGGCCGCATTTGGTACTGCGAAGACACTCCCCCTTCCATTGAGCGCGCGTAAGATAGAAACCAGAGCCTCGCCTCTTCACAACAGGACTTTCCATGATGCAGGATGGAGGATGAGGGGTGCTCGATCCAACGCGAGTAATGCTCTTCTTGTCCGATCAACTCTTGAAAATGATTTTCAAACCGATTTGGTTTTTGTTTTTTAACCCCGTCCAAAATCATAACTCATTGTCCTTTCATAAGCGCCAGCATCACCAAAAATCACCAAATCCCCCAATTGCACCGAAGCGGGAATGTTAAGACCCGGGCTGAGCACGTCATTTTCCATGCAAATTCGACCTAAGATTTTAGTTTTCCCCTTTTGTAAGGGCTGGAACTGTTTCTCGTCTGTTTTTGTTTGCGACTGGAAAAACACCCGGTGAAAGTAAGCGTGAATGAGCGGCATCTCCGCAATGCAGGCATCAACAACAATTTCTGAAATTTCTTCGTCTTTATTTTTTCTGACATCCAGCACTCGGGATACCAGAGCCTCGCCTTCTTGAGTGAGCGAACGCCCGGGTTCAAAATAAATCACTTTGACCTCTGGGAGAGCGGATCTCACGCTTTCTTGAACCCAGCTAAAATTGATTTTTTCCAAATCGGAAGGGAAAAAACCGCCGCCCAAATCCAAATGACGAATTGGAACTTCGGTCAGCTGCTCAATGGACTGACACCAGGTCAGCAGGGATTTCATGGCCTCTTTCCACCTTTGCATTCCAATCGCCCAGCTTGGCATGTGAAAATGAAATCCAAGCTCTGAGCGATTTTTCAGTCGTCGAACACATTTGAGGAGAGCTTGAAAATTTTCAATTTTATCGATGGGCACGCCAAATCTGGATTGAAGTTTTGGCAACTGAATTCGAAATCCCAGCACCCGAGCCAGATCTGGAATTTCAATCACTCGATCAAACTCTTCGATCGAGTCACAAAAAAGCATGTGCAGATCTTTGACCGGTTCTGTTGTCAGAGGCCAAAATTTTCCAGGCCCATTTAAAATAATCTCCTTCGGGGGCACTCCAGTACGAAGAGCTCTTTGAATTTCCATCTGACTGATGCACTCTGTGAAAAACCCACACTTCTGGGCGTGCTTCAGGTGGGCATCGGTGGCACTGGTCTTCACACTGTAGGCGATTTGGATTTTGGGGTGCGAGTGAGCTTTTTGTATGCCTGTCACCAGAGCTTCAAAGCGCGAGAAAGTCCAATCGTGCAGGTGGATACGAGTTGGAGTTTCACCCTCAAAGGATTTTAGGTGGTTTTTGATTTCTTCTGTGTAGAGAGGCGGGATTTTTTGATCGCTCTCTTCCATTTTCGTAGTTTCGGATTGCTGTCGCAGTTGGGGTATGAGCGCCGCTTGAACAGCTCCCCCTTTTCCTTTTCCCTCGATGGACCAAGCGACCAAGGAAGGATCTTGCGGAATTGGCAGTCCGACGGCTTCTTTGGCAGGAATTTCGTGAACCACTCGAGTGAAGCAGGGATATTTTTGAATCTCTTCTACGAAGGGCAGACTGCAGGCCGCTGCGATCATTTTTGCCGGCAAATTGACTCCTGAAAGTGTCGCACCAAAAATCCAAGCCGGAAAACGCGGATTGCACTCGATGATCCATTTTTTTCCATCTAAATCGCGAACAAATTCAATTTCTCCCCCGCCCGTCCATTTCAGTTGCTCAATGATGTCTTCAAACTCTTCAAAAAAATCACGAGACACCGGGTTCACTCGACCGGCCCAGGTCTTTCCTTCGGGGGTGATCAATCGTTTTTGCATGTGGATCAAAGCTGTGAGCTTTCCCCGACAGGCCGAAAAACAAATGGACTCTTCATGGCCGATCACATTTTTCTGGACGAAAAGCTGAGAGGTTTTCCATTCTTTTTTCATAGCCTCTCGAGATCTTTCAAATCCGTCCCATGAACTGGTTCGTTTGGCTTCGTGATAAGGCCCCTTGAGCCAGCATTGCCAAGAATTCTGACGTAGAAAGTGATGGATTTCTGAATCAGAGAGAAAAGCAGAAATAGATTCTGGCACTTGAAAACCCAACTGACAGAAAGCTTGCACTCCTGGCTTGGCGGTCTTTTCAAGGGCGGCTTGCGGTGGTGCGAAAAGATTGGGATGAGTGCCAAAGTTTTGCGCGAGCCAATGGGTTTCCACATCCAATCCCGAAATCCAAATATTTCCTGAATCTAAAAGTGTTTCCAAGTACTCGCTGTGCCTGAGACTGTCGATTTGCTTCCACTGGGGCAAAAGCAGAACATCGTCCACCACTTCGTGATGCAATCCTGAGCTTCCTTGCCAATGATCGACGCCAACCAGGTGCAAATTTGGGAAAGCTTTGCGTAAGGAGCGGGCAATGCCAACTCCCGCACAGGGATTTTGCCCCGAATGCATTCCACTGATGTAAATTTTTTTCTCCATTCCATAACTCCCTCGGGATGGACTCAAGTGCGAGGCTTTCGGTGCAAAACAAATTCCAATTTACGGAATCTAAAGCACTGTCGAATGGCAGATTGACCCCTTTCAAATTTCGAGTTGAGCTTTTCACCGCATGTCCAAGCGGCTTATCCACTCGTTCGAAATGAAGCCCGTTCCTCAAGAGCACCCTCTGGGTTGTGCTGTCGCCTGTGTGGCATCGCTTTGTGGACTGTCTTATCAAGAGGCACTGAAGCTTTTTGAAATTCCAGAGCTCGCCTGGATCCGCGGATTTTACTGCAGCGAAATTGTTCAAGCTCTGGCCAGGGCAGAACTGAGTTACACTTTTGCTGAATTTGATTTGTCAAAAATTTCAGAAATGCTTCGGCAACCAGGAACAATTGTTTTCGTTTCCCCAAATTCAAGGTACCCTTCCGGTCATTTTCTCTTGCGTCTTGAAAATGGGTGGATGAACCCCTGGTCTAACTTTCCGCAGATGATTTCTGTCCGTGCGGATGTTGAAGATGCATTGCCGGGTGAGGTGTCTTATGTGGTTTTTGTTGATACCGAAGCTCACTGACTGGATTCATGTAAACTCATAGAAATTTTCAGTTGGGATCGTTGAATCTCGGCACTGATGGGTATCGGTCACGTGAAAAACGATTTACTTCCTGAATTGAGTTGCCTCAATGTGACCGGTACTCTTCGGAGAACTAAATCAGTGAGAGACCTTCTCATTTTGAGGCTATAGACTTCATATTCGTCTTTCACCCTCCAATAATTTCAAGCACTTACCTGCACCCGGCAAAACTCACTCTACCTCTTGACTTCCTCTCATTTTAGAATTATTCTAATCTTAGAACAAAGGGAAAGAAATGGCTAAAAGCAAAGGGATTTGTCTGACAACTCAAGAGATCGAGGATCGGCTTCGGGCTGCCAATGTGCAACCGACTCTGCAGCGGATTTCGATTTGTCAGTATGTGCTGTGTGAGGCGGATCACCCCACCGCAGAAGAAGTGCATGCTTGGGCTGAGAAGAATTTGGCAACGATCAGTCTTGCTACGGTGTACAACACTTTGAAGACTTTGGTTGCCGCTGGGCTTCTTCGTGAATTTAAGTTCTCTCATTCTGACAAAGTCATTTATGACAATAATCTCGAGGAGCACTCTCATTTTCTGGATGAGAAAAGCGGTCGGCTTTTTGATATTCATAAAGAGAATGTGCAGCTCGATTTGGATCTTGCGGGAAACTTCAAGGTCAAAAATTATGATTTGCTAATTAAAGGTGAAATCAACAAATCCAATAAGGAGGATTGAAAATGCAATTAACAACAACCACTCCCCAGAGAATGCTCGGAATCGGCGAAAAATTTCCTGAATTCGAACTGATGGCCTGTGTCTCTCGCGAGAAGGGAAAAGAATTTCAAAAAATGGGCTCTCGCGATTTCAAAGGCAGCTGGGCTGTTCTGTTTTTCTGGCCTTTGGATTTTACTTTCGTTTGCCCCACTGAAATTGCTGAATTCAACAAGCACATCAAAGATTTTCAAAATCGCGAAGCCAAGCTTTTGGGCTTGAGCGCAGATTCTGAATTTGTGCACTTGGCTTGGCGAAACAATCACGACGATCTGAAGGATCTGAAATTCCCAATGATCGCTGATTACAACAAGGAGCTGACCAACCAATTGGGAATCGCTTCAAAAGCCAACGGTGCTCCCCTGCGCGCCACTTACATCGTTGACCCTGAAGGAATCGTTCGCTGGGTGTCTGTCAATGATTTGAGCGTTGGTCGTAACGTGAAAGAAGTCGTTCGCACTCTGGATGCTTTGCAAACAGACGAGCTTTGCCCCTGCAACTGGGAAAAAGGTCAAGCGACACTTGGCTAATTTATAAACGGAACCCGTCCATCCATCCGGGGCTTTCAATTGGAAGCCCTCGGATTTCCAAAGGAGAAAGAAATGAGTATCTCAGAAAAAATCGATCAATATTTTGAAGCTCAGTTTCCAAATCACCAAACAACGATCTTTCGCGATCTGATGATGAATCTCAAAAAAATTCTCGAAGAAAGCCCTTTGGATGAAGTGGAACGATTTTTAGGACTGCTGTCCATCGCTTCAGCTTTGGAAAACAAGGAACTGATCGCCTTGGCCGAAGAAGAACTGCGAAGCCGCGACCTTTCGCAAGAGCAGATCCAAGAAGCCAAAGAATCAGCCGCGATTATGGGAATGCTCAACACATATTACAAGTTCAAAGGCTACCTTTCGCCTGAATCCCTGGAAAGCTACCAACGCGCCGGACTTCGCATGCAGTCTTTGGCGAAACCACAGAATGGCAAAGAGCGATTTGAAATGATGGCTTTTGCTGTCAGCGTGGTGAATGGCTGTCCGACTTGTGTGTCTTCTCATGAAAAAGCACTGAGAGGTCACAATGTAGACCCTGAAAAAATCCATGATCTGGCTCGCATGGCCTCTGTGACCAAGGGCTTGACGGCGCTAAAGAAAACTTTGTAGTTTACGGGGATGCAGAAATCCCAAACTCCACAGAAAATTTATTTAAAAGATTACCAAGCTCCAAATTTTTCCATCGAGAATTTGGAGCTTTTTTTTAATTTGAACGAAGACGTCACCCACGTGCAAAGTCGAATGGCTCTGCGGAAAACGGGCTCAGAATCCGACCTGTGGCTGGATGGCGAAAACCTGAAGCTCATTTCTGTGAAGGTCAACGGCAGCACTCCCCGCTTTGAAATAAGAGAGGGCGGCTTGCAGATTTTTGATTTGCCGGATCAGTTCACGCTTGAAATCGAAACCGAAATCAAACCGCAAGAGAACACGGCACTTGAAGGTCTGTACAAATCCAACGGAGCTTTCTGCACTCAGTGCGAAGCTCAAGGATTTCGCCGTATCACTTACTTTTTGGACCGTCCCGATGTGATGACTACCTATCGTGTTCGCATTGAAGCCGATGAAAAAAAATATCCAGTGCTTCTCTCAAACGGAAATCGTCTGTCTTTGCGTTCATTGCCCGGCGGTCGCCACGAAACTCTCTGGGAAGATCCATTTAAAAAGCCTTGCTACTTATTCGCCTTGGTCGCAGGCGACTTGGGAGTCATTCGCGACACCTACACCACTCGCTCAGGAAAATTGGTGAATCTTGAAATCTATGCCGCTCATGGAAAGCAAGACCGCTGTCATTTTGCCATGGAGTCTTTGAAAAAATCCATGAAGTGGGATGAGGAGCGCTTTGGCCGCGAGTACGACCTTTCCACTTTTATGATTCTTGCCGTGGATGATTTCAATGCCGGCGCCATGGAAAACAAAGGTTTGAATATTTTCAACTCGCGCTTGGTCTTTGCCGATTCGAAAACGGCGACAGATCTAGATTACTTTCGCATCGAATCCGTTGTGGCTCACGAGTACTTTCACAATTGGACTGGCAACCGCGTGACTTTGCGGGATTGGTTTCATTTGAGCCTGAAAGAGGGCCTCACTGTTTTTCGCGACCAAGAATTTTCGATGGATCAATCCTCTCGGGCTTTGATCCGAATTGAAAACGTCGATGAGCTTCGCAATTCGCAATTTTCCGAGGACGCAGGTCCAAACGCTCATCCGATTCGCCCCGCTTCTTGCTTTGCCGTGGATAATTTCTTTACCTCTACGATTTATGAAAAAGGTGCCGAGATCATTCGTATGATGCAGACCATGGTGGGCCGTCCGGGCTTTCGCAAGGGCATGGACACTTATTTTGAGCGCCACGACGGTCAAGCGGTGATCATCGAGGATTTCGCTCGGGCGATTGCTGAGCCCAATGCTCAAAATTGGGAGCAGTTCAAGCTTTGGTACTCTCAAGCTGGAACACCGCAAGTGAGAGTGAGGGAAGATTATGATTCCTCCTCACAGCGCTACACTTTGGAACTTTCACAGACCTGCCCTCCGACTTCGCAGGAAAAAATTGAGGGCCTGGCAAAAAAGCCATTTCATATTCCTTTGATGATCGGTCTATTGGATCCAAAAACCGGTAAAGATTTTCTTTTGAAAAGCCCACAGGTCGTGGTGAATTCAGAAAAGCAAAATTTGATTCACTTGAAACAAGAAAGGGAGACTTTTATTTTTGAAGGGGTTTCTACAAAACCCGTGCTTTCTTTGAACCGACAGTTCTCCGCCCCCATTCATCTCGACTGGGATGCGAGCTTTGAAGAGCTTTTGTTTTTAATGCAGAACGATTCAGATGCTTTCAACCGTTGGGAGTCTGCTCAAAAAATTTATTTGCGGCTTTATCACGAGTTGATTGGCTCGCTTCGCTCAGGCGCCACCGGCGAAGTTTCACCGGCAGTCGTTTCCGCTTTTCAGTCCGTGCTTGAGAATGCGGATTTGGATCCAGACTTAAAAGAAAAACTGATGGGCCTTCCTGGCTTTGATTACCTGGCTCAACTGGAACCTGTTTTGGATGGGCCAGCATTTTTAAAAGCTCACGATCAAATCGCTTTGGCTTTTGCGCAAAAGAGTGAAAAGACTTTGCTCGAAATTTACGAGCGCTTCCATGGACAAAATGCGAAAAGCCTCGATCCCAAAGATTTCGGTCGTCGTCGGTTGAAAAATAAAGCTCTTGGATATCTCTCTTACCTTCCAGCCTATCAGCAAAAAGCGATGGATCAATTTCGCTCAGCTGAGATCATGACCGATCAGCAGGCCGCTCTTTTGATGCTGGTTGAAATGCAAAGCAGCCTTCGCGATGAGGCGATTTCTCAGTTTTACGACAAATGGAAAAATGAATCCATCGTTCTCAACAAATGGTTCGCCATTCAAGCTCAGTCCAGCCACAGTCAAACTTTTGCAACTGTGCAAAAACTGCTTTCACATCCCCAATTTGAATTGAAAAATCCAAACCGAGTGTACTCATTGCTGGCCACTTTCGGCAGCAACCTGGCCCAATTTCACCGGCCGGATCTAGACACGTACAGTTTTATGGCCGATCAAATTTTACAAGTCGATCGCCTAAATCCCCAAGTGGCAGCTCGTCTGGCCGGCTGCTTCGATGTTTGGACAAAACTACCAGAAACATCAAAGAAGAAAGCTCACCAGGAACTGAGCCGCCTGCTTCGGTCAGGCCTTTCCAGCAACACCCACGAAATCATCCAAAAGGCTTTCGAAGCCGAATAAACCAAAGGGGCAAGCCTTGCCCCTTTTATATTCATGATAAAAACCGTTCCATTTTATTGACACCAAATACGTTGATCGCAGCCCTTTGATTACAAGACTTGCAAAGAAGTCTCAAATTATCGGATTCATCCGATCCACCCAGAGCTTTGGGCTGAATATGATCTATTTCCAGAGCATAAGTAGACCGACAGTTCTCACACTGATTCTTGGCTCTTAGAAATACCTCTCTTTTCACTTGAGCTTTGGATTTCAAATTGATGACGCGACGTTTTCTGAACGCTCGGGATGAATCATATTCCCGAAGCCCCAAATCACAGAGCTTTTCAAAAAGCTCACCTAAATTCATATTGGGATTAGAATGAGCCAAATAGCCTTTCAGAGTTTCTATCTTATCTCTTAATCCTTCATTCGCCTGAAATTTCAGTTCAATTGTTTCTTTTGCAACAACTTGAATGCGATCTGGTTTTTCAATTGGCAGATCTAAAAGACTGGCCGTGATCTTTTCAGCTTCTCTGACTGATCTAGAAGAAATCTGCTCAAAGATTTCTAATTTCTCTTCTTTATTGAGATTTGTCTTTTGAAAGTATTTTTGAGCCAGATTAATATGACTTAAAGAAATTTCGCCGGATTCAATCTTTTCTTCAATCTCTGGAAGTTCTTTAAG
>JBGGMM010000211.1:0-7552 GCA_041288045.1 Pseudobdellovibrionaceae bacterium | reverse complement strand
AATTTCAAGTCCTCTTTTTTGGAGGATCGTCCGTAAGGCCTCCGCCTGAGCACTTGTTCGAGGAAAACCGTCGAGGATAAAAGACTTATTCCCAAGTTTGGCCAACACTTCGTCGACCATCCCAATCACAATGGAATCAGGAACGAGTTCGCCCTTATCCATAAACGCCTGAGCCTGAACTCCAAGTTGCGTTTTGTTTTTAATCGCTGCTCGAAACAAATCTCCGGTTGAGATTTGAACCATGCCTAAGCGATCGACCAGCAAAGTTGACTGAGTCCCCTTGCCAGCACCAGGTGCACCAAACAGAACGATGTTCATTAGTACTGAACCCTTCGACTGCGAATTTTGGCACCTTTTAAAAAGCCTTCATACTTCTGAGAGATCAAATGAGACTGAATCTGTTGAGTTGTGTCCAATGCCACACCAACCAAAATCAAAAGACTTGTGCCACCAAAGTAAAAAGGAACATTCAAAAGACCAATTAAAAGACCTGGCAATACACAGATCACGCTCAAATAAATAGCTCCGCCGACATTCACTCGATCTAAAACCTTTTGAATATAATCAGCCGTACTTTTACCAGCGCGAACTCCAGGAACAAAACCGCCATACTTTTTCAAATTTTCAGCAACATCATTCGGATTAAAAACAATTTCTGTATAGAAAAAGCAGAAGAAAACAATCAAAACAACAAAGAGGATATTATAAATTGTTCCGGTTGGGCTTAGGGCATCCTGCAATGACTTTAACCACGGAGTCGAAACAAATTGGGCCATCGTCGCCGGAAACATCAAAAGAGAACTCGCAAAAATTGGCGGAATAACTCCAGAAAAATTAATTTTAATTGGCAGGTGGCTTGAAGGAGTCTGCATAGATTGCATTCCCGCTCCACGCTGTGAGTATTGAATTGGAATTCGGCGCTGCCCCACTTCCATAAAAATCACGGCTGCAATAATCAGCACCATCAGGGCAACCAGAGCCAAGGCAACTGCGCCAGACATTTCACCATTTTTAAGAAGAGTAAAAAGTTGTTGAGCACCTTTGAGTACAGAAGCCGCGATACCAGTAAAGATGATCAAGCTTGCACCATTTCCGATGCCTCTTTCGGTGATTTGTTCACCTAGCCACATGATAAAGCAAGATCCGGCTGTTAATGTCAAAACAGTCATAATTTGAAAAGGCAAAACACCGACCATTGAAGAAGTCACAAGAGGCAAACCCTCGGGGCTGGTTGAGTGCATCAACCAAGAGCTGATTGCTGATCCCTGAATAATACAGAGGACGACAGTCGCATATCGAGTGTACTGGTTGATCTTTTTTCGGCCAGGTTCACCTTCTTTTTTCAAAGCTTCCAAATAAGGAATTGCAGAAGTCAGAAGCTGAAAAATAATTGAAGCCGAAATATAGGGCATGATCCCTAAGGCAAAGATAGAAAATTGAGAAAGCGCTCCACCAGTGAACGTATTGAAAAGACCGAAAATCCCGCCGCTTTGAGCCTGGAAAAAGGAAAACACGGCATTGCTGTCAACACCTGGAGTTGGGACATGAACCCCAACCCGGTAAATTGCGAGCATTGCCAATGTAAAAAGGATTCGTCTTGTCAGTTCACTGTTCTTGGAAACTTCCCCGTTTGCCACTACTTAATGACCTCAGTTTTGCCGCCTGCGGCTTCAATTGATGATTTTGCCTTGTCGCTAAACTTATGTGCCTTGACGGTCAAAGATTTAGACAACTTTCCGTTGCCCAGAATCTTAACTGGAAACTTGTGGACCAATCCAGCTTCTTTCAATGACTCTGGAGTCACTGTGCCAGAAAGATTCTCAAGTTGGCTG
This sequence comes from Pseudobdellovibrionaceae bacterium, assembly GCA_041288045.1. Taxonomy (GTDB): domain Bacteria; phylum Bdellovibrionota; class Bdellovibrionia; order Bdellovibrionales; family Bdellovibrionaceae; genus 21-14-0-10-47-8. Next base: position 5,720 of record JBGGMM010000211.1, on the reverse strand, counting down.
AGATTCACCACAGAATACTTAGTTTGGAAGTCTGTGTTATTGAATCCGAATTTAGGAAGTCGGCGAATCAAAGGCGACTGACCACCCTCGAAACCACGTCGAACCTTACCACCTGATCGAGCTAACTGACCCTTGTGACCTTTGCCGGCAGTTTGACCCAAACCAGATCCACGGCCACGTCCCAAGCGCTTCGGATAATGCTTTGAACCTTCAAACGGTTTCAATTGAGAAAGAAGACTCATAAATTACCCCTTCACTTCAACTTCAACGAGATGTTGAACTTTCATAATCTGACCACGGTTGGCAGCATTATCTGCCTTGGTGACTGATTGATGTCTCTTACGAAGGCCGAGAGCTTCCATTGTGGCACGTTGAGTTTTCGTGGCACGGCTCAAGCCTCTTTTCATTGTCACTACAAATGTTTTTGCCATAAATGACCTCTATTACTCTGCTGCCAAAGCTTTTAATTGCTTCAATCCATCCAAAGTGGCTCGGACGGCATTGTGTGGGTTGCGAGTTCCAACACACTTTGTGAGAACGTCACGAACTCCAACAGATTCAAGAACTGCTCGAACAGCACCACCAGCAATCACACCAGTTCCGGGAGCGGCTGGCTTCATAATGACTTTAGCTGCGCCGAAAGTTCCAATCACTTCGTGAGGGATCGTTCCTTCTTTAAGTTGCATCACTCGAGATGCTTTTTTAGCTGAACGGCTCGCTTTACCGATGGCCTCTGGAACTTCGCCTGCTTTGCCAGTACCAAAACCAACTTCACCCGTTTTGTTACCAACAACCACAAGGGCTGCGAAAGAGAAACGACGTCCACCTTTCACAACTTTTGTTACGCGGTTGATTGCAACAACTCTTTCTTCGAATTCAGAAATTGCTTTTTCCACTTAATCTCCCTTAGAAGTTCAGGCCGCCCTCACGAGCGCCCTCAGCCAAAGCCTGAACCCGGCCATGATAAATGTAACCATTTCGGTCGAATACAACGTTTTTAATATTTTTAGAAAGAGCCAGCTTAGCAACTTCCTGACCGACTGCCTTTGCGAGATCTTTTCCAGACTTGTCTAATTTCAGAACAAGAGAAGAAGAAGTCACAAGAGTAGCGCCGTTCACGTCGTTGATCACCTGAGCGTACATGTGCTTACCGCTGCGGAACACACAAAGACGAGGTCTTTCCTCTGTTCCTTTCACAGTTTTGCGAATTCGAATTTTTTTCGTCAATCGAGCAACTGTACGTTCACTTGTCTTTTTTCGAAATTTCAGTTTCATAACTACCTCAATTATTTTCCAGCCGACTTACCAGCTTTACGTCGAAGTTTTTCGCCTGCATAGCGAACACCTTTTCCGAGGTAAGGTTCTGGAGGTCGGAATCCACGAATTTTTGCAGCAACTTGGCCAACCAATCCTCGGTTTGCACCAGAAACTGTGATTGCTGTCTGCTTCTCAACTTTGATTTCGAATCCCTCTGGAATTTCAAACACCACAGGGTGGCTGAATCCCAAAGAAAGCTCGAGCTTTTTACCAGAAACACTGGCTCTGTACCCGACACCATGAAGCTCAAGACCACGGTTGAAACCAGCACCAACACCTGTCACCGCATTTTGAACCAGAGCACGATACATTCCGTGAAGAGACCGAGCTTCTTTGGTGTCAGAGTTTCGAGTCAAAACAATTTTCTTGCCTTCAATTTTGGCTGCAACTTCAGGACGCATAGCCACTTTCATGGACTGCTTTGCACCTTTCACAACAACTTCGTTTGTTGGAGTGACAGAAACCTGAACTTTGTCGTCAAAATAAACAGGGGCTTTACCGATACGTGACATCTTTCACCTACCAAACCTTCGCTACAAGTTCGCCGCCCAAATTTTTCTTCTGGGCTTCTTTTCCACTCATTAAACCTTGGCTAGTAGAAACGATTGTCATTCCCAAGCCAGATCGAACCACTGGAATATCAGTAGCTTTGACATAAACACGTCGACCTGGACGGCTGACGCGATCGATTTTATTGATCACATGAGCACCTGCTTCATCATACTTCAGGTACACACGCATAACGCCTTGTTTGCTGTCTTTCGCCACTTTGTAGCTGCGGATCAGACCATTGTTCACAAGGATTTCGGCAAGACCAACTCGCACTTTAGAAGCTGGAATGTCCACCTTCTCATGACGAGCAGTCCCTGCATTTCGAATTCGAGTTAAAAATTGTGCAATTGTATCCATTTTCTTTCCTCCTACCAGCTAGCCTTGGTGACGCCTGGAAGTTTTCCATCCAAAGCCAATGCGCGGAAGACCATTCTTGAAAGCCCAAATTTGCGATAATTCCCACGAGGACGACCCGTCATCTGGCATCGAGTGATGACCCGATTTGGACTGGTGTCGCGTGGAAGGTCTTGCAACTTTCGGCGGGCTGTCGCTCTATCTTCGTCAGAAAGACTCATATCGACAGCTTTTGTTCGAAGCTCTTCACGATGAGCGAAGTACTTCTTAGACTTTTCTTTACGTTTGTTATTTTTTACGATGCTTGCTTTACGTGCCATACATTCACCTTACTTTCTGAATGGCATTCCGAGCGCGTCTAGCAGCGCTCTGCCGTGAGCATCATTCTTTGCACTGGTGCAAAGTGTGATGTTCATTCCACGAACTTTTTCGACTCGATCGTAGTTAATCTCTGGAAATACGATTTGTTCTTTAAGACCCATGTTGTAGTTTCCACGACCGTCAAAGCCTTTGCTTGGAAGACCACGGAAGTCACGAACGCGAGGCAAAGCCAAAGTGTTCAAGCGATCCAAGAAAGCCCACATACGATCACGACGAAGAGTCACACGAACCCCGATCGCCAAGCCTTCTCTGATTTTGAAGTTAGAGATCGCTTTTTTTGCTTTTGTGATCACAGCTTTTTGGCCGGCGATTGTCGTAATTTGATCCACAACTTCATTCAAAACTTTAGGATTTTGAACAGCTTCGCTGGTTGATACGCTGATCACGATCTTTTCCAAACGAGGAACTTCCATCACGTTTTCCAAACCCAACTGTTTTTGGAGGGCAGGAATAATTTCCTTTTGATATTTTTCTTGAAGACGATTTCTCATAATCATCCCTCCTTACAACACTTCAGGAGCTAAAGAGACGATCTTCACGAATTGCTTACCGCGAAGTTCTCTAGCTACTGGTCCGAAAATACGAGTTCCAATTGGCTCTTTTGAAGCATTGATCAAAACGGCAGCATTATCATCGAAACGAATATAGCTACCATCTGTTCGGCGCAGTTTCTGAACTGTGCGAACCACAACTGCTTTGGCCACATCACCCTTCTTCACTTTCGCAGTGGGAAGAGCTTCCTTGATTGATACGATCACGATATCACCGATTTGGGCGTATCGTTTCTTAGAGCCGCCAAGAACCTTGATGCACATTACTTCTTTTGCACCAGAGTTATCAGCAACATTCATTCGGCTTTGCATCTGAATCATATGTCACCTTCCTCTTAGCTCTTTGCTTGCTCTACGATTTCAACCAGAGACCATCGCTTTGTTTTGCTCAAAGGACGTGTCTCATGGATGCGAACGATATCGCCAACCTTCGCTTCATTCTTTTCGTCATGCGCTTTGAATACAGATGTACGTTTCATGTATTTTCCGTACTTAGCGTGTCTCACCATTCGATAGATCAAAACAGAGACTGTTTTGTCCATTTTATTGGAGATCACCTCACCTGTAACTTCAACTCGACGACCGCGCTTGTTTTCAGTTTTTTCCATTATAACCTCAATTATCTAGCGATCTTCTGGACCAGCGCCGTGTTCAAACGAGCGAGGTCTTTTCTTAATTTACGAATTTCTAAAGGGTTCCCAAGCTGCCCCAATTGATTCTTCATTCTGGCTTCGAAGATCTCCTGAGTCAGAGCCGTTTTCTTCTTTTTCAGCTCAGTGGCTGATAAGTCTTTCATGTCGGCGTATTTCATACTTTACTCCCGCACCAAAAAACGAGTTTTGAACGGAAGCTTGTGAGCTGCACGCAGAAATGCTTCTTGAGCTTGCTCTTTTGTAACACCGTTCATTTCAAATAAAATTCTTCCAGGAAGAACACGAGAAACCCAGTATTCTGGATTCCCCTTTCCGGATCCCATTCGAACTTCAGCAGGCTTCTTTGTCACTGGAGTGTCGGGATAAACTCGAACCCAGATTTTTCCGCCTCGTTTGATGGAACGAGAGATCGCAATACGACCTGCTTCCAATTGACGAGCCGTCAGACGACCTTCTTCAATCGCTTGAAGAGCATAGTCTCCGAAGTTGAGAGTCGAACCACGGTGAGCGAACCCACGAGCGCGACCAACAAATTGCTTACGATATTTGACTCTCTTAGGACTTAACACGACCCGCCTCCTCAGCTTCACGAGCAGAAAGGATGTCTCCCTTGTAGATCCATACTTTCATTCCAATGATTCCGTATGCAGTAGATGCCTCTGCAGTTCCGTAATCGATGTCCGCACGCAATGTATGACGTGGAACGCTCTTTTCGTTGTAACCTTCTGTACGAGCAATCTCTGCTCCATCCAGACGGCCAGCAACTTGAACTTTAATTCCTCGAACTCCACCTTTGATGGCAGCAGCGATGGCTTTTTTCATAGCTCGGCGCCATGAAATCCGCTTTTCTAATTGCATCGCGATGCTTTCAGCAACCAATTGAGCATCAACATCGGGCTTACGAACTTCTTGAATGCTCAAGAAAACTTCGTTGGGAGTGAGCTTTTGAACGTCTGCTTTCAAAGCATCAATTCCAGTTCCCTTTTTCCCGATAACAACACCAGGACGAGCTGTGTGAATGATGACTTTGACTTTTTTAGCAGCGCGCTCAATTTCAATTTTTGAAATCCCAGCGTGTTTGAGTTTGTCTTTGAGGTACTTTCTCAACTTGATGTCTTCATGAAGATTTTCATAGTAGGTATGGCCCTTCGCGTACCAACGAGAGTCCCAAGTTCGAATAACACCTAATCTCAAACCAATCGGGTTTACTTTTTGTCCCACAGATTACCTCTCATCCAATACGATGTTGATGTGGCTCATTCTCTTGCGAACACCAGTTGCACGACCTTGAGCGCGAGGACGAAAACGCTTCATCACTGGACCCTGATCAACCTGGATTGTTTTCACATAGAGTTTATCGAGATCGATGGTCTTCTTATAGTCAGCATTGGCAACTGCAGACTCGATCAATTTTTTGATCATTTCAGCTGACTTCTTATTCAAGAAAGTCAGAGTCTTGATTGCTTCACTCACATCTTTACCGCGAACGAGATTAGCAACCAATCGCGCCTTCTGTTCACCAACTCTTCCGTATTTTAAGCTTGCTTTAACTTCCATACTTCACCTCGCGCCTTACTTCTTGGCAGCTGGAGCAGCGGAAGGTCCCGCTTTTTTCTCAGCATGTCCGTTGAAAGTTCGGGTTGGCGCAAATTCACCGTACTTATGACCAATCATGTTCTCAGTGACGTACACAGGAACGAATTTTCGTCCGTTGTGAACTGCAAACGTCAATCCCAGAGCCTCAGGGAGAATTGTTGAACGTCGTGACCAAGTCTTGATGACCTTTTTGTCATTTTTTTGGATCGCATTATCGATCTTCTTCCAAAGATGATTGTCGATGAATGGACCTTTCTTTGTTGAACGTGCCACAGCTTACTCCTACTTACGTCTCTTGACGATGCTTACGTCAGTT
>JBGGMM010000210.1:0-3175 GCA_041288045.1 Pseudobdellovibrionaceae bacterium | reverse complement strand
TTCGGATTCATGATGGGCGGAATGGGAGCCATGGGCGGAATGATGCCAATGATGGGTGGAATGGGAGCCATGGGCGGAATGATGCCAATGATGGGTGGAATGGGAGCCATGGGCGGAATGATGCCAATGATGGGTGGCATGGGAGCCATGGGTGGAATGATGCCAATGATGGGCGGAATGGGAGCCATGGGCGCCATGGGCATGGGAATGGATTCAACGGGAATGATGTCCGCGCAAATGCAAATGCAACAGCAGATGATGCAAATGCAGATGCAACAAATGAATATGTACATGCAGATTCAACAGCGAGCTCAGGAAAATTATATGAACCGTCAGCGCGTGGTGATGGGACTTCAACAAGAACTGCAATCTCTTGTTTATCGACTCCAGCAAGCACAAATGGGAATTTCCACTGGTGGATACACGGATTTCGGTTCCGGAATGGGAATGGGCGGTGGTTTCGGCGGCGGCTTTGGCGGTGGAGGATATCTCGGAACACCTGGTTTCAATCCAAATCCAGGAATGCCTCCGGTTGGAGTTCCAAGTGCGTATCCGGTTCCGCCGGGATCGCAAGGTGGAACTGTTCCAAGCATTCGATAAAAAGACATCAAGACAAAATCAAAACCCTAGGTTAAGACAGCCTGGGGTTTTTTTATGCTTTGGACCATTCCACGTTGTTATGACAGCCATACACATTTACTCGCCACAGGGGTGATGCAAAAAGGCTTGAGTCTTTTTGCTCTCAAGGACGCGCATGAGGTTTCCAAACTGAAGATTGAACCCCATCACTTTCGCGGTGAGTGGCTGATTGGGTTTGGTTGGGATCAGAACAAATGGAATGACTCTCGACTTCCTAGCAAAGAGATTTTGGATCAGATTTTTCCGGATTTTCCTGTCGCCTTTTCCAGAGCTGATGGCCATGCGGTTTGGCTCAACTCTAAAGCGCTGCAAAAAGCAGGTTTTTACAATCAAACCGAATCTGAAAAGCCAACACCTTCTGGGGGAGTTGTCATCCGAGATGAAAAAGGTTTTCCAACTGGAATTATGACAGAATTAGCGAAAATTGAAATCGATCTTTTGATTCCAGATTACACTCGTGAGCAAAAGAAAATTTTCCTCAAAGAAGCCAATGGTTATTTCAACTCTCGAGGGTTCTCCCATCTTCGAGACATGTCTGGATTTATCGATCAATGGGACATTCTGAGAGAATTAGATCTTTCTGGAGAGTTGAATCTTTATGTCGAAGAGAATTTCACTTGTGAAAATTTGAATGACTTTGAAAGAGCACTCAAAGAAGCCCAGCAGGCCCGTGCAACAGAAACTCAGCACTTAAAAGCACGCGGCATCAAATTTTATTTCGATGGCTCTTTGGGATCACAGGGAGCTTTTCTCAGTCAGTTCTATCCAGGAACAAATCACCAGGGCCTGACGCTTTGGAATCTCGATCACGTTGCTGAGGTTATAGAAAGAACTTGGAGAGAAGGTTTTGAAGTCTGTGTTCACACCATCGGAGATGAAGCCGCTCACCTGATTTTAAAAACGGCACTGAAAGTTGTGAGTGAAAGAAAAATAAAAGGTCTTTTAAATGTTGAACATGCAGAAATTCTTCGTCCAGAGACAATTGAGTTGATGAAAGAGCTAACTGTCGTCTGTCATTTACAGCCCTGTCATTGGCTCACGGATCGAATTTGGCTAAAAGAAAAGTTGGGATCTTTGTATGCTTATGCCTTTCCCTGGAAAGCTCTGCAGGAAAATGGAATTGCTATGCAGTGGGGAAGCGATTCTCCAATCGAAGCGGCTTCAGTGGAAAATAATTGGCGGGCCTTGAAAGAAAGTTCCCGTGAAGGGATTCCCGAATTGTCTGGCGATCTGCTTGCCTATCATCAGCACCGAGATCCGACTTGGGGATCTCAGTGTGAATCTCATTTTGAAAATGGAAAATTAAAATCATTCTGTTTTGACGGTCGGTGGATTCAGTGAGCGCCTGGCATTTGCAAGCTGACTTGTTTTCCGTTCAAGCTGGTCGCTAATCCAACTCCTATGATTGCAACGACAGGCCAGATCCAATGACGTGAACTGGATTTTTCCATTTTGACCATTTGGCTGGATTTTCCCAGATGCTCTGACGATCCCACTGTCGAATTCATTCCGAACCGAGCCACGCATTTTTTGTTGGAATAGATCTCAAGTTGCAGCAAGCCAAATTTTTGAGCTTCGAGATCAAGGAGGCTCTGACAATTTCCAGGAGCCAACGGCTTGAGATCCTTCAAGGATTCGGCTGCGAACTGAGAAAAGGAGCCAATTCGTGTGATTGGTTCATGAGTGTTGGTGATCAATGACCATTGGTAAATCCCCTGTGGTGCTGTCCAGGATTCCAGTTTGGCGACCTTCTTACCATTGATCAAAAGGGCAATTTCCTCCAATGGAAATCGTTTTTGAACTGCTTTTTTCCAAGCTTTCATTTCAAGAGCTGCGACACGAGCCTGATCTTCCTCTTTGGCAGGAACTGGAACGTCGAAAGTTTTCGCCAAATGAAAGTGTGTTCGCAAGAGGCCTAAGCGAAGATCACGATAGAGAGTCTGGTGTTGGGATCGACTTTTCTCAAGCTTGACCAAAAACGAGTAAAGAACTTCGCGACGAGGTTTGTTTAAAGGCTTAGCTGTCAAAGATTTTACAGCCGAAAGACAAGTGATCTGCGAAGGAGCTCCAAGATAAACTTCTTCAAGGCATTTTTCGAGAAGTGGAGTTTCCAATTCCGTGACACTGGACAGTTGGATGTAAGCCGCAACGAAACTCGTACGTCCAGAACTCTCGAGGTAATTGGCGTAATCTCTATAAGAGCTATCCAGGGTTCGCTGAACCGCCATTTCGGCTTTGGCCGAAGAGATTATTTGAATGCAAAAGAGAGTTAAAAATATTTTTTTCATTTTAGTTCCCCTGAAAATATTCAATTCGAGATTTTTTAGAGCGAGACGAAATTTCGGCAGATTTCCTCTGCAGTGGATTTTGAATGGCTGCCCAAAAAGGACCTGGCGTCTCAAGCAAATGAGTGACTTCCCCTTCGGGCACTAAAACTGCGAACTGATCTGGATTTAAGGGAGCGCGAAGCAGTTTGAGGCGTTTTCCAACTTTTTGGGATCGAGGTCCGCGAAACAGATCCACGACAGCATAGGCG
>JBGGMM010000209.1:0-52709 GCA_041288045.1 Pseudobdellovibrionaceae bacterium | reverse complement strand
TGACCTATTGGACAAACCGGCAAGGGATTGAGGATTTGAAAAAAACCAATCCCTCAGCGGCACAGGAAAAATTTCTGTCAGCTCTTTCGAAGGATCCCTTTGAACCCCGTTTGCACCTCAATTTAGGTCTGACCTTTGAAGTGCTGGGGCAAATGGACAAGGCCAAGGCTTCTTATCAGGCAGCTCTCGAAATCGCTTCTGACGAAGCTTCCAAATTTGCCGCTCACTTCAATTTAGGAGCTCTGGCGCAAAAAGAGAAAAAAGTCGACGAAGCGCTTTCTCATTATCAAGAAGCACTGAATATTGATCCTGACTCGGAAGAGACGAAAGTGAACATTGAACTTTTGATTCAGGATCAACAAGGCAAAGGCAAGGGCGAGGGCGATCAGAAAGACCAAAAAGATCCGAACGGCGGCAAAGGTCAAGGCGAAGGCAAAGAGCCTGAAGATCAAAAAAAACAAGACGAGAAAAAAGACCAAAATCAGCAGGACAAGCCCAAAGAGTTTCAAAAAAACAAACCTCAGCCGCGCCAATTTAAAAGCGATCAGCTCTCTCAAGGCGATGTGAATAAAATTTTAGGTGAAATCAAACAGCAAGAGCAAAAAATTCGCTCTGAATTCAATAAAAAAGAAGTCAAAGAGCAACCTCGAGACAAAGACTGGTGAGGTCAAAAATGAAATGGGCTTTTTTATTCATTCTTTCTTTTGTCTGCCAAGCGACCCTGGCCAATGTCAATGTGCAAGCAACTGTGGACCGAAATGAAATGGGCTTGGGGGACACTCTGACCCTTTCCGTCTCTGTGCAATCTTCGGAAGCCGTCGAAGTGTCTGAGCCGAGAATCCCTTCGCTGAGTGGTTTTTCCTTGGTGAACAATTGGACCTCGAGCAGCTCTTCCAGCAAGCTCGTTCAAGGTCAGGGTGGGATGCAGTTTGAAACTGTGAGACGCCAGGATTTCAATTACATGCTGACACCACAAAGGCAGGGCACGATCACGATCCCAGGATTTGAAGTGGTCGTGGATGGCAAAGCTTACAATACCAAGCCAATTGCAATCCGAGTGTCCGGTCAAGGCAGTGGGGCGACTCAGACACCTCCGGGGCTTCCGAACATGGAAGATATTGATGAAGCCGAAGAGATGTTCAATCAGCTTTTGCAACGGCGGGGTCTGACGCCGCCAGCAGCCCGCAATTTGCCGAAAAATCCCAATGAAGCTTTTTTCATTCAGGCCGAAGTGGATAAAACAGATGTCTATGAAGGTGAGCAGATTCTTGTGAGTTGGTACATTTACACTCGAGGAAATCTGATGTCTTTGGATCGATTGAAATTTCCGGACCTCAAAGGATTTTGGAAAGAAATCATCGAAGAAGTACCAGCTTTGAATTTCACACAAGAAGTGATCAATGGCATTCCTTACCGACGTGCCCTTCTTGCCAGTCACGCGCTTTTTCCAATCAAGCCTGGTGTGGCAGTGATTGATGAATACAAAATAAAAGCTCAAGTGCAGCTTCCCACCAATCCCTTTGGAGCTTTTGGGTTCGGCAAGCCTTACTCTTATCAAAAATCCAGCGAGCGAATCAAAGTGAACGTGAAACCTTTGCCAGTGGATGGGAAACCCAACAGTTTTTCAGGCGCTGTTGGTCAGTTTGATGTCCGAGCTTTGATCGAAGGCAATCAGTTTCCAGTCAATCAACCTTTCTCTTTGCGAGTTCGCTTTGAAGGCAGTGGAAACGCCAAATTGATTGAGCTTCCGCATTTGGAATTGCCGGCGGGGCTTGAAATTTATGACACCAAATCAGATGCCAAATTTTTTAAAAACGGCCGAAGCTACAAAGAGTTTGAAGTGCTTCTCATTCCCCGACAAGAAGGAGAATTGACGATTCCGCCGCTGAATTTTAGTCTTTTTGATCCAGCTCAAAAAAAATACGTCACCAAGACCACAGAAGCTTTGCCTTTAAAAATCATTGCCAATCCTAATGGGAACGCGGCTCCGTCACAACCCGGTTCTGCTTTGAACCCGGCTGGGTCTGCGGCTCCGACGGCAGAAAAGAAAAAAGAGCTTCCCGATATTTTGGCTTCTTGGGATCGGGACTCTTCGATGATGGATCAACAAGTGCAAGGGATGCTGTGGGGAGCGGTTTATCTGTTTATTTTTGCAGTTCTCGCCTGGAAAGCTCGCCGTGAATTTGGTTGGGGTCAGAAGCAAAGAGATCTCAAGCAAGAATTGCAAAAGCGATCCAAAAAAATCCATGCTTTGATTGATCAGGGAAAATGGCGTGAGGCCGGAACTGAAATGACCAATTCCATTTATCATATTCTCGGTCAGGTTTCAGGATTAGGTGGAGCATCGCAAGAGCTCAGCAAACTTTTGGATCAAGCTCCGCCCAGTCTCCGTCGGGAGCTGGGATCAGAATTGTCAAATTTGGTGGATTTCTGCCAAGTTTTAAGTTTTGCGCCTGAAGCTGTGGTCGGCCGACTGAAGGAAAAAAGTGAACTGAAGAAAAACGCCGAAGCGCTTGAGAAGACTCTTTTGAAAGCACTTAAACTGGCTGAGAATAAAACCAGCGAAGATATTCCTTAAAAAGAGGGATCTGACTTTTTCTATGGTCTCTGGAAAGAACGGGAACTTCACTGATGCGCAGATTTTTTTCACGCGCTTTCTGCAGAATTTCTGGAGTGTAAAACCAAGCTTTTAATTGCAGTTCTGGCAGCAGTTGATCCAAAGCTTTTTTTTGAAAGACCAAGTAAGGACAGATGGGATCTTGCTGAGGAAGGGCTCGCAATTTTTCCGCCAGAATATTTTCCAATGTCCAATGCCAAGGACTGCGCCGGGGCGCTTCGCGTTTTTTTCGCGACGTGTGGCGATTTCCCACAGCCAAATCAATTTCTGGGTGGAGCACCAATTCCTGCAGGAACTGAAAGAGATCCGCCAATGGAATCGTGAAATCCAATGGAAACACCATGGCAAAATCACCTTGAGCTGCCTGGAGACCCTTTTTGACGCTGGGTCCTCGCCCCAGTTGCTTTGCATTTTCAAGCACTTGCAGATTTATTTTTTCTGACTTCAACTGGCGGGCTTTTTCGAGCGTGTCATCTTGGCTGGGGTCAATGACTAAAATCAGCTCCCATTGCAAAGGAAATTTTTGAATGAAACTTTCCAGATCTTGCAGGCCCCGTTGCAAAAGCGGGGACTCATTTCGCAGAGGAACAATGAGGCTCACTTTTTTCATCGCCTGAACTTAGTCTTCGAGACTTGCATGTGGGAAGCATTTATTTCAGAATAAAACCTTTTGGAGTTGCTATGAAGAGAATCGCCCCCTTGGCTTTGGCACTTGGTTTTTTGACGCAAATCTCATCTGCTCAGGTCACGGAAGAAAAGCTGGATTGGCACTCACTGGCGAAGGCTCCCAGCGCTGCCAAATCCAGCAAGTTGCAAGCACAAAAAAAGGCCGAGACTGAAAAGAAGTGGGCCGAATGCGCCAATCAGGGAAAGGCCAACAGCAGCAAATTCGCCAGCATCAAAGGCTGGGTGATGATCTCTTGGCTTCGCTGTGCCCGAGAGCTGTCTTTGGATAAAAGCCAGGCCGACCCTCTGCAAAGCGCTTTGAAAGCTTTGGATTCTTCAACGGATCTTCTGATTGCTGGGCCCTGGAGCAACAGCCTGTGGTCTGAATCCATCCGGTCACGGCTCACTCTTTTGGAACTGCTTTTGAAAACCAAGTCGGAATCAGCCTGGAAGCAAATCGAAACCTTGCTTGAGCAAAGGGATCACCTGGATAAAGCTCAAAAAGCCAAAGTGCTTTCAGCTGCAGGTGAAATTTCTCAAGCCAAGGCGCAGGCCAAAGCTGCTCAGTTTTTTTATGAGCAAAGCTTGGCCGAGCAAGAAACCAGATCCACTCGCGAAAAATTAAACTCCTTGCTGTTTGCTTTGAATGAGAAGAAAGAGAAAGAAGAAGAGAGAGTCAAATCGGATGCAGGCCCTGAAGTCGAGGGCAACTTTGCTGAACGATTTCAAAATTCGACGAAATCAAATGACCTGGTCACATTGCTGGATGATTGCATTGATTATCTTCGTCAATACCCCGGCGGTCGGCGGGCGCGTTGGGCGCAAGACAAAGTCATGGAGATCTATTTTGGGATTTTGGATCAGAACAAAGATTCAAAGGCCAAGTCATTGCTTGATCGCGCTTTGGACCTCATTGAAAAAAGCGATTCACTTCGACAGGTCGAATGGACCCGGCAGATGCATCGACGCGGAGATTTCTTTGGTTGCTTGAAAATTGCCGAAAAATCTTTGGAAACTCTCTCGGGAAGCTCAACCGGAGCTTCGCTACTTTACATGGCTGGTCGCTGTGCGCAGTTTTCAGGAGAATATAAAAAAGCCAAAAAGCATTTTGAAAAATATTTGGAACAGTTTGCCGGCGGGGAAGATGCGGGCGAAGTTAATTTTCGTCTGGGGCTTGTGCATTTGCGATTGGGACAGGCCTCCAGTGCAATTGCCAGCTTTGAAAAATTGCTGCAATCCAAAAATTCAGATCGCTATGAGCTCAATGCTCGTTACTGGCTGGCTCGCAGTTTTCAGGCCACGAGCAATACCAGAGCTCTTTCTGAAGTGGATGAAATACTCAGTAAATATCCCATGTCCTACTATGGACTGCGGCTTCGCATGGAAAGAACTTCGGGTCTGATGGAATGGCCCACTCCATTGAAGGCTGGAAACGATCTCAAGGGAAATTTCACACTCAGCTCAACCCAGAAAAAAGCTCTTTCTCGAGCCGAGCTCTTGGCTCAAAATGGTTGGATTGCAGAAGCTCTTCTTGAGCTCACAGAAATTCCGGTTCCGACAGATCCAAAAATCAAAGTGTTACTTGCCAAAAAATTCAATCGACTGCAGCTTTTTCCGCCTGTCATTCGCTTGGTCAATGAAGCCGGGGACTTAAATCCTGAGCTTCGAGCTTTGGATGTCGTGAATCTCTCCTTTCCGCAAGTGTACAAAGACGTCATTCAAGAGCAGGCGGCCCGGCAGAAGCTCAGCCCAATTTTGGTTCGAAGTTTGATTCGTCAAGAAAGTGCTTTCGGACCTCGGGCCATTAGCACTTCCAATGCTTATGGCCTGATGCAGATCATCGGTCCGACAGCGCAAGAAATTTCTTCTGAGCTGAATTTGAAGAGTTTGGTCATTCCCGATGATGTTTATGTGCCAGAAAACAATATCCAGATGGGGACTTATTATATCGCCAAGATGATTCGACAATTTGGCGGCAATGTTCCTTTGGGCTTGGCAGCTTATAATGCTGGTCCGACTCGAATGCGAATTTTTGTTGAAGCTCGAAGTGAAGTCTCAGAGCAAACGAAAAAGTCCTCCTCGGATCCTTGGGATGAAATGTGGTTTGACGAAGTGCCTTGGAATGAGACCAGTTTTTACGTCAAGGCGATTTTGCGCAACGCTCTTCTTTACCAATTGGCAGAGAAAGCGGAGGCCAAAGAGCCGGATCAACGTCGTGTGCAATTTGGCTCCGTCCTTTGGTCCAATCTAGTTTTGCAACCCTAATGAATTTCAGGAAACAAGATTTGCGAGGGGAGGGCCTTTTCGGTAGGCTGAAAAGATGATGATCTCTCAAAAATCCCTCTTCAAAGTCGTGATGGCGGCGCTTTTGGCCGTTTTCTTTTCAGCCTGTGCTCACAAATCTTCGCAATCAGAAAGTGCGGGATCTGATGCTCCTCAGGTCAAGCTCACCGAGCCCGATTCCTTTCGGGTGACGGATCCGGAAGGTCCCAAAGTGGTGGTTGAAGAGCTGGAGCAAATTCCAACTGAGATCAATCCCATGGTTGAAAAGTGGATCGCCTACTTTCAAGGTAAGGGCCGTCCGCACATGGAGCGCTATCTTTCTCGCAGCACTCGCTATATGAAGCTGATGAAAAAAATCCTGCGTGAAAATGGTTTGCCAGAAGATTTGGTTTACATTGCTCTGATTGAATCTGGTTTTAGTTCAAAGGCGACCAGCCATGCAGCCGCTGTCGGTTACTGGCAATTTATCAAAGGCACTGGTCGACGCTACGGACTTGAGGTCAATCCCTTGATCGATGAGCGGCGCGATCCGGTTCTTTCCACTCAAGCCGCAGCTGAATATTTCAAAGGCCTTTACAGTGTGTTTGGCAGTTGGTATCTGGCCATGGCCTCTTACAATGTCGGCGAAAACCGAGTGAAGCGCGAAGTGATGAATCACTACACGCGGGATTTCTGGGAGCTGGCTCGGAAGCGACGCTTTCCCAAAGAAACCATCAATTACATTCCAAAATTCATCGCAGCGAAGCTGATCGGCAATGAACCGGAAAAATATGGTTTCACCAATTTGGATTACCTGACGCCGATTGAATTTGAACACATCAAAGTTTCAAGACCCGTCAACTTGCAAGTGATGGCAGCGCAAATGGGACTCGAGTACGATGATTTGAAACAGCTCAATCCCAAATTCAAAGGCGAAATTGCGCCGCTCAAAGGTTCGCAGCTTGAATTGCGAGTTCCGCTGGGGCAAACCGAAAAAGGTCTCGTGGCCGCTCAAGCAGCTGCTGTTGAAAAAGTTGAATTTGTTGCTGATGCCGGTGAAACCGAAATCTACAAAGTCCGCTCAGGTGATAGTCTTTACACAATTGCTCGGCGCTACCGAACCACTGTGGCTTGGCTTCGCGACACCAATGATCTGAAAAAGGGACGAAAGCTTCGAATTGGACAGCGACTTCAGGTTCCTGATCGCACTTATGCTAAAAAGTCTCAACCAGCGAAGGCAACAGTCGTAGCCAAAGTTGAAAAAGTAGATAAAAAAGAAGACGTTGAAAAGGCCACAATCACTCCTGAGATCGTCACCAAAAAAGGTGTCTTCTATGTGGTTCAGCCGGGCGACACTTTGACTGAGATCGCTGATGATTACAACTCCAGCATCGAAGAGCTTCGTCGCATGAACAAAATGTCCCGCGGTTCTATCTTGAAAGCTGGAATGAAATTGCGAGTTCCGAAGGATGAAGGTCTGCCGGCTGATCCATCAGGAGCCAAAGCACCAGACAAAGTCATTGCTGATAAAGATGCGGATTCATCTTCCACTTTTGAAGATCGCACTTCCAGCCGTCGCGATCCGCAGTCGGAAGCCTCTCACGTGGTCCGCCCAGGTGAAAATCTCACGACAATCGCCAAGCGCTATGGAGTGACTATCAAAGCGATCCGCCAAGTAAACAACATGTCGAAGCGCACGGTTTTAAAAGTCGGATCCAAACTCGTGATCCCAGAGCCAATGCCACAAACCAAGCGCGACAGTCGCCAAGATAAAACTCGGCTGCAGTTATCTCCACAGAACAACGAAGTCGCTCAAAAGAAATCACCCCGTCCACGAGTTCACGTCGTTAAGCGGGGAGAGAACCTCACACAAATCGCCGAAAAATATCAGATCCCACTCACCGCTTTGAAAGAAGGGAACAAACTCCCCAAAGGCGGAAAACTCTTCGTCGGCAGCAAGCTGATGATCCCCTCAGCCAACGCCAGCTATTGATCAGATCCGCTGGCGCCAAATGATTCACCAAAAATCAGCACTCCAGTTATCGTCTGTCTAAAAGCAGACGGTAATCAGAGTGCAGATCCGCATCATAAAAAAATAAAACTTCAAATTTGATGTCCTAAATCACTTGCCAGACGACCACGATGGTCGTCTGGAAGCCTTCGCATGGACGGACACACTCACGTTTATCATCGGCACCGCTGTGCTTGAGACGAGGTGTGCGAAGCTCGCGTCTTTGTCTGATCGTGAACGTCCATGTCCGTCTTTTCTGGAAATTCGGCCATCCAGGCCTCACCCCTTTGGGGCTCGCCTGCGGCGAGTTTCCAGAAAACCTACAATACAAAGGCAAATACAGCAAAGCGGTGGTTATTGTTCTGGTCGTCAACTTTAGTTTTTTCTGTTTTTCATCTCATTCCGGGGCGAATCTTGGAATGATTATCTCGCTTTGGGAATGGTCCCGGTTCGGCTCAAAACTTCATCGCTTTTGGGACAGTTTGAGGTATTTCGCACCTTCTTTTTTTAAGGAGAGTAAAATGTAAGGTGGAATTGTTGATATTTTTAGCTGATGGTTGGTGGTTTATGAAAGCATTAACAGTTTTAAAATCGAGTCAGTTAGCCCAAAAACGCTGTCTGGGGATTTTTATAGTTGTGCTGCTTCTCGCTCTGACACAGCTTCTGACAGCATGTCCAAATGAGACAAGTCAGGGATCTGAATCTGGCACAACTGTTGTGAATGAGCCAACACCAGGTCAACCTCTCCCTCCTTTAACGAGTCCCGAAAGAACGATTTGTGATCCTTTTAATTCCAATTCTCCGGCAGCTCGGGATCGGGGAGTGATTGCGAATATGGTGTGGTTGGATGATACGATGCCACCGCGCAATGGTCAGCCTTCTATCCAGAGAGTGGCCGACTATTTTACAATTGGAAATATTGTCGAGAGCACTCTTTATTTCGACAGGCTTTTTGTACCGACGCGAGCTTTTGATTTGGGCTTTATGACCGAAACTGGGGATGTGATTCTCAATCATCGCAACGAGCCCATGTACGAATACTTTGCTCTGCGTTTTTCCGGTCAATTGCAGTTGGCAGCCAATGAAAATCCCGGTCTTTATCAGATCGCCATTCTCTCTGATGATGGGGCTGTGATGCGAGTTTCGAATGGCAGTGGCGGTGAGACCACCATTATCAGTAATGATGGCGAGCATTCGACTCGCATGGCTTGTCCTCTGCAGACTGTGAACATGCAAAGGGACACGAAGCTGCCCTTCACTTTGGATTATTATCAAGGACCTCGTTATCACATTTCATTAGTCGTGATGTGGAGACCATTGCCTGATGGCACCGATCCGGATCTTCCTGTGAATGACCCTCGGTGTGGTCAATCTGGCAACTCGCTCTTCTTCAATTCAACAGTGGTTCCGACTGCGGCGAAGTCACCTTTTTATGAGCTGCTTTCAAGAAATTGGAAAGTGCTTGAGAATGAAAATTATTATTTCCCAGAGCAAGCTTCAAACCCCTGCGTGCCAGCGGAAGAAACGCTCTCAATCACTGGCTTTCAGACGACAGGTGTGACTCGCACTTCGGTCACTTTGAATTGGCAGACCAATGTCGATTCGGATTCTCAGGTCGAAGTTCGCAATGTGGGGACAGGAGTCGTTTTCAGGACGACTCTGGATCCAAATCGAGTCAAGAATCACACGGTGACAGTGACTGGACTTTTGGCCAATACTCTTTATGCCTTTAAAGGGATTTCGGTTTCTTCAGGTGGACAAACGGCTGTGAGTGATGAACGTGCCCTGAGAACGCCTCGCTAATGACTTAGCGAAAAGCCCACCCAGACCTTACCAATTTGTTAAGTCTTTTCCAGCTTTTGTCGAAGACAAGAGGTGGACGTGTCAAACACGTTTGGCGTGAGGTTATCAATGAAGGTAGGATTCTCAATTCGTTATAAGTTTCTCGTGGTCATGAGTCTGTTGCTCGCAGCTTGTGTGGGCATTTATCTTCTGATTGCTGTGAAAGTTTTTAAGTCTGACAAAGAAGAATTGGTTTTTGATTTGAACAAAAGCCAAGTGTCCAATCTGGCCTCTGAGCTCGACACCCAGTTTGAGGGGATTTCCGATAAATTCAAACTCTTTGCGGTTCTTTCTTCGGGTCCTCAGGCGCGCTGGATCGGTGACCTATTTGCCAATGATTCAGACGTCGTCTTTGTTTCTCTTTATAAGAAAAATGGAGCCGAGATCATTCGGAAATACGAGAGCAAAAATTTTCGCGAAACCTATGGTCTCAAGAGCGAGTACTTTGAAAAAGACATCAGCCAGGAACGGCCAGTTCCTTTCTCGAATATCCTTAAAAACGGCGATGCCATCTGGAATGCCACAACCCAAGAGGGACCGCCGCTGATTGGCTTTGGCCGAAGTGTGGTGGTTGAAGACGGCCAAGGTGTCGCCATTGATCAAATGGCTGTCGTTGGCTATGTGAAAATCGACCGGATTTTAAAAGCTCTTTCTTTGGTGAAGCTCAGCGAAATCACAATTGCCAACCGTGAAGGCGAGATCCTCGCCCATCCGGACGCGAAAACTCTGAAAGAAAAAAGCCTGATCATTTCAAACCCTCTTTTTCTGGCTGCCATGGACGCCAAGACTAAAACCCAAGTGATCAATTTTGAATCGCAAGGGGAAAAAGTCCTGGGAGCTTTTTCAAAAACCAAAGGTGGAAAGGCCGTGGTCTTAGCGCAGGCCTCTGAAGCAGATGCTTTTTTCGTGGTGAGCCAGCTGGTGGAAAGGTCTTTGATCTTTTCTTTGATGATTATCACAGCCGCATTCTTGGCTGCGGTTCTTCTGTCGCGCTCACTCACAGAGCCCTTGGCGCAATTGGTTGAGCGCATGAGTTTGGTTTCACAAGGGGATTTGACGACTCAGATCCCGATTTCTACCAAAGACGAAACGGCGGTTTTGGCTTCAAGCTTCAACCAAATGATCGTCGATCTCAAGCAATCCAGGGATCAGCTTGAAGAAATCAATCGCGATTTGGATCAAAAAGTCAAAGAGCGCACTCAGCAATTGGAAGAGCAAAACCACAAAGTCAAAGAAGCGCAAGAGGCTTTGATCCGAACCACTCGTCTGGCTTCGGCTGGGGAGATTGCCGGTCGCGCGGCCCATGAAGTTTTGAATCCTCTCACCAGCTTGCTGACTCGGGTTGGAATCATGGAGAGAAAGATCAAATCCGAAATGACTCCGCAACTGCAGGTTCTAACTGATATTTCTCATGCCTGGGAAAAAGATTTTTCTCATGGCGGATTTGACTTGCTGGTTGAGAATTGGAAAAAGCCCTCGACGGTGAATCCAGAAATGAATTTATGGAAAGAGGATCTTGAAAATATTCATGGCCTTGAAGCCCAGATGCAGACTCAGTTTTCAGCTTTGCATTTGGACACTCAGTTTTTGATCAAAGAAGGAGCTCGGATCAATAAGATCATCAATGGAATGAGAAAGCTTTCCAATATCCGCTCTGACAAACGAGCCCACTCCGCACACGAGATTTTAAAAGACTGCTGTCATATCATGGCCGATCTCTTTCAGCAGCGAGATTACAAAATTCTGCAGGAATTTCATTCCGAAAAAGACACTGTGATGGTGGACCGTGACGAATTCGTGCAAGCGATCACCAATATGATGCGAAATTCTCTGCAAGCTCTTCATGAAGCTGAAATTCAGTCCGGGAAAAAGGGAAGTCTGCGTTTGGTGACAGCACTTGTGAAGGGCCAGCTGCATATTTACATTGAAGACTCAGGCGTCGGAGTTTCTCCGGAGAACCAAAACCGCTTGTTTGAAAGCCAATTCACCACCAAATCCCCGGACGAGGGCACTGGCCTTGGGCTCGGAATCAGCCGTCGATTTGTCAGAGGCTATGGCGGGGATATTGAATTTGTCTCTTCTGAGCCACTGCAAAAAACAGTTTTCAAAATTCATCTGCCAATTGCAATTGCAAACAACAAGGGGGCTGCTGCGTGAGCGAAGCTGCTAAGAATCTCAAGCCCGATTCGCAACAAACTGTTAAATCAAAAACGGCACCGGTTTTCAATCGCCGCATTCTGATTGTCGATGACGAGCCGGCAATCGCCGAAGGAATTCGAGCACTTTTGTCTCCGGAAGTTTCAAATGTCGTTCCTTTCCGCAGATCCAGTCGAAGCGCCCCGGCTCCAGCCTCGGCGCCGACGGCAATGCCCAATTCCAAATCGCCGACGGATTATGAACTCACTGTGGTCCATGATCCCCAGGCAGCTCTCGATGCGGTGAAGGAGTCGCTGGCTGAGGGGCGGCCATTTGCGATGGGATTTTTCGATGTGTTGATGGGAGCCGATATTGATGGGATTGAGCTCGTCAAACAATTGCAGAGCCTGGATTCCAATTTGTTCGCAGTATTTGTAACAGCCTATCAAGATCGCAGTGTGGATTCGATCAACGAGTATTTGGGC
Organism: Pseudobdellovibrionaceae bacterium; assembly: GCA_041288045.1. GTDB lineage: Bacteria > Bdellovibrionota > Bdellovibrionia > Bdellovibrionales > Bdellovibrionaceae > 21-14-0-10-47-8. The sequence continues at coordinate 40,690 of JBGGMM010000209.1, read as the reverse complement.
GAGGACAAATCCGATCGCTGGGACTATATCAATAAACCCTTCACCGATGGTGAAATCATTCAAAAAGCCAGAAACATCACTTCACTTTGGAATTTGCAGAGAATGAAAGAGTGGCATGAAGAGCAACTGGCCGATGCGCAAAGAATGCTTTTGCAAAACGAAAGAGCCAACACGGTTGCGGCCGTTGGGCGAAGTGTTGCTCATGAGTTTGGCAATTTGCTCATGCAAATTGTCGGTCATGCAGAATTAGCCGTTTTAAAAAACGAGCCTCAACGAATGAAAGAAGCACTGGAAACCATTCTCAAGGCTTCGGATACAGCCAGCAGTGTTTTGGGACGATTCAAGAAATTGGCGCAAGGGGGAGTGACGGGTTCCGAGCATAAACTCGTTCAAATTCTTCAGCCTTTGGAAGAAGCTTTGGATCTGATGGGCTATCAATTTAAAAAATGCAGAATCCAAGTGCAGAAAGAAAAGTGGGAACAGATTCTGCTCGAGGCCAATCGTCACTCTCTCGTTCAAGTCTTTATGAATGTTTTTATCAACGCCACTCACGCCATGCCTCAGGGTGGTCAATTGGATCTCTCGGTTGGTAAGCTGGATCAGGACACCATTGAAATCAGCATTCGCGATCATGGCCCTGGCATCCCAACAGAGATTTTGCCACGTGTGACGGAGGCTCTGTTTACAACCAAGGGTTCACAAGGATCTGGGTTGGGTTTGGCGATTTGCAAAGAGATTATCGAAATTGAGCACGGAGGCGAGTTTGTGATCGAAAATCATCCGCAAGGTGGGGCGTTGGTGCGACTGCGCCTGCCCACACGGCAGGAGGGGAATCATGGAAAACATGATGAAGCTTGAAAGAATGATCATTCTCGTCGTTGACGATGATGACGTGGTCCGAAAAATCATCATTGAGCATTTGATGTCTTTTGGTTTTAAGCATTTTCTCGAAGCCAATGATGGAACTGAAGCTTTTCGCTTCGTGGTCGATCAGATTCAGAGACTGGATTTGATCATTTCAGATTGGGAAATGCCGAGGACTGACGGGTTGACTTTCCTGCGTGCTGTCCGAGCTCATAAACACCGAGCCGATACTCCCTTTATCATGGTGACTTCGCAGCAATCGCAGGAACGACAGAAAATTTCAAGCGCCAAGCAGCACCATGTGGATTCTTATATCGTCAAGCCCTTTCGAGGGGAAACCCTCAGGGAAAAAGTTTTTCAAGTTCTGTTTGCAGCTGAAGAGCGAAGAAAGAAAAGCGGCAATGAGGCTTCGTAACATTTTTTTGCTGATTGCCGGTTTGAGTTTTTCATCTTTGGCTCTTGCCGGCCAAATCAGCGAAAATTTTTCTTCGAGAGCTTATTTTTCTTCAGCGACTGCCAATTGGAATCAGGCTCGAGGCTTGATCACTCCCAGTCTGATTGTCAAAGATTGGAATGATGGTGCCAACCAGAGTTCAAGCTTGGAAATTGGGGATGGCTCCCACGGCGAATTCAACTCGAGCACTTGGTCGCGATTTGCCACTTCGGTGGACTCTGGCACGCAGACCATTTATTTAGACACAACAACCTATCCGATTTTTAAATTCACGACTTTTACTTTGCCTGCTGGCTGGACAATTGAACCTGTCGGCTCCAATCCGCTGATCATTTATGTCCAGGGTGATATGATCCTTTTAGGGACGATTGAATGCAGCGGAAAAAACGGCACAAGCTCCACCGGAACGGGGGCCACGGCCACTGCCGGAGCTGGCGGCGAGGGTCGCTGTGGCGGGGCACGAGGTGGCAATGGTGGATCCCGCTACACAGGTGCTGGCACTGGTGATGGACAAATCGGCGTTTCCACTTCGGGATTGATCGGTGGAGGCGCTCCTGGAGTTGTCACTGGAGTGACTGGCACAGGCGGTGGTGGTGGCGGCGGCGGCAGTTGGACTGCCTTTGTTTTTTCTCACACCAATAGTAGCAATGGAACAATGGCAACAGGCGGAGCTCGCGGCGCCAATCATTCGGATCCCGCATTCACTGAACTCTTGGGATCCGCCGGTGGTGGCGGTGGAAGCGGCTGTGACACTGAAGCAGGTGGTGGCGGCGGCGGCGGCGGTGGACTGGTCGTTTTGCATGTCGGAGAAGATTTGGATTTAGGCACAACAGGGTTGATTCTCGCCAACGGCGGAAATGGCGGTGCTTCACCTTCTGCCGGCGGTGCCGGTGGGTCCGGTGCAGGTGGTTCGGTACAAACTTGGGTGGCTGGGACTTTGTCCATGATGCATCCGTCAGATTACCAAATCCGAGCATTCAGTGGCACTCGAGGAAATGCAACCACAGGTGGTGACGGAGGATCGGCATGGGCCGGGCGGACTTGGACAGTGAGCAGTGTTTTTGACAGTGATCCAGGAAATGCCACGGGGACCATTTTCCCATCGGCCGAGGCCGCTTTCTTTGAGGGCAGTCTCGAGTATTCAACTTCAGCACAAACGGTGACCTCAAGTTCATTTGACACTTTCAGCACTTTGCCCAGTTTTACTGGCGTGAGCCTTTCGCAAAATGGTTTGGCGAGTGATATTCTGCTGGAAGCTGCCGGTTCAAATGATGGCTTTGTTTCCGACGACACAGGATGGGTCAGTGAAGGCAATATCTCATCTTTGAACAACAAGCGCTACTTGCGCTTTCGGATCACATTGACCAACACCAATGCCACTTCTCCAACGACAGTGGATTCCCTGAGCTTTGATTACACCTCAGGGGAGCGCAAAGACTTTGATTTCAAAAGCTCTGGCTGTGGTCATCTCAATGCCTCGGGTGGTGGAGCTGGCAGTGGCTTGGCTCTTCTATGCTTTCCGCTTTTGCTAGCTTTCATTTTGAGACGCAAATTAAAGCCTATTTGTGTCTCAAACTGAAACGGAAAGATTAAGTTTTTGTTGGGCTAGTCAACTGAATTTGTTAAGATAGAGCAAACAAATTCTTATGACGATGAAGCCAAAAACTTTTTTTGATTCCAACTTAAGAGAGCAAGCCGAGAGCCCCGACGAGGTTCATGAGCATATTGCGGCTCTGCAAATTCATCTTCTGCATACAATTGTTCCCTCGGAAATCGCCAAGGTCCTTGGCGAAATTGGCAATTGGTTTAAAATTTTAGGTCTTTGGGAAAAGGCCATCGAACATTTCGAGAAAGCTCGGCAGTCCTCGCCAAAAGGGGGACTCTTGGCAGCGCTTGAACTCCGCTTGGCCGATACCTATCGTTTGATGGGGAATTACAACGAAGCTTTGATTCGATTTCAAAAATTTTCTCAACAAGAGGCTTCGATCTGGATGCAGTTTGAAGATTTCTATCATCAGCATTTGGGGAAGCTTCATTTTGATCAGCAAAATTATGACCAAGCTCTGAAGTGTTTCCAATCCGCTTGGGTTCTTCGCGAGAAAAAAGGGAATTCCGAGCTTTTGAAATCCACAGAGAGGGCCATTCAAGAAACTCTCAAGCGGATTTCGGTCGAGTGATTTTCATCAGTGTTCAAATCCAAGACTCAGGCCTCCGGACCAGCCGCCGGAAAAGCTTCGGTCATGAAAAACCAAATCCCCTTGGGCCCTGACACCAATGGAGAGCGATGTCGAATCTCCTTTGTAGAACAGAAAGCGCCAATGGTGTTGGGTTGAAAGGCCAAAGACTTGAGAGCCGGCCACCACCGCCAGGGAATGCCCGCTTTTCGCTCGTTCTGAATTGGCTCCAGTGACGTAGACAGAAGGGCCGATGGCAAGGGCCGTTTTGATTTCGACTTTTTCAAGGTCAGATCTTTCAATGTAGGGGAGAGTTTGCAGAACTCCCCCTCGCAAAAGGGAGCTTCGGTTGTCACCAAAGAGAATCTGGGTTTTGAAGTCCGTGTAGGATTGATCTTCCTGGAAGGGATAGGTCAATTCGTCCGTGGCCTGCCATTTGTACTGCGCATAGAAGACATCGACGAAATAGCTGCGCTCTTGAGAGAGAAGCTGCTCGGTTTGAAAGTGGGCGGCGCCTTGAGTGGAGCCATTCAGTTTGGCTTTTAATTCATTCTCACCATTGAGGGTCCATCCTGTCCAAACCGGGGTCCATGACAGCAAGTAGGTGTCCTTGAGCTGCCTTTGATCATCGGTGGCTAAGACGGTTTTTTCTTCAAACCGTTTTTCATCAAATTGGGTGGCCGGAGCGTTGTTGAAGATCACTTCAGTTTTAGTCACAACCGGATCCCGCTTTTTTTCAAGTTCAGGTTTTTTTCTGATCAAGACGCCGTCATTGTTGGAAGCTGTTTCCGGCAATTTTTCCAATTGTACTTTTGCAGGTTCAGAGAAAAGTCCCATTCGACCTTTCGAAGATCCGGCAGCCACTCGCCAGTAATAAGTACCCAAACTGAATCCCGACCAAATAAATTCGGTCCGCTTCACCTGCTTGGAAAGTTTTGGAGAGCGAAAATCCGCTGAATCTGAAATTTCGATTGTGTAAATATCGGCGCCAGAGACAGGTTCCCAAGCAAAGACAGCTTCGTAATCGGCAGAATTTTTCTTGCTCTGGGCTTCGGCGCTAGAAATCAAGTTGTGGAGGATCCAAGTGAAAAGCGAGCTTCGTGGTCTCAGGTTTGACGAATCCGGCTTGGGCTTTTTCTTGGATGCCGGAGCCCGAAGCTTGGGATCGAGAAGCTTAGGGGCCGAGAAAATTTCATGGCGTGGGAAAATCTGATTGGCGTAGGGGGAGGGGATTTCAAAGCCGTCGGCATCGATGCCAATGACTTTCCACTGCACATCGGCTTCATCGAGGAAATTGAAATCAATGGCATTGTCCTTGACTCGTTTTTCAACGATCTGGCCCGTGCGGTTGTCGGTGATCACAAATTTGTACTCACGAGCTTCTGGCATATAAGACCAAATGAAAGAGATGTTTTCCTGAGTGCGAACTCGGTCGCGCGGAAAAGGGGCCAAAAGATGCAGGGTGGGGGCTTTCCAGACTTCGATTTCTTTGGCTTCTGAAACTTTGCCATCTTTTAAAAGTCGCAAAGTGTATTTTCCGGGGCGCAGATCCAGATTTTCGGCGCTTTGGCCGGGCTCGAGAGTTTTCACGACCTTCTCTTCACCCAGAGGGACGATTTGAATTTTCTCAGCCTGTCCCTTCCAAGTGAGAGGGATTTTAGCTTCATCTTGGAAAGAGTAAATTCTTTGATAATCAGGGCCTTGAAATTTGAGATCCTTTTCGATTTTCAAAGTTTCAGAGATTTTGTTGTCTTCAATTTTTAAAACCTGGCTCTCGGCTAAAGCCGAAGTTTTGCTGTCTTTCTGAAATTCCAGATTTCCCTTGAGCACTTCCACTTCGAAATCATCGCTGCCTGTTTGTCTTAATGAAACTTCGGAGCCTTGGTTCAGGCTTAAGCTCCACTCTTTGGATTCGATTTTGGTGCTAGCGTAGGGGTTTCTGGCGCGCAAATCACCGCGAGTGAATTTCAAGCGGATTTGCGAATCCTGGGCCATTGTTTGTGGCTCGATGGTGACCAAAGTGTTTTCAGACAAATGCACTTCGGTCTGCTCATGCAAATACAGTGTAGCTGAAGATTGTGACAAAGTAAGAACCGAATCAAAATAATAAAGAGTGTCGTTGCTCTCTGAATTTTCCCACACCAAAGAATTCAGCCCGCGTTTTCGCAGTTCATGTTGGGATTTGACCACATAGCCGGCGGGTTGTTGCTCCATTCGTGGAGTCGCTGTGCGAAAGGGATTCGGGATCATCTGCAAATGCATGAGGAGCCAAGTGACTTCAATAATTAGAAGCACCAGCGTCCCTATGACTAATTTGCGATCCGAAAAACGTTTCCGCATCATAGGTTAGACATCGGATTTTATTGGAGAATACTTTGAATTTGCGGGGTCTAGTCTGGGCCAGAAAAGCGGCTAGAAACTAAGAAACCCGCTTTGCAATCAACCTTGATTATCAAAGCGGGCTCAGGGGAATGAAACCTTTTTCATATTTTTTCCTTCCGTTTGTTCGTCCTCTGGCAGTCTGGCTGGCATGAGGTCATGAGTCTCGACCTGTTAGCCCCTCTAGCTTTGCGCCCTCGCGTTTCCACAAGTTTGCCTTGAGCAAAGGAAGGATGAAAATCCTATCTAAATTTCTGCGGGAACCTCCTTCATCAGTTTTTAAGTTTTCTTTTTGGTTTTAAGTGAATGCTTCTTTGCGGTAGCCATCCTAGTGACGGGTCGTCACTTGGGCTTTGGATCGAAAATCACGTGCATTCCAACCTCCATTTATTTTATTGTAACAAGACCAAGATCGAGAGCCAAATGGCCCACCGAAAGTTCTCAAAATTTGCCAGAGTCTTGGTCAGTTTATTGTCTCAATCTGAGAATCTTAAGGGAGGCTTCACAAATGAAATTCCATCTCTTCATTCTGATGCAGATTTTCGCGCTCTCCGCAAATGCGTGGACCGTGATAGTCATGACAAAACCAAATGCTCAATGGATCAATGTTCTGGATGAAAAAAATCCTCTCAAAGTCGGCCAATTTTTAGCTTTTGGCGACACAGTGATCACCGGTCCCGGCACCAAGCTGAAGCTGGTGGAGCAGCATTCAGTTATGGTGATCGGCGAAAACTCCACAGTGAAAATCGAAGAGTCCCCCTACAAAGACGGAGTTCCGCATCCAGCGACTCTGTTCTTACAAAACGGAACCCTGCGTCTGCAAGTCGACCCACCAGAAGCAAAAAAGTACCGATACAAAATTCCATCGATCGTCGCCGGGGTGCGAGGCACCGAATTCGTGCTCGCAGCTTCAAAAGAAAAAGAAGTCCTCTGCGTACTCGAAGGCAGCGTCGAAGCCGAAATCAGCGCCACAAAGAAAAAAGCTGTTGTGAAAAAAAATATCGGCTGGATCCGCGAAGGTTTGGATGAGGGGAAGCTCCTGCCGACGACAGTGGAGCAAAGGCAAGAGTGGGTGAAGGCGACCAGCTTGTAGCTATGTCATTTGTCGGTGATCTCAATTGAGATCAATGAGGGATGCATTCCGTCTATTTGAGAAAGCATATTTCTGTTTTCTGTGTTGTCGAAGGCGCAATCGGAGTAAAGTCTTAGTTCTATGGAGCCTCAGTCCGACCACCTTAAAGAGAAGAGCTCACCTGATTCCAGTCGCTCGCTTCTGTTTTTAAAACATGAAATTCTTGAGACTTGGGAAGTTTCGGTTCGTGAAGAAATCAAAGAGGGTACCAAGAGCGATCGGCTGGCCGTGAGAAAGCACATTTCCAACTGGCTCGATCAGTTGATTGATGTTCTTGATCCCCAAAGCCCTCTTCATTCAACCTCCGAGGGAAATCGATTGGGGCAGAAGGTAGGTCTTCATCACGCCATCTTGCAAAATTTTTCACTGCCTGATCTCATCAAGCAGTTTAGTCTTTTGCGCCGAGCGATTTTAGCGGCGCTCGATAGCCGGGGGCAGATCAGTTTTACTGAAATAAGTATCATCAACGACTCCATTGACAATGTTCTTTCCCTGGCAGCGAATGAATATTCCAACTTCCAGCGGGCGCAAGTGGAATTGGCTCTGAGAGAGTCGGAAAAATCCAATCGTGATTTGGAACACTTTGCAGCTATTGCCGCCCATGATTTGAAATCACCGCTGGCCACAATGACAGGTTATATTGAACTTTTACAAGAAGAGTTTGTGTCCAAGGACCCGCAAGCGGATGAGCTCTTTGAGGTCGTTGCCAATCAGTCTCGAAGAATGTTGGCGTTGATTGATCGATTGCTCGAGTATGCTCGCCTGCGCGGACACAAACCTCAATTCACTCAGGTCCATCTTTCAGAAATCGCCGATATTGCCATTCAAAATGTTCAAGCAACCATGAAGGAGCGATCAGCCGTGGTTCAGCATGAAAAATTGCCGACCATTCGAGGCGATGCAACTCTTCTTATTCAGGCCTTTCAAAATTTGATTGCCAATGGCCTTAAATTCAATCAAAGAGTCCAGCCCGAAGTTAAAATTCTTTGCAAATCAGACGATGAAAAATGGGTGATCCAATTTCAAGATAACGGGATTGGCTTTGATCCGAAAGAGAAGGAAATTATTTTTCAGCCTCACAAGCAACTGAGAAAAAATGAATACCAGGGGGCGGGCCTTGGCTTAGCGACGGTGCAAAGAGTTGTTGAGCTTCACAAAGGGCGAGTTACGGCCCAGTCACAACCGGGCAAAGGCTCCGTTTTTAGCATTGAATTGCCGAAGTCATAAAAAAAGGGCCGCTCATCAGAGCAGCCCAAAAATTTTTCTAAAATTTTCCGAAATGAAAGACTACCAGCCGCCGCGAGCGCCGCGATTGAATCCGCCACCACCACCGGTGCGGTTTTCTCGAGGTGCCATTGGTTTGGCGATAGCTACGTTCATAGCGCGTCCATCCCAGTCAGCTTCGTGGTATTTTTCAATCACTTTGGCTGCATCGGCTTCAGAGCCCATTTCAACAAAAGCAAAACCTTTGCTGCGACCTGAATCACGGTCAATCACAACTTTCGCAGATTCAACTGCTCCACATTCAGAGAATGCAGTGATCAACGCTTGATCAGTTGCGGAATAGGGAAGATTGCCAACATATAACTTTTTACTCATAGAACCTCCTCAGGACTTGAGTGCTACTTCGGAGGGCATGAACAGAATGAACACAGTCTCGGAAACTAGCGATAATTGCGTCCACCCTAACACCAAAAAAGACAGAGTTCCTGTTGTTTCGATTTTTTTTAGCAATGACATGGGCTTTGGCTGAGATCGTCTGAGGTCGAGATCAAATCGTTTGAGTTTGAACTGAGGCGGGACTTTGGAAAATAACATATCTCTTAGCGGCAAATTTGAGTGGGGGCTTTGAAGTTTGGGGGTGGTCATGAACTTTCTGCATCCATGCAATCGGGGCAGGCCTGCCCCGAACCCCCGGACTGCCGATCATCGTGATCGGCAGTTCAAATGGATGGGAACAGAAAGTAAAATGCCGCAGCGTTTTCTGAACGCCGCTGCCAATGGTTTCGTTCAACTACTGACATGAGTGTAGCATTATAACTTAACACTCAAGTGAGCGACAAAATCTCATGAACAGCTCTGCTGCATTTGTGTTTGTATTTCCATTTAAGGTTTTCTGGAAACTCGCCGCAGGCGAGCCCCGAAGGGGTGAGGCCTGGAGCCGCGGAGGCGAAGCTGGACGATGACTGTCGGCGGATGGCCGAATTTCCAGAAAAGACGGACACGGACGTTCACGATCAGACGAAGCCCCAAACCCCGCGCCTACAAAGGCAAAGTCGCGCGAATTTTCTCCGCCACCGCAAAGAAAGCCTTCGCTTCATCAGAATTCGGCGATCCCTCGACAATCGGAATCCCAGCTTCACCAGCTAGACTCACATGCGGATTGAAGGGCACTTCGCCCAATTTAGAAATTTTCTTTGAATCCAAGTACTGATCCATTTCGCCTTTTGGAAAGAGCTGGATTTTTTCGCCAGATCCGGGTGCCAGCATGTAAGACATATTTTCAACCACACCCAGAATCGGCACAGCTACACGCCCCCACATATCGATGGCCTTTTTAGCATCAATCAGCGCAATGTTTTGTGGAGTGCTGACAATAACCGCGCCACTGACTGGAACTTTTTGCGCCAACGAAAGTTGAATATCGCCAGTGCCTGGAGGCAAATCCACCAGTAAGTAATCAAGTTCTCCCCACTGCACATCTCTTAAAAACTGATCCATGGCTTTGAAAAGCATCGGGCCCCGCCAGACCACCGCCGAACTTTCTTCGATGATAAAACCGATGCTCATCAGCTTCATTCCGAAGCGGGTGAGAGGTTGAAGCTTTTGGTCGGCAGAGATTTCGGGTTTTTGGTTCATGGCTCCCATCATGCGCGGGATGCTGGGTCCGTAAATATCGGCGTCCAGAAGTCCGACTTTGGCGGATTTCGAAAGGGCCAAGGCCAGGTTGGTGGCCACTGTGGACTTTCCGACACCGCCTTTCCCCGAAGAAATGGCCAAAATATGCTTCACGTTTGGAATCGCTTTTTGCTGATCGAAGGGATTGGGGGGAGTGAACGCCATAGTGCTTGAATCCTTTGTGAGAAAATCAAATAATGGAAACAGGATGTCTAGCCAAGCTTTTTTCTGGGTCAACGTCGGCCTGGGTCTTTTTCTCGTGCTGATCTTTATAGTCGGAAAGAAAGGCTTTGTCGCGCCTTCAAAATTGAATCTTAAAAAAGACTCTCGTTTTGGCAAAACTCCGGTGAAAACGACAAATCAAACCGCGCAATTTCAAGATCCCGAGATATTCGATGAGCAAAACGAAAAAAGCCTCAATGTGCTGTTCATGTACAATGGGCATAATTTTGATGCTTACGAAGTGCTGGGGCTCCCAGCCGGGGCCAGTTTTGAGATGGTTCAAAAGTACTACCAAGCTGCCATCGCCAAGAAAGGCGAAGATCGAGAGTTTATCGATGCTGCTTTTTTCGCCATTCAGCGCACTCAGAAAAAATCTTAAATTCTGAGGATTACTTTTTTAGCTGAGAAGCCGGCTCCTGATAAGCGGGTTTTAGCTGGCCTCGATGACACATGTAGCAAGTCGCCTTGGGCCCCTTTTTTCCATCCATTCCGCCGTCAATTAAAAGCTGAGTGATTTTCATATGCTCTTTGGCCACTTTGAACTCGATTTTTTGATCGGAGCGAAAGTTTTCGGTGTTGTGGCAAGTGGTGCATGTCACCCCGAGTTGCCGAGACATGGTGATCATCAGCTCGCGGATTTGATCCTCATCGGATTTCACTTTGGCCGGAGTTTGCCCGAAAGTGGGCAGAGCAAAAAAGAAAATACATAAAGCGAGACGTCGAACCTTCATTCTAACCTCTTGATATGAGAGTATTTTAGGGGCAATCACCACCGCTCAGCAAGCAAAGATCCCTGTGAGGGGCTCTTTTTCAACGAAAGGCCAAACATGTCGACCGCACCAAAGGTTCGAAAGCTTCAGGATTTAGCCACCTTGGTTTCCCTCAGCAAACGCCGAGGCTTTGTGTTTCAAAGCTCAGAAATTTACGGGGGTCTGGGAAGCTGCTGGGATTATGGACCCTTGGGATCTCTGATGAAGCTCAATGTGAAAAAAGCCTGGTGGAATGCCATGACCCGACGAGCGGATATGGTGGGTTTGGATGCCGCCATTCTGATGCACCCAACGGTGTGGAAAGCTTCTGGCCATGTCGATGGTTTTTCCGATCCATTGGTGGATTGCAAAGAGTGTAAAACTCGCTTTCGCGCCGACAACACCGAATCCTACATCAATGAAAAAAAATGCCCCAACTGCGGCTCAAAAAATCTCTCAGAGCCGAGAAATTTCAATTTGATGTTCAAAACCCACATGGGTCCAGTTGAAGACTCCGGCTCCGTCGTCTATTTGCGACCGGAAACCGCGCAGGGACACTATGTGAATTTCCTGAACTGCCAAGCTTCCAGCCGCTACAAAATTCCGTTCGGGATTGCAGCTATCGGAAAATCCTTCCGCAACGAAATCACGCCTGGAAATTTTATTTTCCGCACTCGTGAATTTGAACAGATGGAAATGCAGTATTTCGTCAAACCCGGCAGCGATGAGCAGTGGTTTGAAACTTGGAAGGAAACCCGCTGGGGCTTTTACAAGCGCTACGGATTTCAAATGGAAAATCTGCGCTTTCACCCGCACGGTCCGACAGAGCTTGCTCACTATGCCAAAGCGGCTTTCGATATTCAGTATCTCTTTCCCATGGGCTGGAGCGAGCTTGAAGGAATTCACAACCGTTCCAATTTCGATCTCACTCAGCACACCAAATTTTCCGGAAAATCTCTGGAATATTTCGATGAAGCGAGCAAGGAAAAATACATTCCCTTTGTCATCGAAACGGCAGTGGGCTGTGACCGGCTGTTTTTGGCCTTCATGGTGGATTCTTACCGTGAAGAAGTCCTCACTGACGAAAAAGGCCAAGAAGATGTCCGCGTCGTTCTGGGGCTGCATCCAGAAATCGCACCGATCAAAGCCGCAGTCTTGCCGCTTTCAAAAAAACCAGAACTGCAATCTGTGGCGGAAAAATTGCGCGATCAAATCGCCGAAGATTTCGAAGTCCAGTACGACGAAAGCGGCTCGATTGGTAAGCGCTACCGCCGCCAGGACGAAATCGGAACTCCGTTCTGCCTGACAGTGGATTTTGACACTCTCAATGATCAAGCTGTGACCATTCGTCACCGCGAGACCATGAAGCAGGACCGAGTGGCCCTGACTCAGGTCAATGATTACATTCGCAACGGTTTAAAAAAATTCTAAGTTTATTAAGATTCGCATTTCACTTGCGCATTTCACTTGAAGGAGACTTGAAAAATGCAAACGAGCACACAAGCAAACAAGGGAACGAAAACTCAGGTTCCCAATCAGTTTGTTTATTTCTTCGCCGCTGGCGAAGCCGAAGGCAATGCCGGAATGAAAAACACCCTTGGTGGAAAAGGCGCCAATCTGGCCGAAATGACCGCTTTGGGATTGCCAGTGCCTCCGGGATTCACGATCTCAACCGAAGTTTGCACGCACTATTATGAAAGCGGCAGCCAACTGCCTGAATGGGTTCGGCCAGCAGTCGAAGCGGCAATGAAACGAGTCGAGGGTAAAATCGGCAAAAAATTTGGCGATGTGGCCAATCCTCTGCTTTTTTCTGTGCGCTCGGGAGCTCGCGCCTCCATGCCTGGAATGATGGACACGATTTTAAATCTGGGACTCAATGATCAAACTGTTGAGGGCTTGGCGAAATCCTCAAACAATCCAAGATTCGCTTGGGATTCTTACCGCCGCTTCATTCAAATGTACTCGGATGTGGTGATGGGGATGAACTCTTCCATGCTCGAAGTCACTCTTGAGGACATGAAAGATGAAAAAGGTTATAAGCTCGACACCGATATGACGGTCGATGATCTCAAGCTTTTGGTGAAAAAATTCAAAGAGTTGGTTCGTCAAAGCACAGGTCAAATGTTTCCAACAGATCCTTGGGAGCAGCTCTGGGGAGCGATCTCTGCCGTTTTCCGCTCTTGGAACACAGCTCGAGCCATCACTTATCGCGAATTGCACGACATCCCAGCATCTTGGGGAACAGCGGTGAATGTGCAATCCATGGTGTTTGGAAATATGGGTGAAGATTCCGCCACCGGTGTGGCCTTCACTCGTGATCCCTCCACAGGGGAAAAGAAATTTTACGGTGAATTTCTGATCAATGCTCAAGGTGAAGACGTGGTGGCGGGGATTCGAACTCCGCAGCCCATCACCAAATTGGCAGCTCAAGGCACAGGTCTTCGATCTCTCGAAGAAGCCATGCCGGAAGCTTACAATCAACTTTGCGAAATCTATCAAAAGCTCGAAAAACATTACCGCGACATGCAGGATATTGAATTCACAATTGAAAAAAATCATTTGTGGATGCTGCAAACAAGAAACGGCAAACGCACAGCGCGGGCCGCTTTGGCCATCGCTTCCGACATGATCGATGAAAAATTGATCAGCCAAGAAGAAGCTCTGATGCGAATCGATCCCGCCAGCCTTGATCAGCTCTTGCATCCCACTCTAGATCCAAATGCAGAAAAAACTTTGCTCGCCAAGGGCCTTCCAGCCAGCCCCGGCGGAGTGCACGGACAGATCGTTTTCACTGCTGAAGAAGCTGTCGAATGGAGAGAAAAAGGCAAAAAAGTCATTTTGGTCCGAGTTGAAACATCACCAGAAGACATTGCCGGAATGGTCGCAGCCCAAGGCATTCTCACCACTCGCGGTGGGATGACTTCGCACGCGGCCGTTGTCGCACGCGGCATGGGCAAATGCTGCGTGGCGGGCTGTGGAGAAATCGATGTCGATTACCGAACGGAAACTCTGAAAGTGAAGGGTTATGTCTTAAAGAAAGGCGATGTTCTCACTTTGGACGGCAGCACGGGCGAAGTTTTCCTGGGTGAAATCAAAACCGTCGAACCGGTTTTGGACGATACTTTTGAGCGCATCATGAAAATGGCCGATCAATTTCGAAAACTGAAAATCCGAACCAATGCCGACACACCAAAAGACGCCGAAACGGCGAAAAACTTCGGAGCTGAAGGCATCGGGCTTTGCCGCACGGAACATATGTTCTTTGGTGCGGACCGAATCGACTCCGTTCGTGAAATGATTTTGGCTGAAAACAAAGAAGAGCGTGAAAAAGCGCTTTCAAAACTTCTGCCGATGCAAAGAGCTGATTTTTCAGCTCTGTTTCGAATCATGAAGGGCTATCCAGTGACCATTCGTCTTTTGGATCCGCCCCTGCATGAATTCGTGCCTCACACCGAAGAAGAAATCATCGAACTCTCTAAGCGAATCAACCATGACCCTGAGAAATTGCGAAACAAAGTTCGCGGCTTGCATGAGTTCAATCCCATGCTCGGTCATCGCGGCTGTCGTTTGGCGATCACTTTCCCTGAAATTTATGAAATGCAAGTGAGAGCCATTGCTGAAGCTGCGGCCGATGTGGTGAAGAGCGGTGAAAAGCTGATTCCCGAAATCATGATCCCGCTGGTTGGAATGGACAAAGAGCTCGAAACTCTCAGACAGTTGGCCATTGCCACAGTTGAAAAAGTGCAAAAAGAAAAATCCGTGAAATTTGAATACTTGGTAGGCACCATGATTGAGCTGCCAAGAGCTTCGGTGACTGCGGATGCGATTGCCGAGCATGCGGATTTCTTTAGTTTTGGAACCAACGATTTGACTCAGACAACTTTGGGTCTTTCACGGGATGATTCAGGTCGTTTTTTGGGCAGCTATGTCTCTCAAGGCATTCTGCCAAAAGATCCCTTTGTCAGCATTGATCGAGGCGGTGTGGGTGTCTTGGTGAAAATGGGAACGGATCTTGGCCGTCGCACCAAACCCAATTTGAAAGTGGGGATTTGCGGAGAGCATGGCGGCGATCCTGAGTCCATCGAGTTCTTTCATTCCGTTGGGCTGGATTATGTGAGCTGTTCTCCATACCGAGTGCCCATTGCTCGATTGGCGGCGGCGCGAGCAGCCATCCAATCGCGAAAGACTCAGCACTAAGAGGCCTCGGCATGGAGATTCGAATTCTTTCCGGCCTGGAAGCAAAACCGCTCGTCGATCCTTTCTACGAGCGCAATCGCAAAGGTCATCAGGCTCGAAAGAGTGACCTTTTTTTCGTGGCCACAGAAGATCAAGAAATTCTGGGCGCTGTCCGCTTCTGCGTGGAAAGCGGAGCGTCCCTTCTGCGCAGTCTGGTGGTGGATGAAAAGCACCAGCGAAAAGGGATCGGCAAACAGCTTTTGCTCGAATTTGAAAAGCACCTCAATCAAAACCGCATTCGCTCCGTTTTTTGTTTGTCTGATGCCTATCTTCAGAATCTTTATGAAAAGATCGGCTTTCGCATGATTCGAAATGTCGAAGCTCCCGCTTTTCTTCAAGAACGACTTTTGGAATATAAAAACATTCATCCAGGCATCAGATGTATTTTGCTGAAACGACCTTAGGCTCAAAACTTTTGCTTTCGAAGTGAGCAGAAAAATCTGTCATTTGACGCGCATTCTCATTGATTCTCAATTTTCAATCCCATTCGAGAAATTCGAGAGTTGACTTGCCAAGCAATGCCCAGTCAAATTTAAGTCCTGGGGACTGGACAAAGGAATTGTCTGGGGAGTGAGCTCATGGACCGAGTCAGCGTAAAATTTGATAAAAACGAAACATAAAATTTGAAAGAAGACGCCGGCGGGATGCCTGCAGTCGTCTTCATGAGCTTTGGAGCAACGCTTTGAGAATCAAAAAGATCGAACTCATTGGTTTTAAGTCGTTCAAGGATCGAACGGTCATTCAATTTGACGCCGGCATTACGGGGATTGTGGGTCCCAATGGCTGCGGAAAATCCAATATCGTGGATGCTCTTGTCTGGGTCATGGGGGATATGTCTCCAAAGGATCTGCGCGCCAGCACCATGACCGATGTGATTTTCGCCGGAGCCGATGGATACGCACCCATGGGAATGGCCGAAGTCTCTTTGACTCTTGAAAATGACGGTGGACCTTTCCCTGCAAAATATCTGAAATTTTCCGAAGTCATGGTCACTCGTCGCCTGCATCGAAACGGCGAATCCGAATACGCAATCAACAAAGAGCCGGCTCGTCTGAAAGACATCCAAGAAATTTTTATGGACACGGGGGCTGGAGCCAAAGGATTTTCCATCATCCAACAAGGGATGATCGGTAAAATCATCACTGCCAAGCCAGAAGATCGAAAAGGTCTGATCGAAGAAGCGGCCGGAATCACCAAATTCAAAGCGAGAAAAAAAGAATCGCAAAGAAAGCTGCAGGCCACAGAGCAAAACCTAGTGCGCTTGCAAGACATCATCGGTGAATTGAAACGACAGATCGATTCTCTGCAAAGACAAGCGCAAAGAGCTGAGCGCTACCGCAATTTGAAAAATCAAATTGAAAGCTTGGACCTTTGGATGACTTCCAATCAATTCAAAGACCTCAAAGAAGGGGCCGACGAAGCGCAAAGAATTTTTCAAGAAGCGCAAAATATGGAAGTAGAAGGCGGATCCAACCTTTCCCAGCTGCAATCCAACCTTGAAGCCCTCAAGCTCTCCATTCTCGAGCAAGAGAAAAAAGTCGAAGAGACTCAAGCGAAGCACTCAGAAAAGCAGCTGACTGTGCAGAAAAAAGAAATGGAAATCCAAGAGCTCAAGTTTGAAATCGAACAAGCTCGAAGAAACGAAGTCATGACTGGAACTTTGCTGCAGGAGCAGCAGGCCCGGCGTGAACTTTTGGTCAGGGATCTCACCCAGTTGGACAGCCAAGCGGAAAGCCTGAAGTCCGAATCTGAATCCCTCACTAAGGATTTTTCAACTAAAAATGAATCATTCCAAGAATCTCAATCCCGCATCCAAGTGGTGGATGAAGATCTCACAACCAAGCGTCGTGAGCTGTTTGCTTTAGGGCAGTCAGAATCTTCCATCGACGCTAAAGTTCAATCCTTGCATTCGCAGATTGAGGATGTGCGGGGCCGCGAAGAAAATGAGCGCTTGGTTGTGCATGAGCTGAAAGAAAAGCAGATCCAATTTGAAGAGCGCCGAAAGAAAGTCACTGTCGAACTGGATAAAGAGCGCCAAATGCAACTGGATCTGGCCAGCGACGTCGAATCTTTCGAAGCCAATAAAAAAATCTTGCAAGAACAAATCGCCACCAAGCGAAACGAAGTGGAAGAGTTCAAAGATCAATTGAACGAGGTCACTTCCAGACTTTATGGATTAGAAAACCTTCAGAGCAATTTCGAAGGTTTTGAAGAGGGCGTGAAAAATGTCATGCTCTGGCAAAAAGCCAAGCAGACCGAAATCCATGCCGATGGCTCTGTCAGCTTTCAGCCTGTGGCCGAAGTTGTCGAAGTCCCATCGGAATACGAAATCGCCATGGAAGCCGCCCTCGGCTCCCGATTGCAAATGCTTTTGACCCAGGATTCGGATCGGGCTTTGCAAGCCGTGGATTATCTGAAAGAGAATAATTCTGGCCGAAGCTCTTTCTTTGCCTCCGGAGCTTCTGATGTGGAGCGCGGAATGCGCACCAATGGCAGCGCGCCTTCTGGCGAAGGGGTGAAAGCGCTTTTGAAAGATGTGGTGCAAGCTTCGGATCAATTTCAAAATTCCGTCAGCTATCTTTTGGATGGCGTGGCCGTGGTGGATTCAATCCGCACAGCTCTTCGTTTGCGACCACAGTTTGAGGGCTGGACATTTGTCACCACAGACGGGGATGCTCTCACTGCCGACGGAGTTCTCACGGGTGGAGCTTCGGATGGTGCCGAAAGTGGAGTTCTTAAGCGTCGCCGTGAAATCAAGGAGCTTTCAGAAAAGAAAGCCGAATGGGCTGGGAAACTCGCTCTTTCACAAGCGGCATTGAAGAAATTGGACGAGCAACTCGCCAATGTGGTCACTGATTTTGAAGGCGCGCAAAAGCGCAAAATCGAACAAGAAATCAAAGTGACTGAGCTTCGCAAAGATTTGGAAAGAGCCGAAACCGAACTGCAAAACGCCGTTTACGCTTCTGAAAGACAAGAAAAAGAACTTTCGCGAATTTCTGAGCAGCTCCGAACTCTTGAAGAGAAAATGGATGAGCTTTCAGCAAATCTCACGGAAACCCGCGAGAAAAAAGTCGCTGTCGAATCTCAAGTCGAAGAACTGCAGTCGGAGCTGACCAGCACTCGCATGGGCTTTGATGGAATGCAGGCCGAAGTCACCGATCTGCAAGTCCGATCTGCTTCCAAAACCCAAGAGTACCAGGGCGTTCTTCGTCAACTGGAAATGGTCAGAAAATCTGTTGATGAGTTGAATTTGCAGCTTTCTCGAATGAGCGAAGAATCTGAAAAGAACTCTTCGGTGATGAGTGAATCGCAATTGAAGCTGGAAGAACAGAAAATCGAATTTGAACGCTTGGTTCATGATGTCGAAGAGCTCAAGACTTTGCTTTCTCATTCAAAAGATCAATTCGAGCAGATTTCGGCAGAAGCCCGAGAAATCGAATCGCAAGTGCAAAATGCCCAGCGAGCGGCCAACGAGCGGCAGCACAAAATGAATGAAGCTCAGCTCAAATTTGAGCAGGCCAAAATGAAAGAGCAGTATCTCATTGATCAAATCCGCGAACGCTACATGCTGAATCTGCCTGATATTTTTGAGCAGCACTTGCACCGCGAAGGCGATGCCGCCAATTCCGAGGCTGAGCTCAAAGATCTGCGCGATAAGCTGGGTAAAATCGGCGAAGTCAATCTGTCGGCCATTGAAGAGTACGACGAAACAGCCAAGCGCTATGAATTTCTCACTCAGCAGCAGACCGATCTGACAGAGGCCAAGGAGCAACTCAAGCGGGTGATTGATCGAATCAATCGCATCTGCTCACGTCGCTTTAAAGAGACCTTTGATCTGGTCAATGACCGATTCACTCGGGTTTTCCCAGTGCTTTTTGGCGGTGGCGAAGCTCGATTGGAATTGGTTGAAGATCCGGAACGTCAAGAGATGGGGATTGATATCATTGCCAAGCCTCCGGGTAAAAAAATGCAGAACGTTTCTCTGCTTTCCGGGGGAGAAAAAGCTCTGACTGCCGTTTCTCTCGTGTTTTCGATTTTCCTGGTGAAGCCTTCTCCTTACTGCTTGCTAGATGAGGTGGATGCGCCTTTGGATGATGCCAACGTGTCTCGATTCAATGACTTGGTCAAAGAAATGGCCAAGCGTTCACAGATCATCGTTGTGACACACAACAAGCACACCATGGATGTGGCCAAGAAGCTCTACGGAGTGACAATGCAAGAGCGAGGGGTTTCCACTCTCGTGAGCGTGAATCTCCAGGATCTTTGATGGTCGTCCGCGGATCAGAAGCTTTTCAGGTTTTAAAAGCCCATTTAAAGCCCACGCTTCTGATCCTGCTGTGGATGACGGGCCTTCGCTTGCTTCTTTTTGTCGCACTTTTTTATCATCAAATTGGTTTTCACCCCGATTTGCCTGCGGCTTTATGGGCTGGCTTTCGTTTTGATCTTTTGATCATGGGATTTTTCTGGATTCCGATTGTGCTTCTCACTTGGGCCGTCTGTTTGATCATGCCACCGCGATATCTCTTCTTTTTCTGGAAGCTCTACTTTGTGGTGGGAATTCTGATTATTTTTGATTTTTCTTGGATGGATTTTTTTTGGACGGCCGTTACCAACAGGCGTTTGGATTCGCATTTTTTCAATGCCGATTTGAAATTCATTTTGGATCAGGGCTGGCATCTTGTCGGTGAGACCAAAGCTTGGATTGTCACTTTGGCCATGGGATTTTCCTCACTGGGGCTGGTGCTGGCGATTTATGGTTTGAAGCTTGAAAAGAACTACAATCTTCCCTCCAAAACAAAACTGGCAGTGGAATTTTTTCTCAGCTTTTTTTTGGTGGCCTCGGCGGCCCGAGGCACTTGGACTGCGCATCATCTGCGGGGCGAGGACGCTCTGGTTTCCACGGACGCCATTCTGAACCAATTGCCCCTCAATCCGCTTTGGAATCTGGATCACTGAGGAATTTTGGAACAATTTCCGGCATTGCTGAAATTTCAAGCGCTTCATTAGAGTTGATGCTCTGTGGTTCTCAGCAATTTTTGTTGCCTCTCACTGTCACCCTCCGGCACATCATTAGGATGAAATTTTTCTTTCGTTTTTTTGTCATTTTCTTTGTGACGTCAGGCGCTTGGGCTTCGGAAGCCGATCCGGTTTTAAGCATCTATCGTGAGCCTTTACTCAGACCAGCGGACTGGTTGCAAAAAGAAGCGGAACTGGCGCAATCCAAACTCAATCAAAATATTTCACCTGCAGGCACTGTGGCTGGAGTGGTGATCGCTTCGCCGCAAAAAGAAAATCCCAATTACTTTCGTCATTGGGTGCGCGACGCCGCTTTGACGATGGATGTGGTCTTGCGGCTTTGGCAACAAGCTCCCAATCAGGGACAGAGAGCGCTTTGGGAAAAGCATCTCAAAGACTTCACTTTTTTCTCTCGTCAAAATCAATTGACCACCTCGATCACTGGCTTGGGCGAGCCGATTTTTGAAGTGAATGGCCATGTTTTTCAAGGGCCCTGGGGGCGTCCACAAAATGACGGCCCAGCCCTTCGCGCCGCTGTATTGAGTGACTGGGCACAGATGCTTCTTGATCAAGGTGATTCTCAGTTTGTGAACGCTTGGCTGTACTCTTCAGGATTGCCGGCTCAGACTGTGATCAAAGCGGATCTTGAATATGTGTCTCACCATTGGCGAGAATCCAGTTTTGATCTCTGGGAAGAGGTCCGAGGCGATCATTTCTACACTCGCATGGTTCAGCGAAGAGCGCTGCTCGCGGGAGCCAGACTTGCTCAGAGGTTGCATGATGAAGCGGCGGCTCGTTGGTATTATGAGCAGGCTTCTGAGCTTGAACAGGAAATTAGCAAACACTGGAACCCCGACACTCAACAGATTGATGTCACTCTTCGTTGGAAAGAGGGAGTGAATTACAAAAACTCAGCTCTGGACGCAGCTGTTTTGTTGGGTGTTTTGCATGGTGAATGGGATTCATTTTACACTGTTGGAAACTCACAAGTGCAAAGCACTTTCGAACGAATGGTTTCCCGCTTCGCAAGCCTTTATCGCATCAATTCGCATTATGAAAATTTAGGACCGGCTCTGGGTCGTTATCCAGAGGATCTCTATGGCGGCACGCATTTCAATGCTGGAAATCCTTGGGTTCTGACAACTCTGGCTGCGGCCGAATACTGCTACAAACAGGCCGAGAGATGGGCCGGGCAGGATCGTCAGAAAACACAGCGCTGGCTCAAGCGGGGAGACCAATTCGTTCAGCGAGTTCAGTTTCACAGCTATCCTGATGGTTCTCTTTCCGAACAAATCAATCGAGAAACGGGCTTTATGAATTCGGCGGCAGATTTGACTTGGAATTACTCGGCCGTGCTGACGGCTCATTGGGCCCGAAAACTGACTCTTGATAAAATCAAATTCATTGAAAACAAAGGAGAACAACCATGAAAGCCTTGATGTTACTCATTTCTTTTTTCTCAGCTTTCGCCGCTGTTGCAGCTGGACCGGTAAAAATCGGTTTGGTGCTTTCCACTCTGCAAGAAGAGCGCTACCAGAAAGATCAAAAATACTTTATCGAAGAAGCCAAGAAATTGGGATTTGAGCCGATTGTGGTTTCTGCTGATAACAATCCGCAGACTCAATCCGCCAAAGTTGAAAATCTTCTCTCTCAAGGTGTGAAGGCTTTGATTATTCAGCCGGTGAATTCTGAAGCTGCGGCCAATTTGGTGAAAGCAGCTCACGAAGACAAAGTTCCTGTGGTGGCTTATGACCGCATGATTTCAAATGCTCCGGTTGATTTTTATGTGACCATGGATTCTTTCCAGGTCGGTGTTCTTCAAGCGGAAGCGGCTGTGAAAGCCACTGGTGGCAAGGGCAATTACGTTCTTCTTTTGGGTCAAGCCGGACACTCGGTTGCCAACGAAATCACTCGCGGTGTGGAAAGTGTTTTGAGCAAATATCCAAATATCAAAGTGGTGGCGAAAAAGAGCCACGAAGGTTGGAGCTCAAGCTTAGCGATGGCCACTGTTGAAAATGCTCTGACTCAAACTAAAAATAATATTCAGGCTGTGATCGCCAACAATTCGGGGATGGCTCGAGGAGCAGTTCAAGCTCTCAGTGAGCAGGGACTTGCAGGTAAGGTTTTTGTCGCTGGGGCCGATGCGGATTTAGCTGCGATCAAAGACATTGTGGCCGGTCGCCAGCAATTTGAAGTTCTCAAAGAAATTGCTCCTCTGGCACAAACGGCAGCTCGAGTGGCCTTTGATTTGGCTCAAGGCAAAACACCAAAGTCCACTCAAACTGTGACCAGCGGTACCTTTAAAGTGGCGAGCATTTCCACTCCCGTTTATGGAATCACCAAAGACAATTTGGAAGAGCGGATTTTCAAAACGCAATTTCACAGCAAAGAAATGGTGATGGGGAAATAATTTGTCCTCATTGATTGAGCTGAAGGGAATATCGAAATCCTTCGGCCCTGTTCAAGCCCTTAAAGACGTCAGTCTGAATCTGAAGCCAGGGGAAATCCTGGCTTTGGTGGGTGAAAACGGTGCCGGGAAATCCACTTTGATGAAAGTTCTCAGTGGCGTTTACCCGCACAAAGAATTCAAAGGCACAATCCAAGTTTCCGGCCAAAGCGCTCAATTCGCTTCGCCCAAAGATTCAGAAGCGGCGGGGATTTCGCTCATTCATCAAGAGCTCTCGACTTTTCCGGATCTCACTGTAGCTGAAAACATGGTCGTGGGACACTGGCCTGCCAAAAAGGGCTGGCTGAAGCAGAAAGAAATTTTTGAAAAAGCCCAGCATTGGCTCAAGCAGTTAGATGCGGATTTTTCTCCGCAGCAGAAAATGTCTTCACTCAGTGTGGGACAACAGCAAGTGGTGGAAATTGCCAAAGCACTTTCGAGAAATTCAAAAGTGCTGGTACTGGATGAGCCGACCTCCTCACTGACAAATAGGGAAAGCCAAAAGCTGTTTGCGATTCTCAAAGATCTCAAGAGCAAAGGCTGTGGGCTGATTTATATTTCTCACCGCATGGAAGAGATTTTCGCTCTTGCAGATCGGGTCTGCGTGCTTCGCGACGGTCAGAGTGTGGCAAGCTCCGAGATTTCCAAAATCACGGAAGCGCAATTGATTCAGCAGATGGTGGGTCGCAGTCTTGAGAATATGTTTCCCGAAAAGCAAAGTGCTGTGAAAAACGAAACTGTGCTGGAAGTGAAAGATTTCGTCGCTCATCAAAAATCCACGAACCTGAAATTGGGTCCGCTGAGTTTTCATCTCAAAAAAGGTGAGATCCTTGGGTTTGGTGGTCTTCTGGGTGCTGGGCGCAGTGAAATTCTGCAAGCTCTGGCGGGGGATTCGCTCTACCAATCATCAGGTGCGATCAAGTATCAAGGGCAAATGCCTTCTTGGAAACACCTTCGAAGCTCTTACCAGCAGGGATGGGGATTGGTGCCGGAAGATCGGAAACATCAGAGTCTGCTGCCCAGTCGATCGCTCACAGAGAATTGTGGGGTCCTCAGGCTTTCGCAGAAATCTCTTTTTTCTTGGGTGAAAGAAAAAGCTGAAGCTGAGCGTACGGAAAAGGATCTGAAAGCGCTGAAAACCCGATTTCATTCGGAAGCTCAGAAAATCACTGATCTCAGTGGGGGCAATCAGCAGAAAGTGATTTTTACTCGGGTTTTGCAAAATGCACCGGAAGTTCTGATTTTGGATGAGCCCACCAGGGGTGTGGATGTGGGCGCGAAATTTGAAATTTATCAAATGATGCAGGCTTGGGTCGCTCAAGGGAAATCCATTCTTTTGGTGAGCTCGGATTTGCCAGAGTTGATGGCCATGAGTGATCGTATTTTGGTGATGAGCCACGGCAAACTGCAAAAAGAACTGAATCGATCTGAATTTCACGAAGAGGTCATCATGAAGTGGGCCTTGGGGCAGGGGAGCAAATGAAAAATTTTTGGCGGCAAAACGGCGCTTGGATCGGATTTTTTGTTTTGGGCGTGGTGCTGACCATTTGGACTGGCGGCGATTTTCTCTCCCCACGGAACCTGACGAATCTTCTCAGACAAGCGACTTTGAACGGGATTCTGGCTGCTGGTATGACCATGGTGATTTTGACTGGTGGGATTGATCTTTCGATTGGCAGTGTGGTGGCGCTCTGTGGAATTTTGGTAGGCCTGTCGCAAGTGATGTGGGGACATAGTCTGGAAGTCTCCATTCTCATCGCTCTTGCGGCCGGGACGGGGCTTGGGTTGATCAATGGACTTTTGATTTCGACACTGAGGCTTGCGCCATTTGTGATCACGCTGGGGATGATGGTTATTGCCAGAGGCCTTGCTTTGATTTTCTCAGGCGGGTCTAGCATCTCGCCAATGAGTGAGGGGCTTAATAATCTGGCCAGTGGGTATTTTTCGGAAGTCATTACGTGGGTGCTGCTTGGAGTTGTTCTTCTTTTTTTCCTTCGCCATTTGTGGCAGCAAAGATCTCAGTTTTGGAATTCGCTTTTCCCACTGATTGCTTTGGGGATTTTCAGCTATAGCTTTTTCACTTACCGCGGATTTCCTTATCTTGCTCTTTTTCTGTTGGCGATTGTGGTGGTGACTTGGGTCTTGCTGAATAAAACAGTTTTGGGCCGGGGTATTTATGCTTTGGGCTCCAATGAAAAAGCCGCTTACTGGGCGGGTGTGCCGATTCAGAAAGTCAAAATCGCGGTTTACACTTTGATGGGGCTTTATGCTGGGCTTGCGGCTTTTCTGCTGACGGGTCGATTGAATGGGGCGGATCCGAATGCGGGTCAGCTCTATGAGCTCGATGCGATTGCTGCGGTTGTGATCGGTGGTGTAAGTCTCAAGGGTGGATCTGGATCTGTGCTTGGAAGTTTGATTGGAGCGTTGATGATGGCGACGCTGAATAATGGGATGGATCTGCTTGGAGTTTCTAGTTTTTATCAGATGGTGCTCAAGGGTTTGATTATTATTCTAGCTGTGAGTTTGGATCGGAATCAGCGCGAGGCTTAGGGTCTCGAGCACAGCTGTGACGAGGGTAAGCGTGAGTGGGTCCGTCCGTGTGAAGGCTTCCAGACGACCATCGTGGTCGTCTGGCAAGTGAAATTCAGATGGGCGGTGCTTCAGAATGCAAGGCTTTGCCCCTCGCGGAAATCAATCCCTTTTTTGCTTCAAGCAATGCGCGGCAATTTTGGCTTCTTCACCCAAACCTTGCCTTTCCTGCCAAGCTTTGGTTTCACAGAGAGGAGGGCCTTTTTGGCCCGGCTGAAAGGAGCTCAAATGTTCAAACGATTTGAAGTTCTTTTTCTTTTCCTGATTCAATGCACTCCACAGGCGATGACGGCTTGGGCGGCTCCTGAGAACTCACAGGGTCAGGAGCAGAAGGTGCCGGCGTCTCGTGGGGACATCGACATGAATCAGTTCCAGGATGTGCCGACGCCGGGAAAGCGGCAAACGACGAATCTGATTCCGCAAAAGACGGTTTGTATTGACGCTCAAAATAATATGATCAAAAAAGGCGAGCCGGGATTTGAAACTTGCTTGTCTAATTCCCAGTCCCGAGTGTTAAAACCAAATTCTATTCCGGAGGCACCCGATGACGGCCGAGAGTTCTAATGCAATGTTGGTGATGATCACTGTGATTGGTCTTTTGGTTTTTGTGATGGTCGGCGTTCTCGTCGCCAGTCTCAGAAAACGAAGACTCCCCGAAGTTCCTGCCGAGGAATCCGGTCCGCAAGTGGCCATGGATGTGGAGGCACGCAAGGAATCTCTCGATGAAGAAGAGATGCTGCGTCCTTCAACCACTTTGCGGCAGGCTCTGGCTCCGACCGAAAAAAATCTCTTGGGTCGGATCAAAGAGATTTTCACCGGTGATTTGCAAAAAAAAAATTTCGAGGAGATCGAAGAGGTCCTCTACACCAGTGACCTAGGCCCGCTCACAGTCGATCGCCTGATGGGAGCAGTGAAAGAGCAACTTTCTCGGGGTGAGAAAAACAATCTCGAAGCCATCAAGTCGGCTCTGCGCACGGAATTCGAAGAAATTTTCGAAAAAGCCCATATCCAAGAACCGCATGATGAAAACACCATGGCCTACATGCATTTGTCTTCTCATCCCTCGGTTTGGATGATTGTCGGAGTCAACGGCACAGGCAAAACCACCTCGATTGGAAAAATCGCGGCGCACTTGGCCTTCTCGGGCCGCAAAGTTTTGGTCGCAGCTGGGGACACTTTCCGAGCAGCGGCCGGCAGCCAGTTGAAAACTTGGACCGAAAGAGCCCAAGTCGAAATCTTCTCACCCCCGGGTGTGACCGACCCCTCTGCTGTTGCTTTTGATGCCGTCTCACATGCCAAAGCCAAGGGCTACGATGTGGTCATTGTTGATACAGCAGGCCGTCTACACACTCAGGCCAATTTGATGGAAGAGCTGAAAAAAATGAAACGAGTGATCACCAAAGTGATTCCAGATGCGCCGCATGAAGTCCTGATCGTGCTGGATGCGAACTCAGGCCAGAATGCTTTGGTGCAAGCACGAGAATTCAATCAAGCTCTGCAACTGACCGGCGTGGTTCTCACTAAAATGGACGGCACCGCCAAAGGCGGAGTGGCCGTGGGCTTGGCACACGAGCTCAAGGTCCCTATTCGTTTTATTGGAGTTGGCGAAAAAATTGGTGACCTCCGGCCTTTTTCTGCGAAAGAATTTGTGGAATCCATTCTGTGAGGTCCACTATGAAAACATTCGTTTTGATGATGTTCATGGCATCATCTGTCTTTGCACAAACAGCAGCCATCAAAGACATTCCAACGGAAGCTGATACAACCATCACCATCTCGAAAGAAAAGGTGAATGAGAACGAATGGCGAATCACTGAAGGATCCGCCGAAATCGCCGGTGAACCTGAAGTTTTAACCAAGACGGCGCGCACTTCTTGGAAAAAAGAATGCGATGATTGGAAAAAAGAGATCAAAGAAATGAACAAAGACGGCAACCAGGTGATCTCCATCACTTGCAACAGCCCAAACTGCTCTAAAAACGCACAATCCGAGACCGTTTGCCAATCCACTGGGGCTTACAAAGTCAAAACGCGCATTCGATAATTCTGAAAAGCTGCTTATTGCCCTAAGTCATGGATCTGACTTGATTCAGGGTTATTGTGCTCTATACTGGTTGAGCGTGATGTTGGAATTTAAGGCTTAAAGGCTGAAGAATTTCAGAGATTTAATGAAATGACCTCAACCAATATAGAGTCATGTCGAATTTGAAAGATAAAACAACTTACGAATTTCAAATTGCGGGTTTGCCATACAAGCTCAAATCCTTGCATGACGAAGCCACTGTTCAAGAGCTGGTCGATTACGTCGATCGCAAAGTCAAAGAAGCGCTCACAGTGACAAAATCGGGTTCGTTTCAAAGTGCCGCCGTCCTAGCGGCGCTGAATATTGCTGAAGAACTGATTCTTCTGAAAAGAAAAGCTCAACGAGAGCTGGAGATTTTAGAAGAAAAAACTCTGAAACTTTCTGACAGCCTTGAGAACTCTAAGATCACCCGGCAGGGATTGAACGTATAGAATCAAGAGGCATAAAAGCCAAGTGGCGGAAAGAGCTGAAAACTCGTTTTGCCCAGCTCGAAGAAAAAGAAGAAAAAACTCATCAGCTCATCGAGCATTTGAGTCAGTTTCTGAAAAGCCAAAGCGGGGACTGGTGTTTGTACCAGGCCCTCGATTCTGAAATTTCTCTCGTCCAACTTCTGCCAAAAGTGCCAAACATCCTGTGGGTTTATCCACGAGTGATGAATGGCAAGCTTCACTTTTTTGAGCCCAAAGCCGGATTTGAAACTGCGGCTTTTGGGATTCTCGAGCCAGTGCCTGAGGGAGCCCGAGAAATTTCTGTGAAAGAAATTTCCGGATTCTTGGTTCCGGGTTTGGGATTTGATCAAAAAGGGGGGCGCATCGGCAAAGGCAAAGGCTATTACGATCAAGCTTTAGCCAATTATGCTGGTGAAACCGTAGGGATTAGTTTCTCTTCTCTGGTCGTGGATGAGCTCCCCAAGGATGCTTGGGATGTGAAAATGAAATGGCTCGCCACCGAGAAGGGTGTTGTGAAAATTGGAAAAGTTTGAAGATAGGTAAAATATGGAAGTCTTGATTTCAGTTCTAGTGGGTTTGATCGTCGGTGGATTCGGTGTTTTCTACATCAAGAAAATGCAGGATGAAGCCAAAAAGCGATCGGCCCGCGTTGAGGCCGATCGAATCGTCAATCGCGCCAAATCCGAAGCCGCCAAAATCGATAAGGATTCAAAAACCCGAGCCAAGGATTTCGAATCCCGGGCACGAAAGAATGTCGAATCCGACATTCAAAAGCAAAAATCCAAATTGAAAAACCAAGAGTCTCAACTCGAGCGCCGACTGAAAGAAGTCGATGAGCAGCTCAAGCAAAAGCTCGAGGAAAACGACAGATTCATTCAAACTCTGAAAGATCGCGAAGAAAAAATCGCAATTGCTGAGCATCGAAGCAAAGAGCTTGAAACCAAAGCCGAACAGGAGCTTCAAGAACTTCGGCAAAAACTGGGCTCAGTGGGTGGAATGACCCCGGATGAAGCCAAGCGCGAACTGTTCTCTGCTCTTGAAGAATCCGCCAAATTGGCAGCGGCCCGCAAAATCGATGAAATCGAAAAGCAAGCCGAATCTGAAGCGACTACCAGATCCAAGCGCATTCTATCGATTGCCCTGGCCCGCTTTGCCGGCGAATACACTTCCGAGCGCACTGTCAGTGTCCTGTCTCTTCCCAGCGATGAGATGAAAGGGAAAATCATCGGACGCGAAGGGCGAAACATTCGCACTCTCGAAGCTTTGTGCGGCGTCGATTTGATCGTCGATGACACTCCAGAAGCGGTGGTGATTTCAGGTTTTGATCCAGTTCGCCGCGAGCTTGCCAAGCGCACTTTGGAAAAATTGATGGAAGACGGCCGCGTGCATCCGGCTCGAATTGAAGAAGTGGTGGAAAAAATGCGGGTCGAGCTCACCAAATCCATCAAAGAAGAAGGCGAAAAAGTTTTGGTGGAATTGGGAATCACCAATTTGCATCCAGAAATTGTCAAAGTCCTGGGAAGCTTGAAATACCGCCACACTCACACGCAAAATCTTTTGAATCACTCGATGGAAGTCGCTTACCTAGCCGGTCTCATGGCCACCGAAGTGGGTGGCAACGTCAAGCTCGCCCGTCGTGCTGGGCTTTTGCATGATATTGGTAAAGGCCTCGACCACACAGTGGATGGCAATCACGCCCTTGTCGGTGCTGAATTTGCCAAAAAATTTGGTGAGAGCGAAGGCGTTTGCCATGCCATTCGCGCCCATCACAATGATGAGCAACCGAATTCGATGATCGCTCACATTGTGCAAGCTGCGAACATTCTTTCCAACTCTCGACCAGGAGCTCGGCGTCCCGGAATGGACAATTACATCAATCGTCTGCAGGACCTTGAGAGCATCGGCAATAGCTTTGATGGCGTCTTAAAGACCTTTGCAGTGCAAGCTGGTAAAGAGGTCCGAGTGATTGTTGAAGCTTCCAAAGTCACCGATGATCAAACTCTGATGCTGTCTCGTGATATCGCTCGTAAAATCGAGCGTGAGATGCCGCATTTGGGTCAGGTCAAAGTGGCCGTGGTGCGTGAAACTCGCTCTGTTGAAATGGCGAGGTAAAGTCTCATGCGAGAGATTCTCGAACAGCTCAAAATGGGAACTGTCGACTTCATCAGTGAAGCCGACCTTCTGAAAAAACTTGAGCGCAGTGAAAAAGAGAAAAAGCCTCTCAAATTGAAATTGGGGGCTGACCCCACCAGGCCGGATCTGCATCTGGGACACACAGTGGTTCTCAATAAGCTCAGACAGTTTCAAAAATTCGGTCACCAAGTGCAGTTTCTGATCGGCGATTTCACAGCCATGATTGGCGATCCCACCGGTCGAAACGAGACCCGACCGCCTTTAAGCCGTGAGCAGATCGAAGAAAACGCCAAATCCTATGCCGCGCAAATTTTTAAAGTTCTAGACCCAGAGAAAACAGAAATCGTCTACAACTCTCAATGGTTTCAGAAAATGTCGCCAGGGGATTTTATCAAACTCACGGGCCAGTACACGGTGGCTCGAATGCTCGAGAGAGACGATTTCACCAAGCGCTTTAAGAGCAACACTCCAATCTCCATTCATGAGCTCTTGTATCCTCTTTGTCAGGGCTATGACTCGGTTCATTTGAAATCCGATATTGAATTTGGCGGAACGGATCAAAAATTCAATTTGCTGGTGGGGCGCGAGCTGCAAAAAGCTTACGGCCAATCCGAACAGCAGGTTGTGATCACCACTCCCATTCTCGAAGGCCTGGACGGAGTGAACAAAATGTCCAAGTCTCTAGATAATTACATTTCAATTGTCGATTCGCCGAAAGAGATGTTCGGAAAGACAATGCGAGTTTCTGATGAGCTGATGATTCGCTGGTATGAGCTTTTGACCGACATCACGCCCCCGGAGCTGTCGCAATTAAAAGCTGATTTGCAGAGCGGAAAAAAGCATCCTCGCGATGTGAAAGTGAATTTGGCTAAAACCTTGATTTCACGTTTTCACTCGCAAACAGCTGCACAAGCCGCTGAAGATGAATTCAATCGAATTTTTGTCGAGAAGGGTCTGCCGGATGAAGTGCCAGAATTTTCTGTGGCTTCCAGCGCCGAACCCATCGGGATCTGTGCTTTGATGAAAAATGCTGGGCTTGCCCCTTCGACCAGCGAAGCCAAGCGCTTGATCGCGGGCCGAGCTGTTGAAATTGACGGATCCAAAGTGGAAAACGAGCAATTGAAAATTGATTTGAAACCAGGTCTTACCCTCGTGATCAAAGCGGGTAAGAAAAAATTTGTGAAAGTGGTGGTCAAATGAAAATCAAATTCGTCCCCACAGGTCGCGAAATTGAAGCCGATCCCAACAAAACCCTTTTGCAGCTTTGTGTTGAAAACAACATCGAAATCAAATCCATTTGCAAAGGTGTTCCCAGCTGCGCTGAATGCCGGGTTCGTATCGTCGAAGGGGAGCACAACATCGTCCCACCTTCCAAAGCTGAGATGAGCTTGATTGGCACCAATTACTTCATCGATCAAAGGCGCCTGTCCTGCCAAGTGCACTGTTATGGCGATATCACAGTCGATCTCACAGAACAGATCGAGCGCAGCGAAATCCAAAGCAAAAAAGTTCGTGGCTTCCGAGCTCCAGGCCAAAAGGGATCCCATGTGGAAACCCAAGCTAAGCAAGGAACTTTGGTTTTAGAAGAATCCGCAGTGAAAGAGCCGCATCATCATCCCCATGGTCATCACCCAGGTACTAATGTGCAGCAAGGGCATCCCGAAGAGGGCGCCCCGCATTTGCAACAAACCGAAGGTCGCGACCCAAGACAAAGCAACAATCGAAACCGCCGCGGAAATCGCGGCCGAGACCGAAATCGGGACCGCAATCAAGGTCAAAACCAAAACCGCAACAACCAAAGACCCGACCGATCCAGCAAAGATCCACAAAAAAACTGATTCATTTCAGTTCGCAGTCAAAAAGGCTCCTAACGCTGGAACGCCACAACACCGCCGTGGTGTTGCTACGCGATATTTTTCCATTAATCTCAATATTCCTCCCAATCCTTCTAGCTTTCTGGAAACTCCGCCAAAGGCGAGCCCCGAAGGGGTGAGGCAACGGACATGGATGTTCACGATCAGGCGAAGACGCAAGCTTTGCACACCACCTCAGCAAATGATTTCGCGGGTCTCGAGCACAGCGGTGCCGGAGGTAAACGCAAGTGCCTCCGTCCATGCGAAGGCTTCCAGACGGCCATCGTGGCCGTCTGGCAAATGGAGAGGGGATGGGTGGTTGAAGAGTGGGATTTTGACTTTTTTTTAAAAAAAAGCCCCGAGTTTTTTCGGGGCTTTTTCACATTTCGAATTTTTTGATCTCTTGATTTATGGATTGGGGCGATTGACGAGATCTTTTTCGCCGAGTCCACGATTGGCGTCAGAGCTTTCTTCTGACGTTGTGGAAATGTCGTGGGCGCCTGTTCTTTCCATCAAGTCCTTGGCTTTTTTGGCCCAGTCATTGTCATCAACGTGGGCAGAAACTAGGATTCCGCCTTCTTTGACGAAAGTTTCATAGCGTTTGGCTTCGTACTCTGGGATTCCGAATCCGACAAGGGCGCCTGTGAAACCACCTAAGGCTCCGCCGACAGCTGCGCCTGAAAGAGCTGCCATGATTGGGCCTGCTGCCACCAAGGGTCCCAACACGGGAACAGTGGCGATGGCGCCAAGGCCGACGAGCCAACCCAGAGTTCCACCGATGATGGCGCCTGTGCCGCCGCCGATTGTTGAAGCTTCTGGAGCTTTCGTGGCTTTTTCATGACCGAATGTAGGATCTTCGTGTGGCATCAGAACTGAAATGTCAGAATTTCTGAATCCTTCAGCTTTGAAAGACTCAATGGCTCTTTCCACTTCAGATCGGCTGTCATAGATTCCAATAACGACTTTGTTTCCTTTTTTCATTTGAACCTCCTTATTTCTTATTTAGTTTCAACATAGGTTTGATTGACGACAGTGGTCGCTCCGGCCGTGCGTTTGGCAATCTCTTCGACCTTCGCTTTTTCATTGGAGTTGGCCACAGGCCCTTTGAGAAAAATCTGGCCGTTTTGATTGATGATTTTCACATTGTGAGCTGCCATGGAGAGGCTCTTATCGCCTGTGATATCAGAGCGAATTTTTCGAACTGTTTCACTCTCTGTTTTTGTGGTGGCAGTATCTTGAGCCGTCATGCCAGCACCTGCAGCCGCAGCACCCGCTGCAGTTCCAGTCCCTTCGGCAGATGGTGATGTTTTTTCTGTTGCAGATCCAGAAACTCGAGCTTCATTGGCATCGATTTCATTTGCATCCACCCCATATGTGTCAGTTCCGGAGCCGCTGTAAACAGGAGGTGCTCCAGCTTCATCAACTGCTGGTGTTGTTTCAAATTTCGATGAGCCGGCAGTTTCACTTGAAACATCAGTTGGAGATTCGACAGTCGAATCTTGTCTTCCATACTGTGCTGGCGTAGACGCTGAATTTGTTCGTTGGTCTAAGTTGTCATAAACTTGACTTGTGTTCATCGAATCTGTTGATTCAGAATCCATCGTTGTTGAATGATGCGTTTCCCAGGCTGCAAATGCCCAGACTCCAAGCAAAAGGGTGAATGTCAGTATAGATTTTTTCATTTTAGTACCTCCCAAACCCCTTTGATGAGCAGCAATTATGCCAAATTAAAAGAGAGTTTAATTTCGGGAGGAGTCGGAGCGAGGCCCCATTTAACCCCACTTGACGGGCAGTTTTACCAAAAAATAAGAGTTTCTTGTCAGAATGACCAGATTTTGAGTCGGTCAGAATGACAACTGCAAAGCGCTGCCAAATTTCACGGTTGCAAGTCGTGTCAATATCCTTTTTAAATTCTGTCAGGCGTAAAGGAATGATTCTCGTATTATTGATAAGAATTTAATTTAAAGAAACTTTTTCTATTTCGTTCACGGAGGTGAACCCATGGAGAAAAATTTTGCTTCTGAAAAAAAACCGATCAGAGCCCGCAGTCGCGGTCTGTCTCCAGCAATGGAGAACAAAAAAGCTCTTCTCGCTGCCAAAGCTGTGATGAAAGAAACCAGCTTCGACTCCACTGCGATGGACATGCGAACGCAGCTCAGACAGCTGCTTCACACTGTGAAATCCGTTCGAAACGGTGATTTCTCAGTTCGCATGCCAGTCGGTGAAGAGGGAATCATTTCTGAGATCGGTGAAGTTCTCAATGACATCATCCAACTGAACGACAACATGTCTTCCGAATTCTTCCGTGTGCGAAACACAGTGGGTCTCGAAGGGCGAATGAATGAACGTATCAATCTGGGCTCCGTGAAGGGTGCTTGGTCCATGAGCGTGGATTCTGTGAATCTGCTCATCGGGGATCTTGTGCAGCCGACAACCGAAGTCGCGCGCGTCATCACCTCCGTTGCGAAAGGCGACTTGTCTCAGAAAATGTCACTTGAAATGGATGGACGTCCGGTGAAAGGGGAATTCCTCCGAATCGGTACGACGGTTAATAACATGGTGGATCAGCTCAACTCCTTCGCTTCCGAAGTAACTCGTGTGGCGAAAGAAGTTGGTACTGAAGGAAAGCTCGGCGGTCAGGCCCACGTGAAAGGGGTTTCCGGGGTTTGGAAAGACCTCACTGATAACGTGAACGGTCTTGCCGGCAATTTGACGGATCAGGTTCGTAATATCGCGAAGGTAACGACTGCGGTTGCGAAAGGTGACTTGTCACAAAAAATCACAGTGTATGCCCGCGGTGAGATCTTGGAACTGAAAAGCACCATCAGCACGATGGTGGATCAGCTCTCTTCATTCGCAGCCGAAGTGACTCGGGTTGCAAAAGACGTCGGTACTGAAGGAAAACTCGGCGGACAAGCGAACGTCAAAGGTGTCTCTGGTACTTGGAAAGATTTGACCGACAACGTGAACGGTCTCGCTAACAACCTCACAGCACAAGTTCGTAACAT
The DNA here is from genome assembly GCA_041288045.1 of Pseudobdellovibrionaceae bacterium. Lineage (GTDB taxonomy): Bacteria > Bdellovibrionota > Bdellovibrionia > Bdellovibrionales > Bdellovibrionaceae > 21-14-0-10-47-8. The sequence goes on along the minus strand of JBGGMM010000209.1, from coordinate 6,006 downwards.
CGCGAAGGTAACCACTGCGGTAGCAAACGGTGACTTGTCTCAGAAGATCACAGTGGATGCCCGCGGTGAAATCTTAGAACTCAAAAATACAATCAATACGATGGTGGATCAGCTCCGATCATTCGCTGCCGAAGTGACTCGTGTGGCAAAAGAAGTAGGAACCGAAGGTCGTCTGGGTGGTCAGGCCGACGTCAAAGGTGTGTCTGGTACTTGGAAAGATTTGACCGACAACGTGAACGGTCTTGCCAACAACTTGACCGCACAGGTTCGTAACATCGCCAAAGTAACAACGGCGGTTGCGAATGGTGACTTGTCTCAGAAAATTACAGTGGATGCGAAAGGTGAAATCCTCGAGCTCAAAGACACCATTAATACGATGGTGGATACGCTCCGATCATTCGCTGCCGAGGTGACTCGGGTTGCGAAAGAAGTGGGTACCGAAGGAAAACTCGGAGGACAAGCGGACGTGAAAGGTGTGTCTGGTACTTGGAAAGATTTGACTGACAACGTCAACGCCATGGCCTCCAACCTCACCGTCCAGCTTCGTGACGTCTCCAAAGTTGCAACAGCGATTGCAACTGGTGACTTGTCACAAAAGATCACGGTCGATGTGAAAGGTGAAATCCTTCAGATCAAAGACGTGATCAACAAGATGGTGGATCAGCTCTCATCATTCGCTGCCGAAGTGACTCGTGTGGCGAAAGAAGTCGGAACCGAAGGAAAACTTGGAGGACAAGCGGACGTCAAAGGGGTGTCCGGAGTTTGGAAAGACCTCACAGATAATGTGAATGGTCTCGCAGGAAATTTGACGGACCAAGTTCGTAACATCGCGAAGGTAACAACTGCGGTTGCAAAAGGCGACTTGTCACAAAAAATCACAGTGGATGCTCGTGGTGAGATCTTCGAATTGAAGAACACCATCAATATCATGGTGGATCAGCTGAACTCATTCGCAGCAGAGGTCACTCGGGTTGCGAAAGAAGTCGGTACCGAAGGAAAACTCGGAGGACAGGCCGAGGTTAAAGGGGTGTCCGGAGTTTGGAAAGACCTCACCGATAACGTGAATGGTCTCGCCGGTAACTTGACAGCCCAAGTTCGTAACATTGCCAAAGTAACAACTGCGGTTGCGAATGGTGACTTGTCTCAGAAGATCACAGTGGATGCCCGCGGTGAGATCTTCGAATTGAAAAATACAATCAATACAATGGTGGACCAACTGAACTCCTTCGCTGCCGAAGTGACTCGTATGGCGAAAGAAGTTGGTACTGAAGGAAAACTCGGCGGTCAGGCCGATGTGCGAGGTGTCTCTGGAGTTTGGAAAGACCTCACTGACAATGTGAACGGTCTTGCCGGCAACTTGACGGACCAAGTTCGTAATATCGCAAAAGTAACGACCGCGGTTGCAAAAGGCGACTTGTCACAAAAAATCACAGTCGATGCGAAAGGCGAAATCCTCGAGCTCAAGAACACAATCAATATCATGGTGGATCAGCTGAACTCATTCGCAGCCGAAGTAACCCGTGTTGCAAAAGAAGTGGGAACCGAAGGAAAACTCGGAGGACAGGCCGATGTGAAAGGTGTGTCTGGAGTTTGGAAAGACCTCACTGACAATGTGAACGGTCTTGCCGGCAACTTGACGGACCAAGTTCGTAACATCGCCAAAGTAACCACAGCAGTTGCAACTGGTGACTTGTCACAAAAAATTACAGTGGATGCGAAAGGTGAAATCCTTGAGCTCAAGAACACCATCAATACCATGGTGGATCAGCTCAATTCATTCGCAGCGGAAGTAACCCGTGTTGCAAAAGAAGTCGGAACCGAAGGAAAACTCGGAGGACAAGCCGAAGTGCGAGGTGTGTCTGGGGTTTGGAAAGATCTCACCGACAACGTGAACTTCATGGCCTCTAATTTGACCAAGCAGGTGCGGGGTATCGTCAAAGTCGTAACCGCAGTTGCAAACGGTGATTTGAGCCAGAAGTTCGTGATCGAAGCCAAAGGGGAAGTGGCAGCACTTGCTGAAACCATCAACTCGATGACCGACACACTTCGAACATTTGCCGATCAAGTGACAACAGTTGCCCGCGAAGTCGGTATCGAAGGAAAATTGGGTGGTCAAGCTCGTGTTCCTGGTGCAGCTGGCACTTGGAAAGATTTGACAGACAATGTGAATATCATGGCCTCCAACCTCACCAAGCAAGTGCGAGGGATCGTGAAGGTCGTAACCGCAGTTGCAAACGGTGATTTGAGCCAGAAGTTCGTGATCGAAGCCAAAGGGGAAGTGGCAGCACTTGCTGAAACCATCAACTCGATGACTGACACACTTCGAACCTTTGCGGATCAAGTGACAACAGTTGCCCGCGAAGTCGGTATCGAAGGAAAATTGGGCGGTCAGGCTTCAGTTCCTGGTGCTTCTGGAACTTGGAAAGATTTGACCGACAACGTGAACGGGATGGCATCGAACCTCACCTCGCAAGTGCGAGCGATCGCCGAAGTGTCAACTGCAGTGACAAAAGGGGATCTCACTCGATCCATCACTGTTGAGGCCAAAGGGGAAGTCGGAGAGCTTTCAGAGAACATCAATCAAATGATCTCAAATCTGAAAGACACCACTGAGAAAAACCAAGAGCAAGACTGGCTGAAAACCAATCTCGCAAAATTCTCTGGAATGATGCAAGGTCAGCGTTCGATTGCAGCGGTTGCTCAGTTGATCATGTCTGAATTGACACCTCTGGTGGATGCTCGTCAGGGAACTTTCTTCATGGCAGAAAGTGAAGGCGATGACACGTCTTTGAACTTGATTGCCAGCTACGCTTTCACAGAAAGAAAGCGAGTTTCAAATAAATACAAACTCAAAGAAGGCCTGGTTGGACAATGTGCTTTTGAGAAAAAGCGCATCCTGATCACTCAGCCAGGGGAAGATTACGTCAAAATTTCTTCGTCATTGGCTGAGATGACTCCGAAGAACATCATCGTTCTTCCCATTTTGTTCGAAGGTGAATTGAAAGCGGTGATCGAGCTTGCCAGCACACACCCCTTCACCCAGAACTACATTGCCTTCTTGGATCAGTTGATGGATTCCATCGGTGTTATCCTGAACATGATCTCAAGCTCGATGAGAACGGAAGAACTTCTGCAAGAGCTCAAGCGTTCCAATGCGGAACTCGAAGCGCAGGCGAAAGAACTCGAAGACAAAGCGAAACTTCTCGAGGTCAAAAACCAAGAGGTCGAACTGGCGTCTCGTTCATTGGAAGAAAAAGCCGAACAGCTTTCACTTATTTCCAAGTACAAATCCGAATTTTTGGCGAATATGTCGCATGAACTTCGGACACCTCTCAACAGCTTGTTGATCCTCTCCAAGACATTGGCGGATAATAAGGACAACAATCTGACTCCAGAGCAGGTGAAGTACGCAAAAACGGTGAACTCTGCCGGAAATGATCTCTTGTCCTTGATCAATGAGATTCTGGATCTTTCTAAAGTGGAAGCTGGCAAAATGCCGGTGGCTCCGAAAGAAGTCGAAATTCAGGATGTCATTGGTTATTTGGAACAGACTTTCAAACCTGTGGCTGAACATAAGAATCTGGAATTCAAGATCGAAATGGATCCGCATGTTCCTCAAAACATGTTCACAGATGAAAGCCGATTGCAGCAGATTCTTAAAAATCTGCTCTCTAACGCCTTTAAGTTTACTGATAAAGGCCTTGTGCAATTGCGATTGTCAGTGGCAAATCCAAATGCCGATTCAAGCATGGTGGTCTTTGCAGTGACTGATACTGGGATCGGAATCCCCACTGAGAAACAAAAACTCATCTTTGAAGCTTTCCAGCAGGCGGATGGAACAACCAGCCGCAGGTACGGCGGAACAGGTCTCGGCCTGACCATCAGTCGAGAGATCGCACGTCTGTTGGGCGGCATCATCGAAGTGGAAAGTGAACCCAATCTGGGAAGTACTTTCCGACTGTACTTGCCACAAAAATACTCTGGCCCGGATTCATCAATGCCAATTTCCAATCGGGAAATGACGACTGAACGTCCGATTCTGCCAGCGGATGCTGATTTCACAGGGCGCAAAGTTTTGATTGTCGATGACGACGTTCGAAATATTTTTGCCATCACCAGTCTTCTGAAAAATCACGGCATGGAAGTGGTGCATGCAGAAAACGGCAAGCATGGAATCGATGTCCTTGAGCAACATCCTGATGTGGAAATTGTCTTGATGGACACGATGATGCCAGAAATGGATGGTTTGGAAGCCATTCGCAAAATTCGTGAAAATCAGCTCTTCCATCATCTTCCCATCGTCTCTTTGACTGCAAAAGCAATGAAAGGTGACCGTGAGAAGTGTTTGGAAGCCGGAGCGTCTGACTATGTGACAAAGCCAGTGGATGAAGAAACTCTTCTGGCAACAATCTATGGATGGGTAGCGGAACGAACGCATGATCGAGCAGATGGATGAGACGATAGAAATTTTGCTGGTCGATGATCGGCCGGATGGGCTTTTGGCTCTGGAAGCTTTGCTTTCAGAGTCTAAAAAGTACCGGCTGACAATGGCGCAATCCGGACAAGAGGCCTATGAGCTTCTTGAAAAGCATGACTTTGCCGTCATTCTTCTGGATGTGCAGATGCCTGTCATCGATGGATTTCAGACAGCCGAGCTGATTCGTCGAAACCCTCTTTACCAACAAATTCCGATCATTTTCGTCACTGCGATCAACAAAGACGATCGCTACATTTACCGGGGCTATGAATCCGGTGCTGTTGATTATATTTTCAAACCCTTTGATCCAATCATTCTCAAATCCAAAGTCGCTGTCTTCGCAGATTTGCATTTGGCCAGACGTCGAGTGCGTTGGCAGGCTCTCGAACTCTCGCGAAAAGAAGCTTTGGAGCACAAGACTTATATTCAGTCTTTGGAATTGGAAGGATTGAAGCGCTATCAAAATCTAGCAGATGCCATCCCACACATGGTTTGGAAAGCCGGACCAGATGGAAAAATCGAGTACTACAATCAAATTTGGGCTTCCTACACGGGACTCAAGCTGGCTCAGGACAAAGAGACAAACTGGCAGCACTGTTTCAACGCCCATGATTTGAAACTTCTACTGGAGGCTTGGAAAGATGCGATGGCCACAGGAGCCAATTTTGAAAGCGAGTGCCGGATCCGTCGACATGATGGAGTCTATCGCTGGCATTGGATCAAAGCCGTTCCTGAAAAAGATGCTGAAGGCAAAGTCATTGCCTGGTTAGGGACTTGCACGGACATCCAAGATCGAAAGAACACCGAAAAAGATCTTCAAACTGCACAAAAGGCGGCAGAGCTCGCCAATCAGGCAAAAACTCAATTTTTGGCAAACATGAGCCATGAAATCCGAACCCCGCTGAGTGCCATCATGGGATTTACGGAATTGATGGCAGATCCCCAATTGCCGGAAGAGGAAAGACAAGTTCATCTTTCCATTGTCCGCAGGAATGGACATCAACTTCTTAAAATCGTCGATGAAATATTGGATATTTCAAAAGTGGAGGCGGGACGTTTGGAAACTGAAATCGTCGAAACGGATTTGGTCGATCTTCTGAACAATATCAAATCTTTGCTGGGAGTCAAAGCCAGTGCCAAAGGCATTGGATTGCAATTTCAAGTGCAAGATAAAATTCCAGATCGGGTTTGGACAGATTCTACGAGATTAAGGCAAATTCTGATCAATATGATCGGAAATGCCATCAAGTTCACTCATGATGGCGAAGTCACAGTCGATTGCGGCTATCGGATGGACGATGAGGGGAAATCCTTTTTACGTCTTGAAGTGCAGGACACCGGGATCGGCATTGTGCGGGAAACAGCTGAAAAGCTCTTTGCGCCCTTTTTGCAAGGGGACACCTCGACGACTCGTGTGTATGGCGGAACAGGTTTGGGATTGGCACTTTCGCGCCAATTGGCAAAAGCTCTTGGCGGGAACGTCTGGCTTGAGAGCAGCGAGCCGCTGAAGGGCAGTAATTTTGTCATCG
>JBGGMM010000208.1:0-4192 GCA_041288045.1 Pseudobdellovibrionaceae bacterium | reverse complement strand
GCTGTTGAATTCCTTGGGACGCCTGGCGGAAATATTGCTCAGCATCTTTGGTCTGTCCCATTCGATTCAAACTTGCGGCCATCCGGGCGGGAATCTCAGCTTGAGCCTGCTCTGGAGTCAGATGTTCCTTCATACTCAAAGCGTCCTTTAAAGAGGCTAAAACCCGAGCTTCATCTCCTAAGTTTTCATAGCAGAAAGAAATGTGATAAAGAGCTTGCGCAGCGATTTGTGGTTGACGAGCTCTTGTGACTTCCAATGTTTTTCGATAGAGGTCGGCAGCTTCAGACCAATGTTCCAAAGCTTCCAGGGATTTGGCTCGACCAAATTGAGCCCGCTGATAGAAAATCGAATTGGGAAATTTCGCTTGAAATTCGCCAAAGAGATCCTCTGCTTCATTGTAATTCTGTTTTTCAAAAGCCAGTTCCGCTTTTTTCAGTTCACCTTCTTGCTCGGCTCGAACTCGAGGATCGATCGGACCACCCTCGTCTGAATTGGAGCGAAGTGATGCGCAGCCTGCCAGCAAAATGCTAGAAATGAGAATGCCAATGGTTTTTTTCATTTTTATTTTCCTTCTGCTTCTTCCATATTCTGAGCCATTTCAACCACTCCCTCAAGGTCTGAAATCGGATTCATCAGCTCAGGCAAGCGAAGGACTTCGCCCTGACCACTCATTCGAATTGAAAACGAGTGATAAACCTTTTCTTTTTCCTGCAGATAGGATTGAAACTGGCGATACAGTTCTTGCAAAGGACCTTGCCCCTTAGCTTGCAGTTTCAAATCCAGGCCTTTAGGATAGGCGCGATTGATGATCACGCCGGATAATTGATAGCCACTTTTTCGAATTTCACGAGAGAAAAATTCGGCTTCTTTTAATTTTGCTTCGTCAAAACTGGTCACCAGGACAAAATGCGTTTGCGGATCAATCAAAAGCCTGTGTGTATCCGCAATTCTTTTTTCCAGCTGCCCTTGCCACTGCTGAATGCTTTGAAAAAAATCAGCCAGTTCTTGCATGAATTCGGAACCGGTCAAGAGCTCAAGGGCTTTGAGAACTTGTTTAGTTCCTGTTTGCAAAAGAGTTTTCAAAAATCCTTTTCTCCCACCAATTGGTTCGCGAAACCACTGCGAGATTTTTTCGCTGAAAAGAGATGAGAGCTTTTGGGGGGCTTCTAAAAAATCGATGGCATGCTTGGTCGGTGGAGTGTCCAGCACGATCAGATCATACAGGCCGGACTCAACAGAGGAATAAAGTTTTTCAAGGGCTGTGAATTCTTGCGAGCCACTGAGAGTGGTTGAAAGCTGCACGTAGAGTTTGTTATTCAGAATTTTTTTTGCCCGCTCTTCTTTGATGGAAGCTTTCATGACGAAATCGTCAAATATTTTTTTGGCGTTGATCACAGCTGCTGAGAGATTGCCTTTGAGGCTTGGATGATGGATCTTGGCTTCGTCCTCGGCATCCAATCCCATGGTTGTTTTCAATCTTTTTGAAGGGTCCACGGTCAGGACGAGGACGTTTTTTCCCATTTGGGCGGCTCGCATGGCGATGGCTGAAGCGACTGTGGTTTTTCCAACTCCGCCGCTTCCGACACAGACGATGACTTTGGCTTTGTTTAAAATTTCTTTCATGGCAAAGCCTCCGCCATTTGAGTCACCACATCCCAAGCGTGCACTGAAAAGATTTGCGGGATTTCTAGAGGTAGGGCTTGGGCCGCCAGCTTTTTCCGAAGATCAGATTCTTGCTTTGAAATTTTCTCGAGGTAAATTTGAAATCCTTGAAGATCTGCTTCTGAAGCCGAAAAAGCTTCTTTGGGTGTGTTTAAAACTTTGTTGAAAACGTGCTGGGGTTGAATGGAAAGGATATCGTGGATCCCCTGCCAAAGCTCCAATCCTTCGGCCACTGGCATTTCTTCTGCGAAGGACACCACGTAGTAACTGCACTGGGTGGGATCTTTCAAAACTTTTTCGATACTCTTGGATTGTTCGCCCATGGGTCCAAAGCGGATGGCTTCTGCCATTCCTTGCGGGGCTTTCAGCAAGGCTAAGAAATGACCTGTGGCGAAGGCATCAACTACCAAGCAATCGTAATCCATGGGAGGGCCGACTTTTCGGGGTTTGCTGGTGACTTTTCCTAGGATGGCCAATTCAGAGAGGGCTGGGGCCACATTGATCAAAGAGCGGGTCACTGCATTTTCAAAAAAAAGTCGGTAAATGCTTTCCACTTTTAAAAGATGTCTGGCGTATTCTTTCAGGCAGGCCGGTCCCGACCAGAGAGCGACGTCCAAATTTTCCCGCAGTTTTTGCGGCTCGTAGGTGACCGAGGGCAGGTTGAAATAATCTTGGTAAAAGCTTTGGTATCCCAGCTCCACCAGCAGGGTTTTGAGTCCTTTTTGAGAATTTTTCAGGGCCAAAGCAGCCGCCACGGCGGATTTTCCAACCCCTCCTTTGCCGGTGACGAAGATGATTTTTTGCTTTTGTAGCTGACTCATGGCTTTGCAGTGTCTCAAGACCCATTTTCAGAGGCATTTCGCCTTGCATTAAATGCTTGCTTTGCAAGGGCTCTTCCCATAGGATCCGACGGCTTTAATCCCCCCTCTTTCTCAAGGAGCGTTATGAAATCTACTGTTGAAAAAGTCAGTTCCCTCCAACGTCGATTGAACGTGGAAGTTCCTGCTCAGACTGTAAACACCGCTTATGATCAGATGCTGAAAGGCATTCAAAAACAAGCGGCCATCAAGGGCTTCCGTCAGGGCAAAGCTCCCCTTGCCACCATCAAAAGCCTCTATGGCGACCGAGTGAAGCAAGATGTGATCCAAAATCTGATTCAAAAACATTATTTCGAAGCTCTCCGTGAGCACCAGTTGGATCCGGTCAGTTACCCAGAATTTGAATTTGATCAATTGTCTGAAGGTCAGGATTTTGCGTTCACTGCCAATTTTGAAGTGAAGCCTGAAATCACTCTCAAAAATTTCGAAGGCCTCGAAGTTGAAAAAGAAAAATACGAAGCCGATGACTCCAAAGTCGAGCAAGTGCTTGAGAATATTCGCGCTGGTCGCGCTGAATTGGTCGATGTGCTTGAAGACCGCCCGGCTCAAAATGGTGACGTGGCTGTGATTGATTTTGAAGGTTTCGTCGACGGCAAGCCGCTTGAAAATGGCGCTGGTAAAGACCACCACTTGGAATTGGGTGCTAATCAATTCATCGAAGGTTTCGAAGAAGGTGTTGTTGGGATGACAATTGGTCAGAACAAAACTCTGAACCTGAAATTCCCAGATCAATACCACGCGGCTGACATTGCTGGAAAATCTGTTGAATTCAAAACCACTTTGAAAGGCTTGAAAAAGAAAAAGCTCCCAGATCTCACCAATGAATTTGTGGCGACAATGATGGGCAACCAAGCTGATGGTCAGCCCCACACTCTGGACACTTTGAAAGACACCATTCGCAAAGATTTCGAAGGCTCTGAGCAAAAGCGAATCGAAAGCGATTTCAAAAACCGCTTGCTGCGAAAGCTTGTCTCTTTGAACCCCGTTGAAGTTCCACCATCGATGTTGGCTGAACAAAAGCAGGCTTTGAAAGACGACATGAAAAAGCGCATGCAGGAACAAGGCATGGGCGAAAAAGATTTCGAAGACTATTCTCAAAAATGGGATAAAGATTTTGAAGCTTCAGCTGCCGAAATGATCCAATCCGGATTTCTGATCGACGCTCTAGCAAAACAACTGGATCTACGCTGGACCGAAGAAGATCTCGAAAGCAAATACGAAGAATACGCCAAGCAAAGCGGCATCGACAAAGCCCGCATCAAAGAATTCTACTCACGCCCCGAGCAGATGAACCGAGTGACCTACGCAATCACAGAAGAAAAAGTGATCGAGCACTTGCTGAAGACTGCAAAAGTGAAGGAAGTGAAGAAAGATCAGCTTCCTGCCAACGCTTAGGGTTTGGAATTGAAATTCTGAAATGGAAAGGCTCCTGGTTTGGGGGCCTTTTTTATTTTCAAAGACGACGCTTGTCGAGTTTCTTAAAGACATTCTTTTGAACCTTACGGACCTTATCGCTGGCTTCGAGAGCCATGCGGTCGACTTCTTTTTGCGTCATCGCTTCAAGCACGATTTTTTTGCCATCCACAGAAATTTTAAAAGTACTCTCGGTATCGGCGTCGACAAGACTCAAAAGCGTTTTATCCAAGACAACC
>JBGGMM010000207.1:0-11307 GCA_041288045.1 Pseudobdellovibrionaceae bacterium | reverse complement strand
TCCGACGGCTCGTTGATCGGAATCGCAAACTGACCGCAAGGTGAACGCATCACTTTGGAAATCAGCCCCGTGGATTTGCCTTTGATGTCGAAATAAAGAGTCTCTCGGAAATTGAAAACTTTGTGATAGAAATCACACCATTTTTGCATTTCACCTTTGGGCACGTTGTTGGTGAAATGATCGACGATGGTGAAGCCCATGCCCTTTGGTGAAGCATCTTCAGGCTTCACTTTGAAAATGCTGTTGTAGAGCTTGCTGCTATTGGCTTCATCCATGAAATAGACAATCGAATCACCAATCCCATAAATCGCCGGAAAAGGTGTCGCGCCTTTTTCAACCTCAGTCCCCATGTAGGGCTTTGCTCCCCGTGCCACTGCCATTTCAAAAGCGGACTGAGCATTTTTGAAGCGAAACCCTGTTGAGCTGATCGATGGCCCGTGGGCTTTGGCAAAATCCGTGGCGAAAGTGCCAGGCTCTGTGTTCAAAATAAAATTGATGTCGTTCTGCCGATAGAGTTTGATTTTCTTTCCTGGGATTGAGCCCACTTCTTTGAAGCCCCATTTGGCGAACAGAGTTTCAAAATGACGAGCGTCAGGGCCTGTGTACTCGACGAAATCAACGCCGTTGATACCCAAGGGATTGGAAACAGAATCAGTCACTTGTGACATATAGAGAGCCTCCTCACGGGATGTCTTTTTACCAGCACTAGAGTTGAAATTCGAATGAAATGAAAAGCTCTCAGGTGAGCCGCGTTAGACTGTTCAAGCTCTGATAAAATCGGGTCACTGCCGGGTCGGTGATCACCGATTGAGGCTTCCAACCCAAAAGTTTCAAGCCATCCCCAGTCCTCAGACGGCTCAAAGCCACATAAGCTTGGCCGGGCTCCCAAAGCCTGGAGAGATCCACCCAAATTTCATCTAGTGTCGCGCCCTGTGATTTGTGAATGGTCGTCGCATAAGCCAAAGTCAGTGGAAAGTTAATCACTGAAGCCACTGTTCGCCCCTCAGCATCCTGAAGAGAAAACTGAGTTTTCTCGACAGTGACATGCCTCCAGGTTTCTTTCTCGATGGTGATTTTATCGGCGGTGATATCCACCACTGTCCCCTTGGTACCATTCGCCCAGCGTTTGCTAGGATCATTTTGCAGAAAGAGAACTTTGCATCCCACTTTCAGAGTGAGCTCACCTGGGATCGGCGAATTTTTTTTCAAAGCTTCGACCAAGCGCTCTTGTCCGAGATAAATCGAAGGAATTTTCACTTCAGTTTGCGGAATTTGCGCCAATTTTTTTTGATTGAAGATTTCGGATTGATCTCTTCTCGGGAAAAGCCTCGTGGTCTCGTCCTCTTCGTCATGCTCACGAATTTTCAAATTCAAATACTCTTGCACCAGCTCGGTGACTTTGCCTTGCCGTACATCTCTGAGCACGTCGAGAAACTGCTGATCGTAAGTTCTTTGATTTTTCGTGAGCTCGACAACTTGAAATCCACTTTGCTCCCAGACGGAACTTAAAAAGGACCACTCGCGTTTTTGCCCAAATCGCGCCACTGGCGGAAGCTGAGCGAAATCCCCCACTACAATCACCCGCATCCCGCCCCAAGGAAGCGAAGATTGTCTGGCATGTCTGGCCAGATTCTCCGCCACCTCTAAGGCAGAAGAAGGAATCATAGAAATCTCATCGATGATCACACCTTCAACCCGCGTGAGGCGCTTGTGCAATTTAGGATCATCTTTCATGCGATGGTAGGTTTCCTGCGCGCCACCTTCCATAATTCCCAAACCAAAGAAGCTGTGAAAAGTTCGCCCTCCCAAAAGAACAGCGGCGGCGCCTGTGCTAGCCAGAATCGGCATGTTTTTGGTGTCGAGACTTTTCATAAAATGGCGGATCAGGTAGCTTTTTCCACTGCCGGCTCCACCGGTCACGAAAACATTCTCGCCACTTTGTAAGACCTCATGGGCAATTTGCTGTTCCACATCTAAGGTGGTCTCTTCAGCTTTATCTGGCGCCGCGTTATGGGCTGGGGATTTCTTTTTGGTCATAGGGGATCTGAATCTAACCGATTGCGAGTCAAGCCCCAAGCCTTCCCTTCATGCCGCGGCGCTCTTGTGTCCTCGAGCAAGCATCTATTTACTGGAAATTATGGTAAGAATAGCTGCTCCAGCTGGAGCAAGGAGTGCCTCATATGATGGAAAAAACATCACCCCAAGACAGAAAGTTAGAAGGTGAAAACATGTCCTCAACTGGTTTTGTCCAATTCGAGACAAAAGAGGAAAATCTTTATTATCACGGTGTTCAAGATATCGATCCCCGCGAACTGGCGACGAAAAAAGATCAGGTGCTGATGATCGATGTTCGACAGCCTGAAGAGTATCAAGGTGATCTGGGTCACATCCCGGGTTCTCGACTGATTGCTCTAGATACATTGCCTGAACACATTCAGGAAATTCCAAAAGATCGTTCGGTCGTCTTTGTTTGCCGCAGTGGTGGACGCTCAGCTCGAGCTGCCGCTTATGCCATGGAACATGGATTGACCGAAGTCTACAACCTCAAAGGTGGAATGATTCTTTGGAATGAACTTCACCTTCAGACAGAAGCTTAAAGAATGACCGGAAAAGTTTACGTCAACCGAACTCTCAATTTGAAGAGGATCCGCTACATCGGCCTCGATATGGATCACACACTCATTCGCTACTTCAGTGAGGAGTTTGAAAAGCTCTCTCACTCGGTGATGAAAGAGAAGCTGGTCAAAAACAAAAATTACCCCGAGCTCGTGCGCTCGCTGGATTTTAATTACAACCTGGCAATTCGCGGCTTGGTGGTGGATCGCGAAAGGGGCCATTTGCTCAAGCTCAATCGTCATTCGGCGATTCGGGCAAGCTCTCATGGTCTGACACCTCTGGATTTCAAAACTCAGCAGAAAATCTATAAGAGCACTTACATCGATTTGAGCGAAGGCTCCTACATGGCAGTGGATACGACTTTTTCAATTTCGCTCGCAACTTTGATTGCGCAAGTGATTGAGCTGAAAAAAACCAATCCAACAGCTTTTCCGGATTTTGCCAAAATTGCCGATGATGTTCTCTATGTTTTGGATGAAGCCCATCGCGATGGCTCTTTGAAAGAAGTGGTCAAAAAAGATCTGGCTCGTTTCATTATCAAAGACCCTTCCGTTGTGGCCGGTCTTGAAAAATTCAAACGTCATGGCAAAAAGATTTTTGTTCTGACCAATTCGGATTTTGCTTACACCAAACTGCTGTTGGATTATGCGATCAACCCATTCTTGAAGGAATCCAAATCCTGGATGGATCTGTTTGAAATTGTCATCACAATGGCGCAAAAGCCGCGGTTTTTTTATGACAACCTTAAATTCCTGAAAGTGAATCCAAACGATGGCTCGATGATGAATCACTGGGACCGTTTGGTTCCCGGCATTTATCAGGGCGGATGCGCTGAGATATTCACCAAGGATCTGGGGCTTGAAGGGGATGAGATTCTCTATGTCGGCGATCATATTTATGGGGACATCCTGCGCTTGAAAAAAGACTGTGGATGGCGAACGGCCATGGTGATTGAAGAGCTTGAAAATGAAGTCGAGATCAATAAGAAAAATGAAAAGCTCATTCTTGAAATTGAAACTTTGATGAAAAAGAAAGAGCCCATGGAAGAAGAGCTCACCGATCTCATGACCCTCAGAATTGAGAAGAATAGCAGTGTCGATGACAGTAAAATCGAAGCTCTGCAAAAACAAATTGCCGAGATCGATGCCCAGATCAGCGGGCACATCAAAATTCAACAGTCAGCGTACAATGCTCACTGGGGTCAGTTGATGCGAGCTGGAAACGAAGAGAGCTATTTTGCTTATCAAGTGGATCGCTATGCTTGCGTCTACATGCCGAAAATTTCGGATCTGCTGGCCATGTCGCCAAGAACCTATTTCCGGGCACCGAGAAGACCTCTCAGTCACGAGCTCTTTTAAAAGAGCTCGTTCTTATTTTTCCTGAGTGTAAAGAACCAAAAAATCCTTCAGGCCGACTTGCATAACGAGCCCGATGTGCTGACCAGTTTCGAATTTTTTTCGGTAATTGGAGCGAGCGGCTTGAGCAATGTAGCAGCCCAAAGCACCCTCACCTGTCTGATCAACACCTTCCACCACGCACTTGTGGCGCATGTCTTTTTCCATTTCGCGAGTTCTGGGAAGTTCTGAAAGCGAGAGACTCATCGGAGTTTCACTGGTTTTCTTTTTGTAAGTATTGACCAGATTTCCAAAAACAGCTTGCGAAGCTGCAAGAGTGGGAACAATCACCACCACTCGTTTTCCTGCTTGAAGAGCGCCTCTCGTTCCTTCCATAAACTGGGTGAATTTCTCAGTGGTTTCAATGGGTGAAGCTTCTGGAAATTCTTGCGTTCCCAAAAACTGCTCGATCGCTATGACGTCATAGCGCAGACCGGGTTCTTGATTGAGTCGCAGAAACTCTTTCCAGATTTGTTGGTGTTCTGGATTTTCTGGCTCGACCCCTAAAAATAACAGCGGGTTCAATTTGATTTCTTCTCTCAATCTCAAGAGAATGGAATTTCCAAGAACCGTGTGATTTTCAAACTGACTGATTTTAATTTTCTGAATGGGTCTTGGCTGAATGCCAAAATAAATCATGGCTCCCAAGCCCAAAAGCACTAATGCTGCCATTAAAACTAAATAGATTCGTTTTCCCATAGGCCATCCATAAGTCATTGACAATACTTTGAAAAGGACTAAATTGGCCGCAACAGGACTTGATCTCAAAGGACAGGTACCATGGTTCGATATTTAGTGATTGGTGCGGGACGAGCCGCACAAAATTTTGTGTGTTATTTCAAGCTTTTGGGACTTCAGTTTGAACAATGGAACAGACATGAAACCACCCAAAAGCTCAAAGTTCAGCTGCAAACAGCCACTCATGTTTTGCTTCTGATTTCTGATCGCGCCATTAGCGAATTTCATCAGACTCATCTTTCCAATTATCCAGGTCAAACACTGCATTTTTCAGGTGCTTTGGAAGTTCCTGGAGTGATTTCTGTTCATCCTCTGATGACTTTTACGGATCGTCTCTTCTCACTGGAGGATTACAAAAAAATCCCCTTCGTGACGACCTCTCAAGAGGATTTTTCAAAGCTTTTGCCCGGCCTTCCCAATCCCTCTTTTTATTTAAATCCAGAGAAAAAGGCTTACTACCACGCACTTTGCGTTTTGAGCGGAAACTTCACCACACTTCTCTGGCAGAAAATGAATGAAGGACTTCGCGAGCTTGGATTGCCGGAAGGAATTCAAATTCCCTACATGGAACAAATTTTTAAAAATCTGAAGGACAATCCTGGTGCAGCTTTAACAGGACCCTTGATGCGAAAAGACCTGCAGACAGTTCTGGCCAACGACCGAGCTCTTTCACAGGATTCAAGCCGCGAAATTTACCGGGCTTTTGTTCACACTTATTTTCCCGAGGCTTTTTCTCAACTTGAAGGTGCAAAATGAAAATTCATGATTTTTCTTTGAAAAAACAAAAAGGCCAGAAAATTTCAATGGTCACTTGCTATGACTACACTTTTTCTCGAATTCTTTCTGATTCTGAAGTGGACTGCCTCTTGGTCGGCGATAGCGCCGCCATGGTCATGCATGGCTTTTCAACAACCTTGAATGCCTCCGTCAATTTGATGGCTTTGCATACGGCGGCTGTGGCAAGAGGAGCTTCGAACAAATTCATCGTTGGCGATCTGCCCTTTCTCTCTTATCGCAAGGATTTGGAGAGCAATATGACGGCAATGGGAAAAGTGATGAAAGCCGGAGCACATGCCGTGAAGCTTGAGGGAGCTAAGGGAAATTTGGAACTCATTCGTCATGCTGTGGACTCAGGAGTGCCAGTGATGGGACATTTGGGTTTGACCCCGCAATCTGTGCATCAGCTCGGTGGCTTCAAAGTCCAAGGCCGAGAGAAAAAAGAGCATGACGAAATTTACCAAGAAGCCCTACTTTTGGAAAAGGCCGGATGCTTTTCTTTGGTGCTTGAATGTGTGCCTGCAGCTTTGGCTCAGGAAATTTCCAAAGACCTCAAAATTCCGACAATTGGCATTGGCGCTGGTGTTCACTGTGACGGCCAGGTCCTGGTGCTTCAAGATATGCTGGGCATGAACAAAGAATTTCATCCAAAATTTCTACGCACTTATTTCAATGGCTTTGAAACTTTGAAACAAGCCATGAATCAATACCACCGTGATGTGGTCACAGAGGAATTTCCCTCTGAAAAGGAGAGCTACTAATGGCATTGGTGATCCGAACAACAAAAGACATGCTCGAGTGGCGGAAATCCGTTGAAGGCCGCTCTGTTGGCTTTGTACCAACCATGGGAGCTCTGCATTTGGGTCATGAGGCTTTGATTCAGAAGGCCCGAGCTGAAAACGAGCTCTTGGTGTTGAGCATTTATGTGAATCCAACTCAATTCAATGATAAATCCGATTTTGAAAAATACCCCGCAACTTGGGATGCCGATTTGAAATTGGCAGAAAAAAATCGGGTCGACGTGGTGTTTGCGCCCATTTATTCAGAAATGTATCCAGATCAGTACTCTTACAAAGTGATTGAAACGGATTTCAGCAAAAAGCTCTGTGGTGCCAATCGACCTGGGCATTTTGATGGAGTATTAACTGTTGTGATGCGGCTGTTGAATTTGGTGCGTCCTGAAAAAGCTTATTTTGGTGAAAAAGATTTTCAGCAGCTCAGTTTGATTCAAGGAATGGTGAAAGCCTTCTTTTTGTCCACCGAGATCGTGCCTGTGGAAACCGTTCGCGAAAAGGATGGCTTAGCGATGAGCTCCAGAAACGTTCGCCTTTTCCCACGGGATCGCGAAATGGCTCCATTGATTCACCGGGTTTTAAAAACTGCGAAATCTCCGTTAGAAGCAATACAAGAATTTGAAAAACAAAATTGGAAAGTCGACTACGTCACCGATTTTTCAGGCCGGCGATTTGCCGCTGTCTACGTTGGCGAAGTGAGGCTGATTGACAATGTCAAAATCTAAAATTCTTTTTCAAATGACCGGATCCATTGCCTGCTACAAAGCCTGTCAGGTCATCTCAGGCCTGGTTCGGATTGGACACGAAGTGCAAGTGGTTGCGACTCCTTCGGCTCTTCAATTTGTCGGAGCTGCGACTTTAGAGGGCCTGACGGGAAAGCCGGTCGTGAGTGATCTTTTTGCCAGTGGCAATGTCATGGATCATATTCATTTGGTTCGTTGGGCCGATTTGATTTTGGTTGCACCAGCAACTGCGAATTTCATCAACAAAGCAGCACGCGGCGTGGGTGATGATCTGATCTCGACTCAGTTTTTAGCTCATGACTTTCGCAAGCCTTACCTGATTGCTCCCGCGATGAACACCATGATGTACCAGCATCCTGTCACTCAATCATCAGTCAAATCTTTAAAAGAAATGGGAGTTCAGATTCTAGAAACGGCTTCTGGAGTTCTCGCTTGTGGCGAAGTGGGTTTTGGTCGATTGCTGGATCCTGCGCTGATTTTGCAAGAAGTTGAAACACATCTTCAACAAGTCCCCTCTCCGATTGAACGGCTCATTCCGCATTCATCGGGAGTGAAGGTTCTCGTCACTTCCGGTGGCACTGAGGAAAGTTTAGATCCAGTTCGAGTCGTCACCAATAAATCCACAGGCGCAACCGGTGCGGCTTTGACAGACACTTTGACCCAGTTTGGATTTGACGTAACCTATTTGCATGCCGAATCAGCCAAGCTTCCAGAAACTGATTGTGAAAAAGTCTCCTTCGGCGATTTTGAAAGTCTTCAATCGCGCTTGCAGAATTTGCTTGGAAATTCAAAATTCAAAGCAGTCATTCATTTGGCGGCTGTCAGTGATTTTTCGCCAGTCAAATCCAGCGACAAGAAAATTTCTTCAGATCAGGATCTGACAGTGAATTTCAAAAAAAATCCAAAGCTTGTCGATCATTTGCGCGAGATGGCTCACGATCCGAAACTCAAAGTTGTCGCTTTCAAATTGACGGCTGGAGCTTCAGACGCTGAAAAATCAGTGGCAGTGGAAAAATTATGGAGTCGTTCAAAAGCGGATTTGGTCGTGCAAAACGACACGGACCAAAAAGGCGTTTTTCATATTCACAAAGGCGTTGAAAAAACAGAGACCCTTCCAAGCAAACAAGCGCTTGGAATGTATCTCGGAGAGTATTTGACTAAGGAGCTCTTATGATACTCACTCTCGATGTTGGAAACAGTCAGATTTTTGGCGGGGTCTTTGAAAAAGATCAGCTGAAATTCAGATTTCGGAAAACTTCTAAGACCGGCTCTTCCTCAGATGAAATCGGTATTTTCCTGCGCTCTGTCCTGCGCGAAAACAATTTTGATCCAGCCAAAGTCACTCATATTGCCATGTGCTCAGTGGTACCGGATGTGATCTATTCAATTCGAAATGCCTGTAAGAAATATTTCAATTTGAATCCATTCGTCTTGCAGGCAGGGGTGAAATCCGGATTGAAAATCAATTACCGAAACCCTTTAGAGGTTGGAGCGGACCGCATTGCCAATTCAGTGGCGGCCACCCATCTTTACCCTAAGAAAGACCTTTTGATTGTTGATTTGGGAACAGCCACCACTTTTTGTGCGATTTCGAAAGAAAAAGACTACTTGGGTGGTTCGATCGCCGCTGGTTTGCGTTTGAACATGGAAGCACTGGAAAGCAAAACAGCGAAGCTCCCCTCGGTTGAGATTGTCTCCATGAAAGAAGCTTTGGGACGCTCAACGGTTGAGAGCATCCAATCAGGTCTTTATTTTGGACACTTGGGAACAATGAAAGAAATCACAAGCCGAGTGTCGGAAGAGTGCTTTGGCGGAGAAAAGCCGTTCATCATCGGAACTGGCGGATTTTCGTCCTTGTTTGAGAAAGAAAAAATTTTTGATGTGATCCATCCAGACCTGGTTCTTCAGGGACTCTTGATGGCTTTGAAAATGAATTCATAGGAATTCATACAGGAGAGGTGAAAATTATGATGTTGAACATGCTCAAATGCAAAATTCATCGCGCCACTGTCACGGATGCAGATTTGAACTATGAAGGTTCGATTTCAATATGCCCAGAACTGATCCAAACAGCTGGTCTCAGACTGTTTGAACAGGTCGATATCTACAATTGCAACAACGGAGCAAGATTTCACACTTACGTGATCAAGGGCAAACCCGGAGAAATCTGCCTCAACGGAGCAGCCGCAAGACATGTGCATAAGGGAGACCTTGTGATCATCGCTGCGTACGCCGGGTACAGTGAGCAGGAAGCCTCGGATCATCGGCCCGTATGCGTTTTCGTGAATGAGAAAAACCAAGTGAAAGATGTGCGGGCGCACGGGTAGATCCTAGAAACCGAATAGTCTCAAGACCTCGAACCCACCACTCAACTGAAGAGGTCGGTCTTCCTGACACGTTCATCCTGGAAACTGGGGCATCCATGCCCCAGTTTCCAGGATGCAAAGCTAGGAGGGCTTACCCGAGCGAAGACGTGAGCAGTAAAGATGAATTCAGATTTTGAATTTAAGTTGGATCTCTGGTTCTAAGGTTCTAAAGCCGGTACCAATCAATAGCTTCAATCACACTCTGAGCCCGATAAGCATCAACACTCTGATCATACTTTGGATCACCCCAGCCAATCGGCGCCAGCGACCCCGTCTGATTCTGCTTCAAGTAATCAATTGGATTCTTCCCCTTGAGCTTTTCCACTGCCAGAATAAGCGATGGCAAATGAAACTCTGCAAATTTGACTTTGGGATTTTGTCTTGCAAAGCCCTCAATTCCGCTGTTGAAAAGACCATCGAAGCGAAATTGTGACTGACCACAGGCATTGATGAAAGTCAGTTTTTCAATTTTTCTGGAAAGGGATTCAAGCTCTTGAAGCTTGGGGATCCCGCAGTGGAAATACACGGCTCTTGGTGATCTCACTTCTCCAAGAAGCTGCAGACTTAAGGGCACCGAAGCTGCGCCCATTTGGATTTTGCCTTTGGATTCAATCCCAATCAAAGCATGTGGATGCGCTTTGGTTTCCGTCAGGATTTCTTGAATCTGCTTTTCATTCAAAGCATCTGCAAAAACTAAAAGATCCAGCCGGGCTTCAGGCATGGCTTCATCAAATCCTCTTTGCTTCAGCGTTTTTTGAAAAAATTGAGAAAGCCTTTGCACACTGGCAGAAGATCGCCCCAGTTGATTGAAAAAGTAGACCCAATTTTCCAAATGAGAAATCGCCTGGTAGTAACTCTGCCTTTTTCTCTCTAAGTAGGTCACTCCGAAATTTTTCTCGTCAAACTGAAAACTTTTGAAATTGAGGGCAATGAATCGAAGCACTTCGATTCGATCCTGGGTGGAAAGTTCCTTGTAACTCTCGATCAGTGATTGAGTGATCAAAGGACGCAAAGTCAAAAGCTCGATTTCATTTTCAGATCTTTCAATCAGAGCATCCTGACAGATGCGGAGATGCTCGTTGGATTTCCAAAGACTGTCGCAATAGCCTTTTTGATTGGAGAGGACCCGGGGCCACCTGGCATCTTCATCCTGATCCAGTGAAATCTGAGTCAGCGGCTCTTGAAGATCCAAAGCTCCCGCAAAAGAGTAATAGAGAAAATCTGTCAGGCTTTCTTCGACCAGTTGCTGGGATTGTAAAGTCAGTGGGGCACGTTCGCGAAACCAAAAGCGAAAGACCGCTTTTTCAAGCTGCCCTTCCGAATTGAGAATCGATTCGCTGATGATGATCTCTCGACCTTGAATGCGAAAATGCTCACCGGGACCGGCGATCACAGTGAGGTGAATTTTGGATTTTAAAGGTCCCAGCCATTCAAAGTACTTTTCGAGCTGTTGAAGGCGGGGCCCCAATTTCCGAGTTTGAGTCACCAAATTCGCGTCATAATCGACATGTTTTCTTTGCGAGCAACGATAGGCAGAAGCCGTTCCCTGATCTGAAATGCTGTCGATTCTTTCGATTAATTTTGAATCGATACAAAGTGGGGTTCGAGCTGTGTAGGCAAAAGCCACGATCAAAATCAGAAGAGTGCCCAGCAACACCCCTGTCCACCACTGAAGACTTTTGATCCTGAACATGCGTATGCCCTGGCCCCTCTAAAATTCAATTTGAAGAATCTGGCCATTTTAATTTTTTTGCGGGAGCTTTTCCATAGAAAGCCTAAAAAGCACAAAACCCCTGAATTCGTTTCATAGTGGCCATGGGGTGCCTTTCTCTTTTTCCTTCACCCGGCGCGGCAAAAATGAATAAAACCCAGCACTTAG
>JBGGMM010000206.1:0-16931 GCA_041288045.1 Pseudobdellovibrionaceae bacterium | reverse complement strand
GGGCATTACGAACGTTTCACCACATTGAAACTGACAAGATCCAATAGTGTTTCAACTGGGCAAATCTATGATTCGGTGATTTCTCGTGAACGCCGCGGAGATTATCTGGGCGGAACAGTGCAGGTCATTCCGCATATCACGGATGAAATCAAAGCCCGGGTCTATGAAGCCGCCCAAGGGTCCGAAGTGGCTATTGTTGAAATTGGGGGGACTGTTGGTGACATCGAAAGTCTGCCATTTTTAGAAGCCATTCGGCAAATGCGAGTGGATGTGGGACATGAAAATTCGATGCTCATTCACGTCACTTATGTTCCCTACATTGCGGCTGCAGGTGAATTGAAGAGCAAGCCAACTCAACATTCGGTGAAAGAATTGCGCGAAATTGGCTTGCAGCCAGACATTCTGGTCTGCCGGACTGAAAAGCCGATGGATCAGAATCTCAAAAGTAAAATTGCTCTTTTTTGTTCTGTGAAGCCCGAGTGCGTGATCAGTGCTCCGGATGCCTCAACAATTTATGAAGTGCCCTTGACACTGTCCAAAGAAAAATTGGATGAGCTTGTTTGTGAAAGACTTCATCTCCATGCAGGCAAAGCCAACCTGAAGGGTTGGGAGCACATCGTCCGGACCTTGAAAAAGCCCTCAAAAAGTGTGCGTATCGCGGTTGTGGGAAAATACGTGGATTTAAAAGAATCCTACAAATCCCTGCACGAATCAATTGTGCACGGGGGGATTGCCAATTCAAGTGATGTTGAAATCGTCTATGTCGATTCAGAAAAAATCACTGAAAAAAATGTGGCTCAAGCACTTTCCAACGTGAATGGAATCTTAGTGCCTGGGGGATTTGGATCCCGAGGCGTTGAAGGGAAAATGGTCGCTATTAAATACGCTCGCGAAAAGCAGGTTCCATTTTTTGGAATTTGTTATGGGATGCAGTTAGCGGCAATTGAATTTGCTCGCAACGTTTGTGGGATCAAAGATGCGACCAGCCGAGAATGGCATGACGAAAAGAAGCGAAGTGGGAATTTCGTCATTGATATCATGAACGAGCAAAGAGGAGTTCAAAACAAAGGTGGCACAATGAGATTGGGAGCCTACAATTGCGCTCTCAGTCTGCATTCAAAAGCATTTCAGGTTTACAAAGCCAAGCTGATTTCCGAAAGGCATCGCCACCGCTTTGAATTCAATAACAAATACAAGGACCTGTTTGAAAAACGCGGCATGAATGCTGTCGGTATTTGCCCTGAAAGAAACTTGGTTGAGATCGTCGAGCTTGTCGATCACCCTTGGTTTATCGGGGTTCAATTTCATCCTGAATTTAAATCCAAACCTTTGGAGCCGCATCCACTCTTCACTCAGTTCGTTAAGGCGAGCCTCAAAAGCAAAGATCTTTCTGAGGGACCAAGAGCTGTCAAAAGCAAAGCTGCAGTTGAAACCTATTTTGAAAGTTAAAAAGAATGAAACAATCCGCTGTTGAGCGAGCAAGAAAAGTTTTAGATATCGAGGCCCAAGCGATTTTGGCTTTACGGGACCGTCTCAATGAAACCTTTGAAAAAGCCGTTGATGTGATTGAAAAATGCCAAGGGAAAGTGATTGTCACTGGAATTGGAAAATCAGGTCAGATCGGGCGAAAAATCGCCAGCACTTTTTCATCCACGGGGACACCGGCTGTTTTTCTTCATCCTGCCGAAAGTTCACACGGAGATCTCGGAGTCATCGGTCAGGGAGATGTGGTTTTAGCTTTGAGCTACGGCGGCGAATCCCCGGAATTGAACGCTCTTTTGAAGCATTTGGCCCGAAAGGGCAATCCATTGATTGCCATGACAGGTGTCTTGAAAAGCTCGCTAGCTCAATCCGCGCAAGTGGTTTTGGATGTCTCAGTCGCAAAGGAAGCCTGCCCCTTAGAACTGGCGCCGACTGCGAGCTCCACAGCGACTTTGGCCATGGGAGATGCTCTCGCCATGGCAATGATGGAAAGAAAAGGCTTCAGTGCCGAGCAGTTTGCTGAGTTTCATCCAGGCGGAAACCTTGGATTTAAATTGAGCCGAGTCAGCGACAATATGCACACTGGAGCCGGATTCGTGCTTGTGTCAGAAGACACTCCTCTGCGCAAGGTCTTCTCTTTGATGAGCCAGAAAGAAACTCGAGGAGCTGCCGGGATCGTCAGTTCAGGCGGTGACCTTTTGGGAATCATCACCGACGGAGATATTCGCCGCCGTCTGGAAAACAGTCCTGATCCTTTAGCCGGAGCGGCTAAAGACATGATGACGAAGACACCTCGAACTGTGGATGCCAATGAAATTGCGGAAAAAGCTCTTTTCATGATGGAACAATTTCGCATCAGTCTTCTTTTTGTGCTGGATTCAAATTCGGCCCATCCTAAAAAGCCGGTGGGTGTGATTCACATTCACGATCTTTTACGCAACAAGGTTCGCTGAATTCATCGCGACCTAGGTCTGTGTTTATAGCTGGAATCCGGTCTGAACCTTGCCGGATTGTGCTTCCCTTCGTCACAATGATTCAGTGGATACTCGCCTTAAAAAAATAAAAATGATCATCCTGGACGTGGACGGGGTGTTAACGGATTGCCGTGTCTTCTTGGATTCAGATGGACAGTGGAAACGTTTCTTTTCCATCAGGGATGGATATGGAATCGCCCGTTTGATTGAAGCTGGATATCAAACCGCTGTGATCACCGGCTCAAAAGCAAAAGACATTGAAACTCGTGTTCGCAGCTTGGGAATTCATTTTTTCTTTGAAGGGTCGATCGACAAAATGCCGGCTTTTGAGAAAATCCAGAAAGACACTGGCTTTTCCCCGGATGAAATCTGTTACATGGGGGATGATCTTTTTGACATTCCGCTTTTAGAGCAAGTGGGCTTTGCTGCCACTGTCCCAGATGCCATGGAAGAAGTCCTGGATATCGTTGATTATGTCACTCGTCGGCCGGGTGGAAATGGGGCCGTTCGTGAAGTTTGCGACCTGATTTTTAAATATGGGGCTTTCAGCAAAGCTTGAAAGTCGACAGCAAGGATGGACAGCATATGAAAAAGGGCGTGATGAAACTGGGATGGGTGGTGTTCTTGACTCTGCTGATGATTTTAGCCGAGTCATTTGATGCCCGCGCCGCTGAGACCATCGATTTTCCAGAAGATGAGCTCGCGCAAGAATCTGTTTTGCCTAAATTCGATCGACCCGACAGCGTTCGCCGAAGAAATGTGCCCACTGAAAGTCGTTTTGAATTCGGCGGATTTTACGGATGGAATATTCTCGAGCCAATCCGAAACCAAAGTAAAGTCGGAGTGAATCTGGGCTATCACTGGAGTGAAAACTCGGCCTTTATGCTCAACTATTCTCAATGGCTGGGGGGTCTGAATAATCAGTACACGGACAACCTCTACGAAAACCACAGGCTGGATTTTGAGAGAACTCCAAAATTGAAATACTCCATTTATGGTCATTATGAATGGAAAATCTTTTATGGGAAAATCAGCTTCACCAAGCAAGGGGTTTTGAATTTATCAACCTATCCTATTTTTGGGGCTGGAATGACGGCCTATGAACATAAGAATTATCCAGGAGTTGATTTTGGAATCGGGCAAAAATTCTATTTCGGCAAATCATTTGCCCTCCGAGCGGATTTCAAGCTGCAGTATTCGCAAAAACCCAGCCCTTTTTATAGTGAGGGACCGTCGAATACAGATCCCAGTGTTCACATTTCTCACGATCCACCTGACTTGAATGATTTTCCGGACAAATGGGATCTTGGAACAATTCTGGATGTCGGGGTGTCATTCTTGTTCTGATAAGCTCGACGTAGATCGAGAAGTCGGTCTAGTTTCATCTCGAGTTTCTACAACCCCTTCAAAAAATTAGATAATTTAGAAGTGGGCGCAACGAGCGATCTTCACAATCAGCCCAATGGATGTGTGCATGCGAAATGGATTTCTTCTTGGTACTGCAGCGTTTTTCGCTGTCATTCAATTTTGGTCACCGGATCTCCGTGCTCAGGAAGAGGACATGGACGGTTCCGCTGATGTAGACCAAATTGAAGCTGAGCTTGAAAGAAAAACAGCGAAGCCATCGCCAGCAGAGCAAGAGATAGTCAAAGAAGAAAAGCTCGAGGATTTTTCCGGTCTTGGCAAGCTTGCGCCTTTTAGCGAAATTTCTGTCATACAAAAAAGATTTATGCCCAAGTCAAAGCGCTTTGAATTTTTCGCGGGCCTTGCCAATGTGGTGAATGATCCTTGGTTTATGGGAACTGGCTTTGATGCTCGATTGGGATACCATTTCACCGAGACTTGGGGAGCTGAACTCACGGGTGTGTTTCTGTCGAATTCGAAACGTCAGGCGATCAAAGATCTTTATGATCAGCATGGCGTGCAGACGGATTCCATCATCACTGCCAAAAATTACATTGGGGGATCTCTGGTTTGGACTCCGATCTATGGAAAGATGGGTCTTTTTAATAGACGGATTGTGCCCTTTGATATGTATTTCGCACTTGGTGGCGGATCAACAGGTGTTGATGGTGGAGACGGCGGTAACACTCTCCATTTGGGAACAGGTCAGATTTTTGCCATCAGCAAGGGCATGGGATTTCGCTGGGATTTTAGTTGGAACAGCTTCAACGCCACTCCTAAAGGGGCGAGCGCTCAGAATTTCAATAGTCTTTTGCTGACGTTTGGTCTGAGCTTCTTCTTTCCGGAGGCAAAATACCGATGAAAACGCGCGCACTTCTCTCAATCGGTTTGAGTTTGATGATTTCAGCTTCAGGCTCTGCTCAAAGCAAAAACAAGCAAAGCGGCAAGACGGGCAAATCGGCCAGCAAAAAATCATCTCCTGCCAACAATCGTGGAGCACAGCCACGGACATTGGCGCAGCCTCCAAGCTTTTCTTCCATGAGTCAAAAGCAATTGTCAGAAGCACTGACCTTGGTTCGAAACGCTCAGTATGAACAGGCGATCCCCAAGCTGTTCAGTCTTTCCAGAAAACCAGATTTGGCTTCAGAAAGAATGCAAATCAAATACATTCTTGGTGTCAGTCTGATGGAGTCGAAATTTTATCAAATTGCAGCTTTCCAGTTTGTGGACGTGATTCGAAATGGAAACAGCAAGTACACGAAGCAAGCGATTGAAAAGCTTTCGATTGTCGCCGATGAATTGGGAGATGACTCTCTTTTGAACTATGCAATCACCAAAGTTCAACTGGAAGATTTTCCGGATAAATACAAGGACATGATTTATTACCGTTTGGGTGAAATCAAATTGAAAAATGGTCAGCCGATGGAAGCTGCGCAGGCATTCGCCAAAGTCGGATCTACCAGCCGTTACTATGCGCAGGCCAAATTCAATCGCGGTCGGGCTTTTTTAGAAGCGAAACAGCCCAATGAAGCACTCAGAGCTTTCAATGCTTTGTTAAATTCTCGCAGTCAGGCGCCTGTGACCGACACCAACAAAGTTGCTGCTGAACTGGCGATTGCTCGGACTTATTATCAGGCCCAGCAGTGGGACGAAGCGATCGAATGGTATCGAAAAGTTCCCCGGGACACCGAATTTTGGCATGCGGCTTTGTTCGAGGAAAGTTGGGCCTTTTTGCGAGCCGCTCGGTTTCGCTCGGCACTTTCTAATTTTCAGTCACTTCATTCAGCTTATTACGAAGACTTTTACATTCCAGAGTCACTTTTGCTGAGAGCGATCGTTTATCTTTACATTTGTAAATATGATGAAATGGAAAAAGTTTTGGGGCTTTTTGAAAAAACTTATGGCCCTGTGCGAACAACGATTGGTGATTTTATGCAGTCCAATCGGGATCCAATGACTTACTATCAAGAAATTGAAAAAACTTTTCTCAGTCGCAAAGACAACAAAGCGCCGACAGGACTCAGAATTCCCTACAATGTTGCCAAATTTATTTCGGATGAAGGGGATGTCAAAAGAGCTTTTACCTATATGAAATCTTTGGCCGAAGAAAAACGCCGACTGGATAGTCATTCGGTTTTAGGTCACGGTGCTTTTGCCAGCTATGCGAACAAGATTCTTGCAAACCGAGCCCGCAACACTCGCATCTCAATTGGTGAGATGACCAAAGCACATTTGACTCGAGTTCGTACGGATTTGCGGGATCTCTATGAGCAAGCCGGCTTTATTCGCTATGAAATGATCAACGGACAGAAAGAGCAATTGAAAAAGAAAATTGCCGGTAAAGATATCAGCGGCAAGCAGATTGATGAAAACGTCAATCGCGAATTTTATATACAAAACGGATACGAGTACTGGCCCTTTGACGGCGAGTACTGGTTGGATGAAATTGGAAACTACCATTACCTAGGAAAGCAGAGCTGCGAGTAAGACATGAAAAAAATAGCCCTTTATTT
Organism: Pseudobdellovibrionaceae bacterium; assembly: GCA_041288045.1. Taxonomy (GTDB): domain Bacteria; phylum Bdellovibrionota; class Bdellovibrionia; order Bdellovibrionales; family Bdellovibrionaceae; genus 21-14-0-10-47-8. The sequence continues at coordinate 10,558 of JBGGMM010000206.1, read as the reverse complement.
GTCATTACCACTCTTTGTCACTTCGTCTCAAATGAACTGGGCGCAAGCCAAGACGAACAACTCCAAAGCCAAGCCGGCTGCCAACCAGACACAGAGGAAAAAAACTGTCGGCGAACTGCTCAAGCAGGCGGATCGTGGGGGAGCCATTTCCTCCGCCACGCAAAAGAAGGACACTGCTCTGCCGGAGACCAAAGATCTCTTCGGGGAAAAGAAAGTCCAAAACGTCAATCTCAATCAGATCAAGCCGCCGAAGACTTCCACCTTCTTTGAAGAGTCCAACACCGATAAGGCCAAGCTTGAAAAAATCACCGATCAGCAGATCAATGAGCTCTTTAAGTTGACTCAAAAATTCCGCAATTCTCCTCAAAGAGGCGAACTCTGGCTTCGCTTAGCTGAACTGTATGTTGAAAAAGCCGGTGTCATCGATTACCGCAAGCAGGGCGAGTACGATCAGGCTCTAAAGGACTTTCAAGCTGGTAAGCGAAAGACAAAGCCCGCTTTGGATCTTCGCGATGCCAAAGAGTACAATAAAAAAGCGATCCAGCTATATGAATGGTTTGCTCGAGATTTTCCAAAAGATGACAAAATGGACCAAGCGCTTTTCTTTCTTGGATACAATTATTACGAGTTAGGGAAGTTGGATCAGGGAACTGCCTATTACACTCGACTGACCAAGGAATTCCCTCAAAGTCCTTACGTGATTGAAGCGAACTTTGCTTTGGCCGAATACCATTTTGAAAATGAAAAGTGGAAAGAAGCTGAAGGGTACTACTCACAGGTTTTGCGTTACCGCCGTCATCGTCTTTACAATTTCTCATTGTACAAGACGGCTTGGTGTGAATTCCGTTCGGGTAACACGCAAAGAGCTTTGAAAACCATGGAGCTTTTGATCCGTACGAATAAAGAGCAAGCTGCGCAAGCCGCTTTGCAGGGGCGAAAAAATATCAGCAAAACCCGTCTTGAAAACGAAGGGCTTCGTGACCTCGTGGTCTTTTATGCGGATATCGGTGAACCAGAGAAAGCACCCGGTTATTTCAATGCTCTGGCAGGTCAAAATTCAATGAATTACGTTGAAAAGCTGGCTTACCTGTACGCTGATAAGGGGAATCTGAGCGGCGCACGTTACCTGTTCAATTATTTGATTGAGCAGAATCCGACCTCGCCAAAAGCATTTGATTACAAATATCAGGTCGTTCGGCTTTATTCGAACGCCAAGAAATCACGGGAATTCCGTGAGGAAATGTTTGCTTGGATTCGTAACTTCGGAACTGGAAGCGCTTGGTATCAGGCCAATCAAGCCAACAAGGATTTCGTCGACAATTCCTACAAGCTTCGTGAGCAAACTTTAAGAACCTATGTTTTGCAGCAGCACCAGACAGCTCAAAACTCAAGAGCGCCGTTTTCTCAAAGCTTAGCTCTTGAGGGTTATAAGCTTTATTTGAATGAATTCAAAGATGCCCAGGCAGTCGCTGACATGCACTTTTATTACGGGGAACTTTTATACGATTTGAAGAAATTTGATGAAGCGGGGGCTCAATACCGCTGGGTCGTTGAAAACGGCAAGGGTTCAAAATTTTACTCACGAGCTGCCGAGAACACGGTTCTCGCTCTTGAAAAAGACTTGCCAAGTGATGATGAAATGGCGGCGAAAGTGGGTAAATCTGTTGAGCCCATTCCTTTGGATCCCCGAGTTGAGAGATTCATCGAAGTTGCCAAGGATTACGTCAATCGCCTGCCTGACACCGAAAAAGCAGTCGAAATGAAATTCAGAATTGGTCGCTTGTATTATCAGCACAACCAATTTGATCAAGCCATTCCCTACTTCAAAGACATTGTCGCCAAGAACTCTAAATCCAGATACGGTGAGTATTCAGCCAACCTTCTTTTGGATATCTACAACCTGAAAAAGGACTACGCAGGTCTTGAAAAGACAGGAAGCGAGCTTCTTGCTGTACCAGGAATTGCCGGCTCAAAAGCCGGAGCTGACATCAAAGGTGTCCTTGAAAAAGCCAGCTTCAAACGAGCTCAAGATCTGGAAGTGGCAAAGGATTACGCTGGGAGCGCTCAGCAATTCGAGGTCTTCGCCAAACAGAATCCGACATCACCTTTGGCAGTTTCTGCGATTTTCAATTCGGCCATCAATTATGAGAGAGCTGGTATCAACCACAAAGCCGTGTCCGCTCACCAAGTGGTTTTAAATTCCAAAGATAAAGCGGCGGATCCTTTGAAAGTGAAATCGCGAAGAATCCTGCCGAAGCTCTTGCAGGATTCAGGACAATTAGAAGAAGCCGCTAGCGCTTACAAAGCTGCTGCCATTGAAGCTGGCAAGGATCCTTTGGCGCCGAACCTGTTTTTCAACGCTGCAGTTTTATATGAGGCAGTTGGTAAGAACAGTGAAGCCATCCGAAACTATGAAACTTTCTACGACAAAGCTAAAAAGAGTGATCGAGTCGAAGCACTCTATCAAATGGCCACTCTGTATCGAAAACAGGGGTCTTTGACGAAAGCGTCTGAAAAGTACCAGGACTATGTCAATATGGGGTCTGGATCGCAAGAGCGAATTGTTGAATCAGCTTTCTGGATTCATGACATTTCACGCAGAATGAATCGAGTCACATTATCGGACGAATGGAAGAAAAAAACTCTCAGCTTGCAAAGAAGGTATGCGCCAAACAAAAAAGGTCCGGGAGCGACCTACGCAGCTCGGATCAAGCTTGCTGAGGCCAATGAGGTTTTTGCGGAACTGAAACGGATTCGAATTCCACAAAATCCAGCTGCACAGCAAAAGGCAGCTCAGCAGAAAATTGCCTTTGTGACTCGCCTGAATAATGAATTGGGAGACGTCGTCAAATATGACAGTGCCGATGAAATCGTTGGCGCGCTTTCGATCTTAGGCCAGGCCAATCTGCACATGGGAGATTCTTTAATGAATGCACCACTGCCAGCAGGTTTGAACGCAGAAGAAACAAAACAGTACAAAGCGGGAATCGAAAAACTGGCCCAGCCATTTTATGACAAAGCGAAAGACAGTTTGAAAGCAGCTGTCGAGCGCGGCTCGGAACTGGATGTCTTCAATGAGGCTTACCATAAGGCAAGACAATTGGCATTGAGGCTGGATCCAAAAATGTTTTATGAGGGTAGCGAAGTGGCTTTGGAAACGATCCAAGGAAGCTGGGGTCAGCAATGAGAACAAAACTGATTTTCTTACTAAGTGTGGGGCTTTTGGCTGGTTGCGCTTCGGGCAATCGGTCCTCCAATGAGGCAGGAACTGACGCTTACGAAAATGGAGCTTCCGATTCTTCTGGCGATTCAAACTCTCGCAGTCAAAAAGAAGCGCGTGAAGAAGAAACTCCTAAGCCAACCCAGGTCACGACTCGGGATGATGCCAATGTTCTCTCGGATGCGATCAAATCTGGGCATGATGATAGCATTGTTCGGGCAGCGGTTCAGATTCTTTCAAAAAACCCTTACGATGCAAGGGCGCTGACTGCCCTGGGATATTACCGCTACAAACGGGGTCAATATGCAGCTGCTCAGCTCATGCTGGGAAAGGCACTGAAAGCCAACCCCAATTACAGTGATGCTCATACCAATATGGGTCTGACCTTGCTGGCGCTCAAAGAACAAAGAGAGGCCATCAAGTCTTTCAGAACGGCCATTGCGATAAACAATAATGATGGCAACGCGGCCGCCACTCTCGGATCCATATACTTAGAAAACAAAGATTTCATCAAAGCACTTGTCGCCTTGGAGATCGCAGCTCGAAAAAACTATAAGGATCCCAAGGTTCTGAATAACTACGCGGTCGCTTTGACTGCCACTGGGAAATACAATGATGCTCGCGATATCTACAAACAGGCGATGTCTTTGAATTCGAACAACAAGGATATCATGTACAATTATGCAATCCTTCTGATTGATCACCTGAAAAAATACGACGAAGGGCTAGACCTTTTGAGCAAAGTGAAATTTTTAGGACCTTCGACTGAGGCGAGGAATAAAATTAATGTTTTGGAAAATAAGGCAAAAGCTGGTTTAAAATAGGGAGAGAGAAAAATTTTTATGCGCAGCCAGTACGACAACTTGAATTGGATTACATTTATCGGAGCTTTCATTTTGGGAGCTTCTCTTTTCTCGACTTCAGTTCAAGCTACAGATTTGGATCCTATGGATGAAAGTACAACACGAGCTCCTGCGCAATCCGATCCGGCGAAACCAGAAAAAAAGAAAACTCTGAGCTTTGAAGACGAGCTTGTCGAAGGCTCTACTCAGAAGCCTGAGCTCTTTTATTTATTTCAAAAGAAAAATTTCAACTATAAACGTTTAATTAAATTGCGAGAAAATTTTTTACCCGAAATGAGAAAAACATCTGAAGATCTTCAACGAGTTCGGAGTTCGAATTGAAATCACCAATTATTTTAAGAATATTTAAAAACAATCAGTTGGTCGAAGTAAAACAGTTCGAGGCCGATTCTATCATCTTCGGTCAGAATTCTGATGTGACGGTGAATTTGGAGGATCCTTCAGTCGGTCCCATTCAATGCCTCATCGAACTAAGGGACTCAGGTTTCTACATCTGTCACATGGGCTCATCAACTGCGACCAAGAAGAATGGCCATGAAGTTCTCGACGAGCCCATTTCCTCTGGTGATAATATCGAAATCGGACCTTATCGAATCCAGTTCTTTGTTGGTGCTCCAAAGCCAAAGGCTGCTCCGGGTCCAGAGGCCACAGAAGCTCCAGCCAAAAAAGTGGTGCCACCTCCGGCGGCTCCAGCTGCGGAAAAACCATCAGTGGTTAAAGCCAACATTCCGAATCCAGTGGATTCTCAGGTTGCAGCCAAGCCCCCCAAGATCGCCGAAGTCAAAACATCTGCAGCGCCATCCAGAAAATCTAAAAAACTGACTGGCACATTTGCACCGGCCAGTGAAGTCAAAGACCTGGGCACCTATTTGAAGCCGACAAAAGGGCCAGTCGTCGAAGTGATCGTTGCTTGGCAAGAACGAGTGCTTGCAACTTACCATTTTGGTTCCGATGAAGATGTGACAATCGGATCTTCATCCAAAGCGACAATTTCTCTGCCAGCTCAATTCATCAAAGGAGCTGTTCCTTTCCTTGAGCTCAAGGGCGGATGCCGAGTGCTTGCTCCTGTCGATATGTTTGTGGAGCTGACAAATTCTTCGCAAACTCGAGTCTCTCTTGAAGAGATGACAAAATCTGGCAAAGCGATGAAATCGGGTTCAGCCAATGCGGTTCGCTTGGACCAGGGTGAATTGCTGCGATTGTCGGTTGAGCAGGGAACTCTGCAAATTTATATTCGATATGTTCCAAACACAATCAAGCCAATCTTGGGTCAGCCATTTGATTTTTCAGCTGGTGAGCTTTCGGGCTTGGTGGTTTCTCTTGTCATCGTGGCGCTGACGGCTCTTTATATGTCCGTCTACACTCCTGAGCCTCCAGCAGAAGAGGAAGAAGAACAGGTTCGGTTGGCGCAATTCATTTACAATAAACCGCCACCAACCACTCCTCCGCCGCCGGAGCCAACGCCGCCGCCAGTGAAGGAAGAAGTGGAAGTCAAACCACCGCCTCCGCCTGAGCCTAAGAAAATCAAAGTCACTGAAGAAAAGCGAGAAGCGGTTCAAAAGGGAAACAAAGAATCAAAAGCGGCAGTGAAGCAGCTTGAAAAAGCCAAAGCGGCCGAAGTTCGTCCCAATCCTTCAAACGTCAATCGTCCGAAGAAATTCACCTCAATCAAACAAGGTGGAGCAACAAAAATTGGCGACACGGCCGGTGCAAATGCTCAGTCCAACAAGGATGTGAGCAAAGTCGGGCTTCTGAGTGCTTTCGGTGGTGGCGGGGTTCGGAAACAGTTGGATCAAGCTTATTCGGGTTCCGGAGAGCTTTTGGGTATGGCCAATGAAGCCACTGGAAAGTCCGGTCAAAATGAAAACCGCGCTGGTGATGATATCGGATCTCGATTCAAAGACACAGGCGCTGGTGGTAAGGGGACTGCCACACAAGGGATTGCTGGCATTGGGACTAAAGGTCGAGCTTCGGGAATGAGCAATTATGGAGCAGGTCTGGGGCTCGGTGGAAAAGGCAATGTGACGATTGATGCCGGGGGAGCTGACGAAGGATGGGAAGGAACCATCGATCGTGAAGCTGTTCGCCGAGTCATCAAGTCAATTCTGAATCAGATCAAGTCCTGCTACGAGCGGCAATTGCGAGTCAATTCGACGCTTGAAGGAAAAGTGGTCATTCAGTTTGAAATTATGGAACAAGGACGTGTTCGTTCGGCCAAAACCAAGAGCTCGTCTTTGAATGATTCAACAGTGGAATCCTGTGTGGCTTCAAGAATCAAGGAAGCGCGATTTCCAGAGCCGCCCACAGGCACGATTGCTGTTGTTGATTACCCATTTGTATTTGGTGCACAAAAATAAGTTCTATTCACTTCAAGGAGGAAAAAAGTGGATCCAGTGACAACAGCGCAGGCAGCAACGGATAATATGCCGTTCTTACAGAGAGCATTCGTCGAAGGCGGAGCTGTCATGTACGTAATTTTATTTATCGGACTCATCACAGTCGGTTTGATTGTTGAGCGTCTGATGGCTCTTAAAAATCTTTCAGTGGATAAAAAAGAATTCACTGACAATATTTTTGGGATGCTTCTTCGCGGTGATTTGCGACAAGCCATCACATTCTGTGATTCTCGCCAAGCACCTCTGACAAACGTCATCAAAGCCGGGTTGGTTCAGGCGATGAACAAACGTCCGGATGAAGAAATTCAAGTAGCCATGGATGCAGCGGCATTGCGCGAAAATCCAAAACTCGAAGGTTGGACATCTTTCCTGGCAGTCACAGGGAACGTTGCCGTTTTGGCGGGTCTGCTTGGAACCATCATCGGTATGATCACTTCATTCCGTGCGGTCGCGGCAGCCGATCCAGCAGAAAAAGCAGTGGAATTATCAAAAGGTATTTCTCACGCTTTGAACTGTACTGCATTTGGACTTTTGGTGGCGATTGTTTCAATCGTTGCTTACGGTTACTTTCAGCTGCGAATCCAAAGAGCGGAAAATGACGTGACAGAAAGTAGCATGAGCCTTTTGAACTTGGTTGCTAGCAACAGAGACAAACTGAAGGAATAATCCATGGCACATATCGAATCCGGTGGTGGAAAAGGTCGTAAAGTTTCGCTCGAGTTGAATCTCGTGCCGTTCATCGATTTGATGAGCGTTCTGATCACCTTTCTTCTCATCACGGCGGTCTGGTCGCAAGTTTCGATGATTCAGATCGGAAGCTCGCTCTACGGAAAGAAAAACGAAGAACAACCGGCGCCTCAAATTCCTCCTGATGCGGACGTTGTTCTGAAGCTTGATATCCGAGCGACAGGATATGTGCTGACTGTTGGCAAACAAGTGATCAATGTTCCGCTTCAAGAGAAAGAATTTGATGAAGCGGGACTGATTGCGCAGATCGAAAAAGCAAAACAGCTTTATCCCAATAAAAATGATGCGGCCATTGCAATGGCAGACGAGCTTCCTTACGAGCGTCTGATCAAAGGGATGGACGCTTTCTTGAAAGCCGGATTCCCTCAAATCTCAGTTTTAACCGGAGGGCCTAACTAATGCCTATTCATGCGCCTGGCGAAAGATACCGCTATAATAAAATGCTCAGAAAGAGAAAAGGAAAGCGGGAAGTGGCAGCTGTTCTGCAGCTGACAGCCATGGTGGACATGTTCACGGTCCTGGTTGTCTTCTTGCTTCAAAACTACAATGTCACAGGACAGGTTCTGTACATTCCAAAAGAAGTCACGCTGCCAAAAGCGGAAAAAATCAAAGAACTGGCGCCGGCAGTGGTTGTGACGATTTCAAATAAAGAAGTTCTTTTGGATAAAAATTCAGTGATCACAGCTGAAGCTCTGCATTCTCAAGAATCCTGGATGATCGAAAATCTGCGCAAAGGCGTGGTTGACGCTCTGGCATTGGCTCGCGAAGAACATGAAAAGAGTCTTCGCACAAAATTGCAAAGTGCAGTTGAGGCCGCTCGTGGCGAAGAGGAAAAAGATAAAACTCCTTGGAACAAGGTGACAATTCAGGCCGATAAAGGAATTGATTTCCTCACTGTGAAAAAAGTGATGTACACAGTATCAGAAGCAGGAGCGGGCGAAATCAATTTTGCAGTCAATAAAGAAAAAGCTGCCCAGTAATCTTTCATGAGAAAATTCTACGGAATCCTTTTTGCGATCTTCATGATCTTTTTGTTCTTGGAGATTCTGATTGGATTTCCGATTTCGCTTGAGCATGAACCTTTCCAATTGCCAAATTCATCTGACGAAAAATCCAAAACAGCGGAAAATCAGAAAGAGGCCAATGGCTCTTCGACGACGCAATTGGAAACTGAGCAGAAAATGCAAGGTGTGCATTTGGTGGAAAGCCGAGCTGGAGACCGTGACTGGGAGCTCTTTGCAGAAAGTGCGGAAAACTCTCAGGGCAAGGGCGCTTGGCAACTGCAAAATGTGAAAGTGCTCTTTTATAATAACGATAAAGTGGATTTTACAGTTACTGGCAAACGCGGAAATATCGATAGCGGAAGCAAGAACATGAAGATCGAAGGAAACGTCGTCACTCGTTCTTCCAATGGCTATACTTTTCAATCCAATTCGGTTTCTTATTTTTCCACTCGTCGTTTGATTCGAAGTCCAGAGGCCATTCGCATGGTCGGACCGGCAGATGAGCGCGGGAAGGGACTCATTTTGACGGGGGCCGAGATGGAGGCCAATGTCGACAGCAATGTGATGACCATCAAGGAAAATGTCACGGCTTCCAAACAGCTCAATGATGGCAAAAAGTTTCAGATTCAAAGCGGCAGTGCTGAATTTTCAGGCAAAAACCATTCAGCTCGGTTTATTGATGACGTTTCCATCGATGTGGGTTCGATAAAAATGCAGGGACCTGAAGCCCAATTCGATTACCGCGGCGAAGTCGACATCCTGCAGTCCGTAACTGTCAAGGGTGGCGTCAAAGTCAGCGATGTGGATAAATTCGCGACATCCGATACCGTCAAGTTTGATCCTGAGCAGAATAAATTTATTTTCAATGGCCGTCCTCGAGTGGTGCAAAACAATGATGAGATCACTGGCGAGCAAATTGTCTTCATCGACGGTGGGAAAAAGGTTAAGGTAGAGAAAATTCGTGCGAAAGTTGAAAAGCAATGAGCTTACTGACGGTCTCTCACATTTCGAAAACCTTTAAAAAACGCAAAGTCGTCAGCGATGTGTCTTTCACTGTCGAATCTGGAAATGTCGTGGGATTGCTGGGGCCTAACGGGGCCGGGAAAACCACCAGCTTCTACATGGTCGTCGGGTTGATCCGTGCGGATGAAGGCGATATTCTTTTAGATTCAGATTCCATTGGCAAAGAACCCATGTACAAACGGGCTCGAGTGGGGCTGAGCTATCTAGCTCAAGAACCCAGTATTTTTCGGAAACTGACAGTTTCTGAAAACATCCAGGTGGCACTTGAGGCCTACGGTTATTCCGACGCTCGTAAAGCTGAAAAGCTTGAAACCCTTTTGCAAGACTTTCGTATTACTCACATCAAAGACAGTTTTGGATATGCCTTGTCAGGAGGAGAGAGGCGGCGCGTGGAAATCGCCAGAGCCTTAGCAGGTTCGCCAAAGTTTCTGCTACTCGACGAGCCTTTCGCCGGGATCGACCCCATTGCTGTCGCAGATATCCAAGACATCATTCGACACTTGAAATCTCAGGGAATCGGGATTCTTATTACAGACCACAATGTTCGTGAAACATTGGGTATTTGTGATCGGGCCTACATTCTTAAGGATGGCCAGATCCAAGTCCAGGGCACTTCGCACGAAATTGCGAACTCTGAACTAGCCAAAAAGTTTTATTTGGGAGAAAATTTTAAACTGTAGGCATGTGTTGGCGCAATTTCGCGTGCAAGAGCAGTGCCTTAGGAGTCGAACTTGGCAGTCCAGTTGAGACAGTCGATGAATCTAAGCCAAACTTTGCGGATGACTCCGCAATTGCAGCAGGCCATTAAGCTTCTGCAGCTGTCTCGCATGGAACTGGAAACAGCAGTTCGCAAAGAGCTCGAAGAAAATCCAATTCTTGAAGAAACTCAAGACCTCAAAGAAGAAGACCTCAAGCGCACCAAAGAGGCTGCAGATACCGTCGATCCGCAAGCTGAAAATGCCAGTAACGATCAGGATCCGCAAAAGCAGGATGAGTTCGAGTGGGAATCCTATCTTGAAAATTCCTACAAGCCTCCTCAGCAATCTGGCGGTGGCAACGAAGAGATCATGAATTATGAAAATGTGATTTCAACGACGGAATCACTTCATGATTATCTGAATTGGCAGGCCAAGATGTTTGGATTTGCTGACGACGAATTGATGCTAGCTGAGATTCTCATCAACTATATCGATGATGATGGATATCTTCTGACTCCACTTGCAGAAATCGCCGAAAGTGAAAAAGTCGACGCCAAGGATCTTGAGGATGTCTTGAAATTCGTTCAAGAATTTGATCCTCCCGGAG
>JBGGMM010000205.1:0-4707 GCA_041288045.1 Pseudobdellovibrionaceae bacterium | reverse complement strand
CATTTCATTACTTTCCCCTGAGCTGCTGGCTCCCAGATTTTTTTCAATTCTTCAACAGTGATTTCTTTTAACCAAGTGTTCTTAGGATTCACAACAAGGGCAATGGCATCGTAAGCAATTGGCAATTCAAAAAATTTAACTCCCGTTTTTTTGCAATCTTCCATTTCAGAAGCCTGAATGGGCCGAGATGCGTTCTGGACATCCGTTTCGCCACGGCAGAATTTTTTGAATCCACCGCCTGTTCCAGAAATCCCAACAGTGACACGCACCTTGCCTTTTTGAGCGGATTGAAACTCTTCGGCAATCGCTTCGGTGACTGGAAATACTGTCGAGGAGCCATCGATTTTAACTGTGCTTTGTGCAAAGGCACTGACGGTCACGAGCAGCAAGATCCCAGCAATTGCTGAGGTCGTTAAAAGATTCAAATCCACGAATTGGGAAAGGGACCGAATGGCTTTTTTCATGAGAGCTCCTTGGCTTTTCCCAATTGCTATCACGAAGAGTTTTCGGCTTCTGTCAGGGTTTCTTCAGGATTATTACAATGCGCGTCGTGAATCTATGTCCAGCTGAAGGGATTGAAGGCTAGGACATGTGAGAGCACAACCTTCCCCTTCCAGCGGAAGAGCTTTATCAACACAAGCTCCCGACTGTTGGTGGCGAATAATCTGGAAATCTGAAGCGACAATCTGCAAATCCTTTTTTTGAAATCGGGCTTTGCAGGCATCGCGAGCATACTTTTCAAAACCGGTCCGGATTGAGGGCTCTTCTGCCAAATAATCAGGGCCAAAAAATCGATTGATTCCGATTCCGTTTTTGCTAGGACTGCTTTGAGCGACATTGAAATTAAAATTTCGGTAATTCAAAGAAGCGCATTTTTCAGAAGAAGAAATTTTTTGTATTCCGAATGGATCTGCACCAATCGAATCAATGATCAGGACATGGCCTGGAATTGCGACTACATCTCCGGGTTTCAGAGTGCCACTGACGCCCATTTTCACTTTTGAAAAACAAGGCATGCCGTTGGCTTCAGGGTCCATGTACATTCGCGAATTGATCCCAGTGACTAAAATGGCTTTCAGTTTTTTGAGGGGATGCAGCTTGAGGCCGCCAGCCGCGACGGAGGCAAATACAAATCCTGAACAATCAATTCCTAAAACCGAAGTTCCAGATCCCATGTTTTTAAAAAGATTCAGAGAAGATCTTTCTTCTGCTGTGACATAGGGTTTTCCACCGTAGTCATAGATCAATGGATTTTCCCGAACATCTTGACAGCTAGAGGATTGTCCAAGGTTTTGAAGGTAATAATTTGTCTGCTGAACTGAGCGCAGATCGCTGATCTCTCTCTTTTTGCCAATTCCATCGGAATGAGTGCCGACAATGCGAATTCCCTTCACATCGGGTGTGGACTCTTCAATTGGAGCTTTTTCATCAGCTGAGCAACTTTGATAAGCGGTGACCATGACCTTTCGGGCTCCGTAAACCAAACCGAATGATTTTGAAGGCTCCTGAGGCTCTTCAGTGCATTCAATATCTTGGGAAGTGACAAAGGACTGCCATTTTGTTTCAAATTCCCGAAGTTCTTTTTGCAGGCTTTGAGCTTCAAGAGTTGTTTGATTTCCAACTTCAAGCGCCGTTAATTTTTCCAAAAGTTCATTGGGGTCTTTGCTGGGGATCTTCAATAGAATCTGATAGAATTCAGAAACCATTTTCAAAAACTCTTCCCGGTCGAGATGAATATCAGGACGATTCTCTAAGGCCTTATCAAAAACTTTCTGCAAATCTTTTTCAGTTGGAATTTTTTTAAGTTCGACCAAGCTGGTATAGAGAACATCAAAAAGGCGACTTTCAGAATCTCTGCAGCCGACGCTTTCGGCTGCCTTTTCTGCAGGCTCTTGTAGCGCGCTGAATTGCGATCCACAAGCAACTGCCAGCAGTGGAAAAAGGATAAGGAGACATCGCATCCACTCATTATCCGGTCAGCCTCTGTCAAATCCCAGAGTCCAGCCTTTGAATCTGGACAAGAGTCGCAACCAGCCTTTAGTCCTTTGATGAAGCTTCACAGATTTTCTGAACTGTCTCTTCGTTGACCGATAGAATCCGCTGCTTTTCATTGTACATCTGCTTCCAAAGAGAAACAGCTGCCGCAGGAACTCCCGTTTCAAAATTGAAAATAGGACTGACTTGGTAACCGCCACTTCCCTTTTGCATAAAGAGCGGAAGAAATTGAACTCCACGGATTTTGAGTTTCTGCCCTTTTTCACCCGTGAGATTCAATTGCACCATCACCGATGTCCTTCTTGGCAGATGGTCCTGACCACTGACGAAGTTACCTGTTGAGTAAATAATAAACCCCTCGCGCCCATTAGAGGATTTGTATTTCTCCCAAGGTTGGATCACATGCGGGTGGGTTCCGATCACAGCTGTCGCGCCAGCCTCGATGAATTTTCGTCCGAGCCAGACTTGGCTTTCGTGAGGCTTTAAGTTGTACTCGACTCCCCAATGTGGAGTGACGATCACGGCATCAATACCTGGTTGTCGAGAAAGATCACGAACCATATTCAAAAGTTCGTTTGTATTCTCATAACAGGAAAGAACTTGCTTGAATTTATCTGTGATCCCATTGGTTGAAAACGTGCAGGCCAACCATGCGACAGTTCTTCCTTTGACTTGCGTGATTGCGTGCCAAGGTCGATTCATTTCCCGCGTTGACCGAGTTCCAGTAAAAGCCACCCCTTCTTTTTCCAATTCTTCAATGGTGCGGTCAACTCCCAGAGATCGACGATCCAAAGAGTGGTTGTTGGCAGTTGAAAGAATGTCGATGCTGGATTTCACCAGATCCTGAATCAAGTAGGAATGGTAATTAAACTGCGGATAACTCCCGTAAACCCTGTTATCAAAAAGAAATCCAGGATCTTTGGCTTCGTTTCCGGTAGCCAGTACTCCGGGCGCAACTGGCCCTTCCAGATTGGCATAGGCAATATCGGCATTTTGAAAAATCGGGATCATTCTGGGCCAAAGACTCAAGAATCGGTCCTGATTTTTACTAGCCTGAATCTGCAGGGGCGAATGGAGAAGCACATCTCCCACAGCTGTGATTTGAATATTGTCTTCTTTGGAACAGGCTTCTGAGTATTGCAAATAAGCTTGGGCCCAAGCCAATGAACTGCTCAATACCAGCAGGAAAAAAACGCTGTACCTCATAGGACCCTTCCCTTAAACGTTCCGCAATAAAGCTAAAGGGAAGTCCAAGAGCAGGAACGGTGCCAGCGAATTCAAAAGCTCCTGATGAACCTAAATGATCAGGAAAGAGGCTTCGCTGTTGAAATCATAAACAGAGACCCGAAATTGGAAGTCTAAAGAGCGATTAAAGCTTTCAGCTTCAAATGAAATGCGGAATCAGGCTCAAAGCAATGATTGGGACCATCAACATCTTTGATATCCATTCCTGGTTGAATCTTTCCAAAAATTTGCGATAACAAGAAACAGTCATCAAAAGCATTGATGCTGATTTCTTTCCAATCCGCTGAAATGGGATTCGCCACCGAGGTGGATGCCGTTTTCAAAGATTGAAAAGAAAGATTCAGATGCGCCGGCCAAGCAGGAGGTGGGTATAAATCGTCAATCCCCCCACTGCATCTGACATAGACATTTTGGGCACCCAACTGCTGCAAAAACAAGGTCACCGACATTTCCACGCTCTGACAATTGTAGTAAACATCGTGACCAGCATCAAAACGCGAATCTAAATAAAACGACATCTGCTGTTGATTTTTCTCTGTTAAAACACTGGCCGGTGCAATCGAAAATCCAAAGAGAGAAAGAAGCGGAATCATCAGAAATCTCATAAATCCTCCACTACCTAAGAGCAAAGCACTGCCCATCTCCACGGGCAATATTCAAGATTGCAAAAACGCTGCTTCTAAAGTTTAAGGATATGCAACTTCACAAACCACGTATTCTGAATACCGTTCTGTATTCGGAGTTTTGTATTCAGAATACGGAATTCAGGGGTCCTAGCCTTCGGCTATTGTAAGTATGGGATGGGATGGTAGGCATCTTCCAAGCACCTGCAATCTCACCCAAGTGCATGATTTCATTGAAATCAGCATCCACACAATATCAGTCGAAAACCCCGAAATGAAGGTCTTTTACGAGCAAGGCCATTCGATCGAAGATGTGGCAAGACTGCTTGGTTTGTCGTTTTCGACCGTCCGTAGACAGCTCGTAAAACAGCGAGTGACGCTTAGACCAAATAAAAGCGTCAGCTTTATTGGAAATCAACGGCAGACTTTCAAGAGCGGCGCGCCGCCGCCGTATGGATACTGCTACCTCGATGGAGCTCTTCAAAAAGACGCGCGCGAGTATCCCGTTCTTCAAATTATCGACAAACAACGTCAGGTCGGACGAACTCCAACGGAGATCGCCCGATATTTAGCTGACCGAAAATATAAAACTCGTCACGGCAAGGTTTGGAATCAGGCACTCGTATTCAATGTTGTTCAACGTCTAAAAATATTAGCAAAACAAAGGAGTAATCTATGAACCTCGACAAACTTTTTTCTTGGATCGCTGGGATCGTCATCGCAAGTGCCGCCGTCGGCCACCTCGACGAATTACAAAACTGGGTCTGGCGTGCACAAGCCAAAGTGATTTATGAATCGCGAAGTTCGCAGTGGGGAAGCCCGAGATTTTTTCCCTCTAATAATG
>JBGGMM010000204.1:0-8026 GCA_041288045.1 Pseudobdellovibrionaceae bacterium | reverse complement strand
GATCATCAACTGGCGGATCATCAACTGGCGGATCATCAACTGGCGGATCATCAACTGGCGGATCATCAACTGGCGGATCATCAACTGGCGGATCATCAACTGGCGGATCATCAACTGGCGGTGACAACAATGGCCCTCTTCAACCGCCAAAACCAGAAGAAAAAGAAAATCGCAATCTCAAATCAGAAATCGAACCACTTTTTTATTTCGATTACGATTTTGGAAGCGGAGTGATCGCTGTTGATTCAGCCAATTCTGACGACAGCTTGCGAAGTGAACTGAAGCTCACCAAAACCGCACCCCTCTACCAAAAAGTTTCCTATGAGCTCTTAGAAGGCGGCCTTGGTGGCAAATTTCAATTTTATTTTAAAAATGCCTCGGGCCTTGCCTCTCACTGGTGGGCACAAGTCGGTTTGATGCCAATGAAAGGAACCGAAGTTTCCTCCGTCCGCTATGCTTCCAATCTCAGCCTAGCAAAATCCTTGAAAGGTTACAAAAAAGCACCTGAAGACGTCACAGAGCTTTATCAATGGCAAATTGGCGATAGCATCACTTATCAATCCAAAGGTGGTCTGATTTTTGTTGCCGGAACTGGCTTTGGCTTTCCTGGACTGACAGCCACATCTCTGGCGCAGGGAACTTGGGAAGTGCATGTTGAGAAAGTTTCCAAATCAAAAGTCTATGTGAAAATCACCAAATCAAAACTTCACGCTCTGTCGATGAGCGCAGGCTCGGGTCTAGCCGCTGTTGGGCTGCACCAGTTCAAAAATGCCGATGACGGATTTTCCTACTTGCTCGATTTGCAAAATGAAGAAGCTCGCAAAGTCTACATGGATTTGGTGCGAGGAAACGTCACGGCTGCACAGAATTTGAGCTCGCCCCAAAGCCAATCTCCTTCTGCAATCCCGGCAGTGCAAAAAGTTGAAAACTTCAAACGCTTCTCGAAGGGTAAAGGAATCAGCTTTTTCTTTGGTCTTCCGATCTTTTTGAATGTCACTAAGTCCGAAAATAAAATTCAATCACTGAGCGTGACGGACTTTTTGATTGATCAATCCAAAGTGAAAGCTCAATTTGGAATCTATGATCTGACCGTGCAGACAAAAGCACTGGGCATTCACACTGTGATTTCAAAAGCCTTTTACGGTGTGAAATACCTGATTTCGGATTTGAAAACTTCCGTGGCAAAAGAAAAAGGCGAATTTGGCCGCTTTTCTTGGGTCTATCAAGACGATCGCGGGTCAACTCGAACTCTCAAGAACAGTCTCGTTGCCTTGATCGATCAGACAGGTTTTGATCAATTGAACCTGGCAATTCCGCAAACATCGGCTGGCTTGGATTTCACCAACTTGAGCCTCAACCTCAAAATGAATTCCGACAACACTCGTTTGGTCAGCGATCGGTTTGCCAGAATGAGCAAATCAGATCTGAAAGATTGGGCCACAAAAAGAGCTGAACATGCCTATAGCTTAAAAGGAGATTCTCTTTGCACTTTGAGTTCAGAGTCTCAAACCTCATGCGAACAGCTACTGGTTTCAGAAACCGTCTATGCCGCAAAGAAAATGCAGGAAACTCTTGAAGAGATGAAGAAAAAAGCAGGCAACGATGCTTCTTACACTAAAGCCTTTGCTGAATTCGGAAAATTAGCAATGACCAATCAAGTGACTTTGGGAATGATGATCAGCTTGGCCGGCCGTGGCCTTGAAATGAATTTTGCTGTTGAGGGAACTTACTTTCAACCTGTGAAAATCAGCTACATCACCAATGACAGCGGAGGATTTGAGCGAATCAAATCGGCCAAGGATGCCGACACCTCATTGGATCCAAAATACAAAAGATCTAAATTTCATGGCGTGATCACCAATAAAAATCTTTCTGGATTGGGTTCGCCGCTTTAATTGTTACTGAGCCCGTCATGGATTGGCGGGCTTTTCCAAACAGTAATGGCTCCAGATTTCCTCTTGACGTATGGGAGCTGGAGCTTCCCCAGGCGGAGGCGAGACCTCCAGCATATAAAAAATTTTGAAAGTATTGACCCTTTCATCACCTTCATGCCGATTGTTCCAAAGCCGGCAAATGAAGCGACCAAAATACAGTCGGTGCTCTTTGTAGTTCTTATGCCAGATATTGACGATGTATTTGATCCAAAAGGTCGTCGGAAATTTGCTTTGCATATTCTCTGGCTTTTCGAAACTCACCGGCTGGTCATAAAGGACATCCCAGCTTTTGCCATTGAGCAGCTGACCTTCGACGACCAGCCATCCATCCTCCATCCACGGATAAGGAGCAAACATATTCCACTGCTGGTGCAAGCGCAGGTAAGAACCGAATTTCTCAACTGCCTTTGGCAATTGCACAGAATCATCGCGATCAAAAACGGCGATATTCCAATATAAAACCACAGCCAAACAAAGGGTGACAAAAATTTGAATCGAAAGACGAGACTTCACTCGTAGGCTTTGCAGCTTCAGTCTTTGCAGTAAAGATCCCATCAACGGCCGTCTCAACGCTTGCCATCGATAAAGACGACCACCAATTTCTAAAAAAATCCTCTTTGAAAAAATGAAATTCAGAAAATGAAATGGAGAAATTTTTAAGAGATCCAAAAAAGCTTGAAAATGAAAGGAGGCGTCCCCATTGCCCGTCTGTTTGACCAACCAAGAATTTTTCTCTTTCATCAGCGAGAATAAAACAGGATTTTCCTGAGCTTTCCGAACTTCCACAAAGGGGAGGATCAGAAAAGTCCGAATCAGCGACACCATTTTTAAACAATACCCGCAATCGCCGTCATAAAAAATGACCAAAGCCTTTTGCCGAACTTTCAATTTTTCAATCGAGCCCTGCCAAAAGGATTCCGGGATGAAGGCCAACCAATAGGCAATACAAATCCACGGAAAACTCCCCAGACGAAAAAATAAAAATAATCCGAAATGAAAACTGATAAAAGTTCCAATCGCAATCCAACGAAAAAAAGACTCACGAAAAGGAATAAAAATGAGAAGCGGAATCACCAGCTCGGCCCACAATGTGACAAAGGTCATTGCTTGCAACACGCTCAAGGGAAACTCACGAAACCAAGCCCCAAAAACCGTGATGAATTGATCCAATTGCAAAGAGTAATAAATCGCCGAACCTTCGCTCACCCAGCGAGGATGCCATTTCAAAAGCGCTGTTGAAAAATACATCAGGATCAATTGCAGAAAAAAAGAAAAGCTCGCCAAATTGAGAATCCGGGTCGGTGGGCGCGGATCCGCATCAGACGTCAATGCCCGATCGACCGAATAAAAAGCATGGCTCGGCAAAAACAAAAGCCAAAAAAGAGCCATTCGAATCAAGTCGTCACCGCCATGAGCGATGACTGGATTTCGCGCAGTGAAAGAAACAAAGAAAATCCACGAAAGAAGATTTGCCAAGCGCGTTTGATAACCCAATAAGAAAGCGAAATAGATCAAAAAACCAAATGCTGAAAACAAATAAAGATAAGGAGCTTCACCAGCCATGTTGAAAATCGAAAAGAAAGCTGGATTTGAAAACTCCGTGAGAAGTGCTCCCCTCGGCAGAACCCCCTGATCCCCATAAAATTCATTAAGATAGGGTAAACGGCTGATGAGATCGCAAATCAGAACCAATGCCAAACAGACCCTGAACAAAGCCAGTGATCGAAGATCCAGGTCTAAACAAGATATACGCTTCGAAGTAGCCATAGACTTTTAGGTTAGGCAATTCTTGACAAGAGAACAAACTCCGAGGGAGAACCTAGACTCCCTCTGACTTTTGTCAAGGATCGAGAGCCAGCATGAATCGCGAGACATGGGCAATCAAAGACAAACTGATCTATGACTTTTGCACACGAAGTCCTTCTTCATCCTTAGCCCTCACTGGCGTCGCCACATTGCTTTTTTTCTTTCCACTGACAGCCGATCCAGATTGGATTTTAGGCTCGCGGATCATTGCAGCCATTGCCTTTATTTTTTGTCTTTACCGTTGGCATCACGCCAAGCAAATTGTCAAAGCCTCATCGAAAGAGCAATTTTTCAAGCAGTTTCAAGTGCACGCCCTGCTCGTGAATTTCACCAGTTTGATCATGGGAATTTTACTGACGATTGGAGTCATTAGCGCCGATTTAACAACGAATCCAAGTCTGTTGCTCACCACTTTTATATTAATTTCTGGATTGGCGGCAGCTTCTGCCTCCTCCACAGCGCTGGCCCCACGACTTCAGTTCACTCACCTTTTATTTACTGCCGTTTTACCTTCATTTTCCTTTTTGTTTTACAGTGCGGACAATGGTTTTGTGGTCAAACTGATTCCTTTTCTGATGATTATTTTTACCGGTTATTTATTGGGAAGTTCTCGGCAATTTTACAAAAGCATGATGAGCCGGTACGAAATCGAAGCGGCTTTGCGTGTCGAACAGCTCAATCTATTGGAAGCCATTGGCGATCTCAAACTCGCACAGGCCGAAGCCCTCAAGCAGAAAGCCAATGCCGAATACTCTTCGAAAATGGCCTCTCTCGGTCAGATGGCCGGCGGAATCGCACATGAAGTGAACAATCCCCTGGCTGTGATTCGCGCCAGCATCGACTTGATCGATCGACAGATTCAAAGCAACAATCCTGATTTTTCTCAAATGCACAAATGGGTGGGGAAAATTCAAAATACGACCGACCGAATCGCCAGCATCATCAAAGGCCTTTTGTCTTTTTCTCGGTCCGGAAGAGAAGATCCTTTTGTGCTTTTTAATTTGAAGAACGCACTCGAGGACACTTTGCAATTTTGCCGGGAGCGATTTCGACATGCTGGCATTGACCTTCAGGTACAAGCCTTTGCAGATATCGAAGTGGAAGGTCGCCAGGTTCAGCTGTCACAAGTGTTTCTGAATCTTCTCAACAATGCCTTTGATGCCGTCGAAAAACAGCCTAATGCCTGGATCCGAGTAAAGATCCAGGATCTCGGTCTGCAAGTCGAAGTTTCCGTCGAGGACAGCGGTCCTGGTGTTGCCAGCGGAATTCAAGATATGGTCTTTCAACCCTTTTTCACAACGAAAGAAATTGGCAAAGGAACGGGATTGGGGCTCAGTATTTCCAAAGGCATCATTGAAAATCATGGTGGCCATCTGATGTTGGATCTAACCAACCATCACACTCGGTTTTGCTATCAAATCCCAAAGCGACAATCTCTCCGAGCCCCAGAGCTCAGTCAGAATTGAATTATCGATTGCCTCTTTGACTTCGATCCTGAGAAGTCACTCGATGCACTTGATCGGCGGGTGCCATTCGATCTTTGGCCGATTCCTGTGTTTGCGTTTTTTCTCCGGTCGGCTCTTGAAACTCTCCACGGACATTGAGTTTGCGATGACCAGGACTGTGGGCGCGGTCAATGTCATGGTAAGGGTTGACGTGAGAAAAGTTCTGCGAAGTGGCTGCCACTGAATCTTCTTTTTTCTTCGCATGAGGTTTTGAATGCTGATGATGAGGACGGCTCTTGGCCTGATGATTTCCATGGCCTTGAGCTTTGGCCTTCAAATTTTGTTTTCGTCGACGATGAGGATGGGCTTTCTGCTTCTGCGTCTCTGAATGCAGTGGCTTTTCGCCGTGAGCTTTTTTCCCTGTTTTCTCTGTGGACACCACTTCTTCGCTCAATGCTCTTTTTTTGGATTTGTGACTGGGAATAAGGCTTTTGAGTTTTTTAAAAAATGTGATCGTTTTTTGTGCCGGACTGGAATGTCTTTCCATTGTTGCCATAGATCCTCCCTCCATTGAAGATCAGCAAAAGAAATGCCATCACCAATGACAACGTTCTGATTCTGAAATCGAAAATCATAAAAATATGAGGCGGAATGACACTTTGTTTGCGCTAAAAAATTTTGTTAAATCATTTTTTTCCCTTTTTCGATGTTTCCTCTGTCCCATTTCCTGTCTCCTGACAGTTGCACAGGAGATTTTTTTGATGTTCGACAATTGGCAGCATGGGCTTTTTTGATGACAAGCACCCGAGCCCCTGAGACAGAAGGGTCAAAAGTTGAATCGCGTATAAGCTCTGGATACGGCAGAGTGTTTCTACCGGGTACCTTAAAAACCCGTCTACGAGGTGTTTATGTTGAAAATGAGAATGATCTCATTGGTCTTGGCAGCTTTTTCTTGGCTTCCCCTTTTGGCTGAAGCCTCCACCGAAGTCCCTTATTATGGGGATGCTTTCTATCAGAGCCTTCAAAATGGCACTTCCGATCGCGATCTGATTTCGCTTTTGCAGCAGGTTCTGGCCTCAGAACATCAACACCGAGCCGGACAAAACGATTTGATCCTTTCAAATTGTGGCGGCAAAGACTGCTACTCTCATCACAGTATCGGTTATGACAAAGCCCGACAGTTTATCTTGGGTGACTTCTACCTTCATCAAGAGGGCAACAAGTACGCCATTCGCGAAGTCTATTGTGAAACAGATTATGGCCCAGAGAAATTCAACGGAAGCAAAAGCCCTGCGCCTCATAAAATTCCAGATAATTCTGTGATCAATATTGAGCACACTTGGCCGCAAAGCCGATTCACCAGCCATTTCCCCACAGACATGCAAAAATCAGATTTGCATCACCTTTTTCCAACTGATTCTGAAATGAATTCCGTGCGGGGAAATCATCCTTTTGGCGAAGTCAGCGAAGATAAAAAAATTCTCAAATGCGAAACTTCCCGATTTGGGAAGTCAACTTGGGGACAGCCTTTGGCATTTGAACCCCCCGCTGCTCATCGAGGCAATGTCGCTCGCGCCCTTTTTTATTTTTCCACCCGCTATCAAATGCAAATTGATCCGGTTCAAGAAAAGTTTCTTAAGAAATGGCATGAAGAAGACCCTGTCGATGCCGAAGAAAAAGAGCGCAATGAAGCGATCATGGAGCTTCAAGGGAATCGAAATCCTTTCATCGATTTCCCAGAACTGGCTCGGAAGATCTCAGATTTCTAAATCGGCAGAGCGGTTTCTTTGAAGTTTTCGAATTTTCGTATTGGATGACAAGAGCGTTCGAGGATTGTCATCCTCATCGTAAATTTCACCAACGACCTCTTCGAAGATATCCTCAATCGTGACAATTCCCTTAGGGGTTGTTTGATCGACAACCACAGCCATATGGCTTTTTTGACTTTGTAATTTTTTAAGCACTTTGATGATCGGCTCACCCGGGTGCACTTTAACAATGGGTCGAATCAGCTCGGTCCAGTCAATTCGACTGACATCAGGTTCAGAAACAAATTCCTTCGTATACAAAAGTCCGATCACTTCCCCGTTTTGAGTGACCGGCAATCGGCTGTGCTGGGAAACTTTGATTCGATCCATGACCTGGTGATAGTGCTCTGAAATATCCACTGTAGTGACATCTTCCCAGAGGACAGAGCTTTCCTGAACTTTCCTTTTATCAATGTCGATCAGATTAAAAACATAGCGCTTGTGCGACTCACTCAAAGGATCAAGGTCCACTTCTCTCGTTGTGTCGATGAATTCTTCTGATTTCAATTTTGAAAAAACAAATTTAGTAAAAAACCGCGTGGATTTTTCCAGCATATGCACAAACGGCGAAAAAATCCGATCCATCAAAATGAGCAAGGTTCCACCTGCCAGAGCAAATCGAAGCGGGAAACGAAGCGCCAAAGATTTTGGCACAAGCTCTCCTAAAACGACGCTGACATAGGTCAAAGGTAAGACAATCAGCACAATTGCCAAAAGCCCGGCCACTTGCGGGTCCATGCCAAATTGTCGAATCAGACTCGGTGCCAGGATTTCACCGGCACTGGCTCCGCTCACTGCTGCCGAAATCGCGCCAACTAAAGTGATCCCAATTTGCAAGACAGAGAGGACTCTTTCAGGATTTTCCTTTAATTTCAGAACTCCATATGAGAGCTGCTTCATTGACTTCAGATGAGTCGACTCGACTTCTATCTCCTCCGCCTTTGTCTGGCTCGATCATGGTAACTCGAACTCATTCCAAAACGAATCACCTAGCCAGCGATGCAGCGTCACCCTTAAATATTCCTGAAGTGTT
>JBGGMM010000203.1:0-7173 GCA_041288045.1 Pseudobdellovibrionaceae bacterium | reverse complement strand
TGGTACAAACAAAATTCCAATAAATGCATCGGCGATCTTCAGCATGCTCGTTGGGCTGCTAATCATGTGATCAGCTTACCGATGTACCCTGATATGGATGAAAAAACTCAATCTTATATTATCGAGCAAGTGACAAAAGCTCTGCAAGGATGAACGAATGACTGGTTTTAGTGCGCTGAAAAATCCCGTGGTTATGAAAACAAAAACTGGCAGCATCACTTGGGGTGATGCCAAACAGTGGGTGCTATTTGCAGGACCCGACATCATCGAAGACGAAGGCCTGGTGATGGAAACAGGAAAAGAAATCAAACGGGTCACCGAAGCACTGGGAATTCCCTGGATTTTGAAATGCTCCTTCGATAAAGCCAATCGACAGAGTGCCGCTTCTTTTCGCGGCCCTGGCGCCCAAAGCGCTCTCAAAAGTCTGCAAAAAATAAAATCTGAATTGAATGTTCCACTTTTGACTGATGTGCACGAAACCAATCAAGTGGCCGAAACGGCCGAAGTGGCAGACGTCATTCAAATCCCCGCTTTTCTCTCAAGACAAACGGACCTCTTGGTGGCCGCAGCACAAACCGGAAAAATCATTCATATCAAAAAGGGTCAGTTTCTAGCCCCTTGGGATATGGGTGCCATTGCCAAGAAAGCAGTGAACGCCGGCAACAGCAAACTGCTTCTCTGTGAGCGCGGAACCACATTCGGTTACAACCGTTTGATCAATGATATGACCGGCCTTGTGGAAATGCGAAATCTGGGTTTTCCAGTGATTATGGATTGCACTCATTCGACCCAACTCCCGGGAGCCACTGGCGAAAGTTCCGGAGGCCGATCAGAAATGGTGTGGCCACTGGCCCGTGCAGCAATGGCTGTTGGAGTGGATGGAATTTTCCTTGAAACCCATCCCAATCCCGAAAAAGCACTTTGCGATGGACCGACCTCTTTGCGCTTGCGGGACCTGGAAGGAATGCTTCGAAATCTGCAGGCGATTTGGAAAACTCATTTTTGAGTGAAAAAATCTAGTGGCGCGATGACAATTCTTTTGTTTTTAGAATCCGCCACATAGATTTTGTCTTGATAAGGCACGCCTTCGTAGGGCCAATTGAGTTGAAGTTTTTCAGAACGCCCCAGCGAGCTCAACCATTGACCTGAAAGATCGAATTTTTGAATCCGTCCATTTTTCACATCAGCGACGTAAAATTGATCTTTCAGTAGAAAGATGCTGACGGGGACATCAAATTTTCCAGGCTCCGAAGAGGCCTTGGCGCTTCCCTCTAATGACCAATAGCTTTTCAAATTTTCGCCTTTGCGATAGTTCAACCACCCGAGGTACTTGCCGCTAGCCGAAATTTTCACAATTCGATGATTTTGACTGTCGACGACATACAGATTGCCGTCTTTGTCCTGAGCTGCCATGTGAGGCTTTGAAAATCCAACCGCTTGATTGACGCTTTCAGAAAAACTTTGGCGGTACTGCTTTTTAGAATCAAAAAAGAAAAGCTCGCTGCGATCAAAATCGGTGACGAGAAAGCCGCCATCTTTCAAAGGCAAAGTGTGCACTGGTCCTTTAAAACCTGAAAAACCTGGAAAGAAAGGTTCTTGTGCATCCGTCTCTCGGTTTATTTTTAAAACTTGGCCGCCGTAGTCCGAAATCACCACATGCTGAGAATCCAACTTAAGTACAGAGTGAGGACGCTTCAAATTGCCGGAAAATGATTTGAGGTACCTTCCATCGAGCTTGAAAAGGAGGACTCGCGCGCTGTCTAGATCAGAAACAAAAATCTGATCGTCAAAAACACTCACTCCAAATGGCGTTGGAATGTTGTTAATAAATGTCAGATCTGCCGATTGTGAAACTGAAAAATCCGAACCTTTGCCTTTTGAATTGGCCACACTTCCGCAGCCGAGAGCGAGAAGGCAGGAGATGATGAAAAAAAACTTTCTCCAAGATTCCATGCTGTTCACATTAGGAAAATTCAAAAGGAAAGAAAAGATGATTCCTGACAAATTTTTAAACTGGCAAAGCCTTTTCAATTTTTGAAATGGCTTTGCCAGAAAATTTTGTCACTCCCCGCCCACGGAGGGGCCAAGAATTCCACTGCTGAAGCTCATCAGAAGCTTTTCCAGAATCCATTAAAAAGACTTCTTGAAGGCCTGCGAGGCATCCTGCCATCAAATCCGCAGCCGAATCCCCAATCATGATGCTTTGACTGAGATCCAGACGAAACTCATTGGTTGGCTGGTGCAACATTCCAGCCCGAGGCTTTCGCAGACTGCGGCGAATCAGCCCTGAAGCATACTGGCTGCCATCAAAAAAAGGAGCCCGCAAAACCCGGTCAAAGAAGATCCCGGATGGGGCCAACAGCTCTTGCATGCGGTGACTGACTTTCTCGTACTGAGCCCAACTGACCAGGCCACGCCCAATCCCCGATTGATTGGAGACAACGATCAGAAAATACCCGAGCTCTCGAGCTTTTTTTAGTCCTTCAATCACACCTTCTCGAAGCACAACTTTTTGCGGATCGTTGGCGTAAGGAACATTTTCAATCAGAACACCATCACGATCTAAAAACAGGGCTTTGTTCAGATGACTTCCCTGCAAATGATACTCGCGTCTTTCTTTTTTCAGTTGTTTGAGCTGCTCGGCAGGCTTAGCAAGCTCAAGCAGAGCCGAGCGCAGGTCAGATTCTTTGAAAGTCAAATCCACCAAAGTCAGATCAAAGACTCCTTCTGTCATCAGAGCGATCTGTGCGCCAGTGACTTGATTGAGTTCTAGCAAGCGGTCCACAGACTTGTCTTCGACCAGAATCAAATCCCTTTCGCAGTAGTCACTGAGGGAGCCCATCTCATTTTCAAATCGTCTTTCAAAGAAGAGGACTCCCGGAATCAGATTGAGAAGAGCTTCTGACTTTTCTCCAAAAGCGACAATTCGCCCACCATCTGCGAGAACTGAAAGCAAGGCTCCGAAAATGGGATTAGAGCGATAAGCTTGAACGATGATCTGATCGACAACGTTCATGCTCGTGCCACAACTGCCGGACGGCCGATCGAGTGATATTGAAATTTGGTTTTTTGAATGGGCTTGGAAAGATAGATATTTCGGCCATCGAAAATGATCGGATGTTTCATAATGGACTGCATGCGTTCAAAATCGGGCTCTTTGAAAGACTTCCATTCAGTCACAATCACCAAAGCGGAGGCCCCTTCGAGGACCAGGTACTGATCATCCATAAAAGTCAGGGCTGGATTGTTTTTAAAATAAGTTTTGGCATTGTCCGCCGCCACGGGATCATAGACGGTCACTTGAAATCCCTGATCCAGAAGTCCTTGGATCATATCCAAAGCTGGAGCTTCGCGAATGTCGTCAGTTCCAGGCTTGAAGGACACTCCCCAAACCGCGATTCTTTGGTTTTTTTCCTTCGAAGGAAGATTTTGAATCACTTTTTTAAAGAATTTCTCTCGCTGCAAATGATTGGTGTTTTCCACAGCCGTGAGAATTTCTAATTTTTCGTTTTGATCCAGTCCCGTTTTGATCAAAGCTCGAACGTCTTTGGGGAAGCAAGAGCCCCCGTAGCCGATACCTGCAAAAATAAAATGGGGACCAATGCGAAAATCACTGCCAATTCCTTTGCGGACATTTTCAATATCGGCGCCGACTTTCTCACACAGCCGAGAGAATTCATTCATCAGGGAAATTTTTGTCGCCAACATGGCGTTAGCGGCATATTTGGTCATTTCAGAAGAGAGGAGATCCATGAAAATCAGTGGATTGCCATTTTTTAAAAAAGGCTCATAGATCTGACTCATCAACTCTTTGGCTTTTTCTGATTCGCAGCCAACAACGACTCGCGAAGGTTTCAGACAATCTTCAAGGGCCGCACCTTCGCGCAGGAACTCTGGATTTGAAACCACGTCAAATTCGTATTTCACACTTCGCTGACGAAGCACGTTGGCGACCAGCTCTTTGACTTTGTAACCAGTTCCCACTGGAACTGTGGATTTGTTGACGATGATTTTATCGCCATTCATGTTCTTGGCGATGGTTTCGGCAACTTCCAAAACGTATTTCAAATCGGCGGAGCCATCCACATCCGACGGAGTTCCAACGGCGATGAAAATGACTTCGGCGCGGTGAATGGCAGTGATGGCATCTGTCGTGAAATGAATACGCTTGGATTTCAGATTGGTGGCAATCAAAGTTTCAATTCCAGGTTCGAAAATTGGCGAAATTCCCTGGTTCAATTGATCGATTTTTTCTTGATTGATATCGACGCAATGGACATCAATTCCCATTTCGGCAAAGCAAAGGCCAGTGACAAGACCAACGTAACCAGTGCCGAATACTGCAATTTTCATCTTCTGCTCCTTCGAAAGCTCTGGGGGATTTGATATTTTCTGCAAAGATAAATCAGGTAGGCCCAAATCAGCAGGACGGCAAAGCGAACTTTCGAGTGTTCAAAATTCGCTTCGGTCAGTCCGGCAATTAAAAACGTTGTTTGGGCAAGCCCCATTCCGAAAACCAAACCTTGATCCCAGCTGTCCAATTTTTTATTCCACAACTGCCAAAGTTTCAAATAGAAAAAGCCCCAGACAACCAAGTAGCAAAGAAGACCCAAAAGCCCGGTTCCTGCTCCTAAATGCAAAAGCTCGTTGTGAGCATGGCTCTGAATGGTCGTTTCAGGAATGCCGAGCTTTCGATAGTATTCAGGCAGCATTTTTGTGTTTTGCCCATAACCAGCACCAAACCAAGGGTGATCTCTCCAGATGGCAAAGTGCGTTTGCCACAAAAGTTTTCTTTCACTGTGACCCATGAGTTCGGCTTCCGAGCGAAGAACCCGTGTCCGAAAGTCTTCAGAGGTTTGGAACAAAAGAGCAAAAATAAGCCCCAGTCCGGCCACGTAGCCGATAAAGTATTTGGGTTTCCAGAACAGAAAAAAAGCAGATGTGGAAAATAAAAATCCCAGCCAAACTCCTCGGGTGTAGGTCCAAAAAAGACCGATCACACTTAAAACCAAAATCGACAGAGCCAAAGATTTTTGCTTTGAGCTCCAGCATTTCCAATCAAAGAGAACAAGTCCCAAGAGCACGCTCACGAAAAGAACGAAAGAATGGGCAAAAGTCATGGGATTGGCAAAAAAGCCACCGGCCCGAATAAAGCCGCCTGGGCCTGATCCGTAACGCATTTCATCCAAAGCAGGAATATCAGCCAAAAAGAGAAAAGCGTTCACTGCGGCCGTCAGCCCGATGACGAATAAGAGAAAGTTCAGAGCCTGTCGACTGGGTTTGATCACATCCAAAGCTTCAATCAACACATACAATATGAAGATCCATTTGAGCTCGATCAATCGCACCAGGGCATACTGTGGATCCAGAGGATTGAGAAGAAAGCCCATGAGAATGATGACAAACCAGGCGCCCCAGATCCACTCAAGCCCAAAGGGTCTTAGCAGTTTCAAGCGTCCTGTTTTTGGCTCAGAAGATTCTTTTCGGGATTTCACTACCAGCCAGATCCACTGCAGACAGACAAGAGTCGAAAAAAGATCCATGACGGATTGGGACACCAAAACAGACAGCACGAAAAGAGCAAAAAGAATCCGAAGTGATCTCATGGATAGAACATATTGGATATTGCCAAAACTCGGGAGTTTTTTTAACTTAAAAGCCGATGAAAGTTCTCATTCTGACACCTATAGCTGAGCGTGATGTGCATTTTTATCTCGCTACGGCTGATAAAATCACTCAACAAAGAAGCTCCCCTGAAATGGAAATCGTTTTTGTTTCCTTTTTTCAGCCGGGCAATGATCTTATACGTCAAAGAGGCTACAAGGTTTACGACCCCTATGCAGTTTTGAATGCTGAGGGATTTCGAGCGCTTTCACGGACTGAAGCAGAAAAGAAATTCCAGACTCCTTCTCTCGAAGCTCTTTCTCAGCACGAAAATCTCACTTTTGGCATCAGCCACATGCAGAAATGCATAGAAAAATTTGAGCGCTACTTGCCGGCTCTGGATCAGCTTCTGGCGCAAATCGAAACTGATTTCGCAGGTCGCGAAAAATTCATCGCCCAAGAGCTGGCCGGGTTCATTGGCCCTCTTTCACTATTTTATGTTGGAATGGCTCGCGGCTGGACTCACTATTTCACCGAACCTGCTTTTTTTAAAGGCCGCATTCACCTTTTGAAAAACAATTTGTTCTTTCAAGTCGCAGCGACAAGACCACAGGCTGAAAGCGAAAAACAAGTTCAGCATTATTTGCGGGAAGCCTTTCAAAAAAAGACAGTGGTGGCTGCCAGAAAAGATGCGCATCACTACAAAGACATGGGTTTTTCCAAGGTCTTCAACCAGGAAAACTTTCGCAAACTGGGCAAGAAATTGGCTGCAAAATATGTGAATCGCAACCAGCAGGAACTGGATCATATTTCCAATCACGTTCAACGCTATTTGAAAATGCTCTTGAATCGCTGGAAGAACCAGTCCTCCTATGTCTCACTAGAGTCTCTCAAAGGGAAAAAAATGGTTTATTTTCCCTTTCATGTGCAGCTGGATTTTTCACTGACCATTCGCAGCCCCCAATGGCTGGATCAGCTGGCTTTGATTGAAAAAGTTCTTTTGCATTTACCGAAAGGTAGCCTGCTCGTCGCCAAAGAGCATCCAGCTTCGATTGGTTGTCTGGCACAAAACAGACTGGAAAAGCTGCTTGAAAATCCGCAATTCAAATTGCTGCATCCACTGACCAACAGCTATGACATTCTCTCGCAATCCTCAGGCGTGGTGACTATTAACTCCAAAGTCGGCGCCGAAGCTCTCTCGCAAGGAATTCCCACCCTCACCTTCGGAAAGGCCTTTTACACGGAAAGAGGCTTTGCACCGCATTTTCAGGATTGGGCGCAGGTCGAGGCTTTGCTGCAGAAGTGGCTGGGTTCTGAAGCTTCGGCGCGAGTTCCGAATCCGGAATGGATTTTGTTTCTGGCTCAGGTTTGGGAGCAGAGCTTTGAGACGGAGCTTTATGATTTGACGGAGTCGAATGTGGCTTCGTTTGCTAGAACTCTAACGACCGTTCTTTGATTCCTATCTGATCTTCAATCAAATCTAAAATCCTCGCCTCCGTCCGGGTCAACCCTCCTAGTTGTGCATCCTGGAAACTGGGGCATCCATGCCCCAGCCCCAAAGGGGTTCGG
>JBGGMM010000202.1:0-3245 GCA_041288045.1 Pseudobdellovibrionaceae bacterium | reverse complement strand
AGAACTCGTTTCGCATGTTTGAAGTCTTATCACAGGAAGACCTTGAATTTCACGAAGGCTTTAAGAGAAAATATTATTATGGAGCGTCAACAGCCAGAATTTAAATTCACTCGCTACTCAGCGATCGTCAGCGATCTTCATCTTTGTGAAGCGGAGCCGGTGAATTTGAAGTACCCATTATGGAAGAAGTTCAAAACACGGCAGTTTTTCTATGACGAGGTTTTCGCAAGCTTCCTGCGACACCTGAGTGAAAAATCAAAAGGCGAACCGGTCGAGTTGATTCTCAATGGGGATATTTTTGATTTTGACTCTGTCATGTCGAGACCTGAAAAGCCCACTTTCAGATTTCATTGGCTTGAAGAAAAAAGAGGGCTGTATCCAAGGCCGGAAAGGTCAAAATTCAAAATTCAGGTCATACTGAAGCATCATGCTCAATGGGTTCAGGCTTTGCGAACCTTTATTCTGCAGGGAAATCATGCTGTTTTTGTGATTGGCAATCACGATCTGGAGCTTCACTTTCCGGATGTTCAAGAAGAAATTCTGACGGCTTTGGATTTAGGGACAGAACGTGAGCGAGTTCGCTTCTGCGAATGGTTTTATATCAGCAATCAGGACACTTTGATTGAACACGGAAACCAATACGATCCCTACTGTATGTGTGAAGACCCGGTGAATCCTTTTATTCAGGGCTACAATTACAAAAGCATTCGGCTGCCATTTGGAAATTTGGCTTGTCGTTATATTCTTAATGGCATGGGGTTTTTCAATCCGCATGTTGAAAGCAATTTTATTATGAGCCTCCGTGAGTACGTGGCCTTTTTCTTTAAATACATCTGGAGAGCGCAACCACTTCTGATTTGGGATTGGTTTTTTGGAGCGATGGCGACACTTGTGGTGTCACTTTCAGATCGGCTATTAACACCGATTAAAGATCCTTTGAAAATAGAGGACAAGGTCAATCAAATCTCTGCAAAGTCAAATGCCGAGCCAAGAATGGTTCGAGAGCTCAAAGAGCTTTCTGATCCACCAGCAACGACAAATCCTTTTTTGATTGCCCGAGAACTTTGGCTGGATCGCGCTTTTTTGATCATGATCGCATTTCTTTGCGTTTTTGAACTGATGATTTTAGCCAAACAATTTTTTGATGTTTCATTTTTTTGGGCCTTTATTCCGCTCATGATGCTTTTGCCCTTCTTTTTATTTTACTCCAAATCGGTGACTTCACTGGTTTCAAGCTTCAAAGAGCCAGATGAAAGAATTCTGGCTTCGGCTTCTGCCATCACAAAAGTGAATCGAATTATTTACGGGCACACACATTTGATTCGACACGAAATGATTGGCGCTGTGGAACATCTCAATAGTGGATGTTGGTCACCGGCTTTCACCGATGTTGAATGCACCAAGGCGATCGACCAAAAAACCTTTGTTTGGTTGCAGCCAAGCGCCCAAGGGCCCCGACAAGCGCAGCTTTATGCTTTCGATGGTGAAAAATCGCAAGAGGCTTTGGGTGTGACCTCTCGATCCTTAATGCGGCGCAAATCTTAAATATTTTGATCTCAAATCGAATTAGTTTGCTTACAGCATTTGGCTATGTAAACCTCAATTCGTCATACAAGGAGGCTTTCATGGCTGAAGTATTGGTAGTAACCAGTAAGGTCAAAAAATTTATTAAAGAGAACGGACAGATGAACACTTCTGCTGAAACAATTGATGTTTTAAGCAAAGCCATCGAGTTGCTCTGTAAAAAAGGAGTTGAGAGTGCCAAGTCAGACGGTCGTAAGACTGTGATGGCACGAGATATCGTTATCGATCATCTCTAAAGCTTTTTATTTTTGAAAACTTCAAATGGAGCTTCCGAAAGGAGCTCCATTTTTTTATTCAGGACTGTTGCTGTAATCCAAATCAAGATAGGTCGAATATCCGGGTCGAACCAAAGTATCGACTTTCACTCGAGGAAGACCTGGCAAGTTGACTTCCAGGGGAACAACCACATCTTCATCCACATCGCCCGCAAATCGAATAGAACCGATGACATTGATTCTCATGGTGTCATAAAATTCATTTTGAGTAGCCGCTTTTGAAACAATATCGATGGATTGGGTTTCGCTTTTTTTCCCAATAAAGACAGTGTAATTTTTGTTCGAAGAAACCGACCGCTGATTTTTATCCCTTTTCAAATTAAGGACTTTTCCAATCAGTTCAGGCTGATTGAGAACCCAGGTTTCTTGGTCACTCTCTGGATTGATAGGGCCTTTTTTAAAATACTTCACTGGAAAGCGGTCAATGCTCCCTGCTTTCAATTTGACTCCAATTTGAATAGCAAAAGAATGCAAAGTGCTTTGCAAGTTCCTGTTTTTCAGATGCTGATCAATATTAACAACTTTCATTTTCAGAATCACGTCGTTGAATGCTTGAGGATCACAACTGTTTTCAGGACAGTTTGCCAACTGCTCAAGGATGTACCGAAATGTTGGATGATTGCAGGTCTCGACCTGAAGACAAGACTGATTGATGTAGGCCATGCTGAAAGTATTTTCGCTTTCAAATGGCAAATGCACAGTTTCTGAGTAAATAAATTTGGAACGCTTGACCAAATTTTCAAAATTCCTGAATTCTGCAGATGAAATTTGCAAATCCGAAGTGACCTGTTTAGGTGGAGTGTAGATGAAATCCCAACGACTGCTTGGAACAGTCACTGCGATATCCGATTCCACGCGACCACCGTTGGCATTATTTCTAGCGAAAAGCCGGTAAACAAAATTGATCATCTTTTTTGTAAAGGAGCTCACAGTGCTTGTCTGTGGTGATGAAAAGATTTTATTTTTATCCTGTGGCATGATTCCCGTCAAATTGATCAGTCGAACCGGGAGTGATCGTAATTTTTTATTGAACTCAGGATCCATGTCCAGTTGGACTGCCATCTTTCTGAAACTATGGACAACATCAGACCCAAAGGCCATGTCAGTGATTTCCCGGCGGGACATTCGATACTCTGATCCACCAAAGGCCTTGATGAACGGAATGAGATCCACATTTGTCGGATCAATCAGAATCGAAGCCAGCTTGGATCCCCAGAATGGAGTTCCGAGCGTAATGATCGAATCCACCTGTTTGGCAAACTGAATGTCACGCGGCTCTCTCATGAGGTGATCGAAAAACCACATGTAAGCAATGATTCCGCCCTGTGAGTGAGCGACGATAGAGATTTTATCCTCAGGTGTTAGCGGGCGGGCGCGCAATGTTTT
>JBGGMM010000201.1:0-2587 GCA_041288045.1 Pseudobdellovibrionaceae bacterium | reverse complement strand
AAATCGTCCGAAGATCCAAAGCCTTGTTGAAATCCGCCAAACCCACCGAAGCCGACAGGCCCCCCAGCGCCCGCGCCAGCAAATCCGGCACCTGCGCCGGCAAAGCCGAATTGATCATACATCTGCCGCTTTTTTTCGTCGCTGAGAACTTCGTAGGCTTCGGTCAATTCTTTGAATTGTTCTTCAGCTTTTTTATCGCCGGGATTTTTGTCCGGATGATATTTCATAGCCAGCTTGCGATAAGCTTTTTTGATCTCGTCGGCATTGGCGGAGCGAGAAACACCTAACAAAGAATAAAAATCTTTTTTTCCAGCCAAAACGACTCCTTCAGATTAATTCGTCACCGGTTCTTTGGCGACAATCACTTGTCCGGGGCGGATGACCTTATCATGCAGTTTGTAAGGCTTTTTAAAAACCCGGCTGACCGAGCCTGGCTTAACGGCGTCTGTTTCTTCGCTGCTGAGAGCTTCATGAATTGAAGGATCAAATGGAAGTCCTAGCGAAGGAATTTCAGCAACGCCAAATTTTTGCAAAGCCGACTTCAGCTCTTGCTGGGTCATTTCAATACCCTTTGTGTAGGTGCTCAGATTCTCTGGAGTGGCTTTAATTTCCAAAGCTCTCTCAAAGTTATCCAAGACACCAAGAATTTCATTGATGAGACGTTCGGATCCATATTTGAGAAGATCGGCCCGCTCTTTAATGACATTTCGTTTGTAATTATCGAACTCGGCTCGCAAATAGAGATAATCATTTTTGTACTTTTCAATTTGCGCCCGCAGCTCTTCCATTTCAGGTGGGTTTTGAGATGGAGCTCCCTGGCCATTTTCGATACCAGGTGAGGTTTTATTATCCGAATTGCTCTCCGACACAGTGTCCTCCAGAATCAAATGTAAACTGTTTAAATCTATCGGAAATCTGTGTTCTAAACAACGAGTGTCAAGCGCGTTAGGCTGAGAGCTCGCCTTCGAGAAAAGTAAGCCCTGCAAAGACTTGATTGCTAAGAACGATTCCCTCTTCCGTCAGCCGCCAAGCGCCTTCGCCATAGCGTGTAACAAGCTTCTGCTCAGAGAAAAGCTGAAGGCTTCCGAGAACGGCCCTGGCTGCGGTTTCACCAAAACGCTGCATGAGCCGACTTTCCACCAGACCAGAAGCTGTCCTCAAAGAAGTGTGGCAAAAATCGGTCAATGCCTGGTGTTTCCGCAAAATTTCTTGGTGGTCCAGGTCAAGATTTGCAGCTGGATGCTGAAATGTTTTTCCTTCAAGGCTGCGAATTTGATTTTCATAAGCACCAATCGAATTTGGATTCCAGTAACGAAGTCCCCAGTCACCTGAATGGGCATAAGAGTGTGCGCTCAGGCCAATTCCCCAATAGGCGGAATCATCCCAATACAAAGAATTGTGGCGTGAATGAAAACCAGGAAGAGCAAAGTTTGAAATTTCATAGCGCTCATAGCCGACCGACTTCAAAGTGTCGGAAATGGCTTCAAACATTTCAATTTGGGCCTCTTCCAAGGGGCGATTTTTGGAAAGGACATGGCCCTCAGGAACAGTCAAACAATAGGGACTGACGTGGTGAGGATTAAAATATAACACTTCATCCAGGTCCCGGCGTAAACCGTCTTGTGTTTGAGTGGGAAGAGCGAACAAAATATCAAATGAAAAATTCACCCCAAGAGATTTGAGCAAAGTCAAAGTTTCCCGGGTCTGGGTTGCGTTGTGCTCCCTGTTAACGCTCTTCAAGAGGACATCATCAAAAGTTTGTGCCCCTACACTGAAGCGATTGATTCCGGCCTTTAAGTAGATCTCCATTTTATATGGATCAATTGTGGCTGGGTTGATTTCGAGAGTGATCTCAGTTTGTGAATTTTGACTGAAACCAGCATTTGCAAGCTCCTGGAGAATCGATACAATATTTTCAGCAGGAAGAAGACTGGGAGTTCCGCCGCCAAAATAAACAGTTTGAAGGGGCCCCTTTCGGTAGGCCTTTTCGCTTTGTCGGATTTCTTCTTTCAGCAAAGACAAATACTGCTCTGGAGGCATGATTTTGCTTCTTTCATAAGTGGCAAAATCACAGTAGGTGCAGCGCTGAAGGCAGTAAGGAATATGAACATAAATTCCAAATGATTTAGATGACATGGGAGCAACCTAAAAGATGATCAAAAAATTTCAACTGAAAAATGGAATGAAGGTCCTTTTCCAGCAAAGTCACAAATCGCCAGTGGTTTCTGTGCAGGTCTGGGTTCGAACTGGCAGTGCCGACGAAGCCAAAGGCGAAGAGGGGATCAGTCACTTCATTGAGCACTTGGTTTTTAAAGGGACGAGAAAGTTCAAAGTTGGTGAAATTGCTTCTCTTATTGAAGGTTCAGGCGGTGAGCTCAACGCCTACACTTCTTTTGACCAAACAGTCTTTTACGTCACAATTTCAAAGAATTTTGTCGAAACCGGTCTGCAAGCTTTAGCCGAAATGATGGGATTCCCTAAATTTGATCCAGCCGAGATCGACAACGAGCGAGAAGTGGTGATTGAAGAGATCAAGCGGGGCCAAGACTCTCTTGGAAGAAACTCGAGCCAGCTTCTTTTTTCAACT
>JBGGMM010000200.1:0-4384 GCA_041288045.1 Pseudobdellovibrionaceae bacterium | reverse complement strand
TCAATCAAAAGGATCTGCAGGGGAGGTAAAAAGAGACTTGTGGCAATCAAGACGTGCCCAAGCCAGGCGGGAGTTGGAGCTATCAGAGCAATGACCAAAGGCAGAATTTTATAACCAGTAAATAATTCGACCTGCAGATCTTGCCGAAGGATCGAATGCGAGACCATGCTGCTTGCAAATTGAATGGATGTGTGAATTGCCAAGAAGAGAAGCAAAAGGTGCCGGGTGGAAAGCGAAGGGCGTCTGATCACTAAGATCAGAGTCAGGCAGGCAATTGTCAGCGCCAGATATTGGGGCCAAAGAACTTCAACGCCTAGGTTCAGCCATCGAATGACGGCCAAGGGCATTGCGCAGACGATAATTGTGGCGAGAGTTCGAGTCGATTTTAAAAGCATTCGATCTGGGAAAAGATCATCCTCATTCACGCCGTTCTTCCGATGAGATCCATGAGCTCTTTATTGGGAATTGGCTTTGTTAAAACCTTCACTTGTTGTCCCAAAGCTTCGGCAGCTTGTACATCAGGAGAGTTTTTGCCATGTCCTGTAAGAAAATAGACTGGTTTCTGATAGCCCTTTTCTCGAAGCCAACGATAAACATCAAGACCTGAGTGGGATTCATCCCCTAAATTGATGTCCAAAAAAGCAAGATCTGAATCTAAAATAGGACCTTCATTTTGAAGTGCCTGATCATAGCTTGAGCTCGTGACCGTCTGACAATCACATTTTCTTTCGATCAAGAGTTTGACGAGAGAGAGAAATTCACTGCTGTCATCGAGAAAGAAGATCGTCTTCATAGGAATACTCATAACATTTTGTTTGAAAGGGAGAGATTAACCTTTCATTAAAGAATAGATTCGATCAGTGATCTTTTGCCAAAGATCAGATTGCTTATCGAAAAACGTGCTCAAATTGCATTCGAATCGGAAATGAAGACCATTTTTTCTCTATTCCAAGATGAGACAATATCTAGAATTTCAACACTTTCTCAAGAACAATGAAATTGCGGGTCTTTGATTGCAATGAGAAAATCAAAGAGTTGAAATGGGCATCACAAGGCGGGTTATTATGTGGAGAGCGTTGGGATTTTCTTTGGTTCTGTTTTTGAGCGCGACGAGTTTTGCCGCTTCCTCTGGAAGCGGAGTGTTGGTGGATTTGGGGTTTTTGAGGTACCACCAAGAGGTTGAGGGCCCCCAGATTGGCAGCTCACAAAGCACCAATTCTTTTTATGATTGGAAGCTTGGGTATTTGCCGGGCAATGATTTCTACTTTGGCGGAATGTACTCTCAGCATATCACTGATGATGGCAGAGGCAATGAAACCAAAAGAACTCTCTACGGGGCCACTGTGGGCTTTCACCGAAATGGGTGGTTTTTAGATGGAACCTATTTTTTGGATGGTCAGCAGGAAAGCGGATCGATCACCTACAAAAAAGCTTCAGGATTTGGATTGGATCTTGGCTATCATCACATGGTCAACTCTGTTTTCTTTTTGGGAATTGAAGGATCTTACAAAAGCTTCACTTTCAAAGAGTTTTCCTTTGGCGGCGCGACCACCACAGAGGACAATAAAGTGAAGTCTGAATACTATCCGATGCTCATTTTGGGGCTTCTTTTCTGACCAATCCGTTTACAGAGCGACAAATTTCGGCTTCATCATGCCATTGACAGTCTAGAAGATAATTCTCGGATCACCATAAGAAATAGACCTATCAGCCATTTTCGATTCCGAATTTTCGAAAGCCTTGTCATATTTGCTTCTGTTCATCATCAGAGGAGAAGCTATGATTTCTTTTAAATCGCTTATTGTCACAGGCTCACTGAGTTTGCTGACTCTCGCAGCTTGGGCCGACCCACCGAAGGTCATCGAGAGATGGATTCACAACGAGCAAAAGGTCAATTTCACAGGGTCTGGTCCGAACCCAGCTATGAATTATGAATTCACTCCCGAAGCTGGTCAGATTTTTAATATTGAGGGCGTTTGGGTCGATGCGGATCAAGTTGAAGTCTCATTTGATAAAGAGTCGGCACCGGAGTTCTTAGAAAAAAAATTCTTTCGAATAAAGGATGGAAAGAAGCAGGTTCTTTTCGTTTATCATTTGCAAACCCCAGAATATTATCATGGGCTGACTCAGGGGAGAAAAGCCGACGTCAAGCTGCCGGTGACGCCTTCGGCTTCGGTGCGGTCGCTTTTTACTTGGGATGATAAGCCGCAACAAGAAGCATTTTTCACCAAACTGAGCATCAATCTTGTATTGGGCGCCAATCGTCGTTTGATCCCGGCTGCTGAATTGAGCCGAAGCCTTTATTTCACCAAGCTCTTTCGACTGATCAAAAAGGACCTTCCGGCGAGCTTTGTTTATCTGCCCGAAGTTTTAGGCATTCTTCCGAAAGGACAGAAAGAGGGGGGAACTCTGATTCGAACCATTCCTCCTGAAGTTCTTCGTGGTGAAAGGCAATTGATCCCTTACTTCTCACTTTACAGTCCAGATGCAACGGCTCCAGATCAGAAGCCGCTTGTCGTGCAGATGATTGATCAAAGTGGTCGCCCTGCGAAGGAATTTATTCGAAAGCATTTGCTTGATGATTTCATTGTGGAATGGCTCAGTCTGGCCATCGATCATGGGATTACGATGGAACCGCACGGCCAAAATCTGATGATCGAGACCGATTCCAAAGGCCGCCTCACGGGTCGATATGTTCACCGTGATTTCGGCGGCTTCAGTGTGGACCGAGACTATCGACGAAAGCTTGGACTGCCAGATGTTGCAGAGAAAGACATTCCGCATTTTGCCGGAATCTTTGATGCCGGAGATAACGACTATGGTTTGAAAACCAGCTTCACTCGGTTTTTTGTCAACATTCTGGATAATCTCGACTGGCGCTATTCTGAGTGGCAAAGAAATGGCTGGGTTGAAGATATGAAAGGCGAAAATTTTCGCGAGATTTTTTTAAAAGATCTTGAGAGTCTTTATGAAGCCAAAACAGGTCTGAAACTGAAAATGAATGGCGATTTTGAAAAAATCATGGAAGGCGTTCATCAAGCGCGAAAAAAGAGGCTTGCGGTTCGTTCGCAAAAATCATTGGCACCAGCAAGCTCGATGAGTTGTCGTAAGATTTTCCGCTATTGATCTCGAGCCTTCCCGTTATTTCCTCAAAGGCCGCGGGCGACGATAAGAGCCAGGGACGAGATCGTCACCCGAACCACTGCGAAAGGCATGTTTCATCCACAGTGTTGCCATCATACCAATTTCAAGAGCGAAAAGAATACCTAGGGCAATAAAGCCAAAGATCACGGCTATTGAAATTAGAACTGAGGTTGAATTACCTAGAAAATCAAGCATCTGCCACCTCCATTCAAACTTCGCCGGCTCTTTCAAAGAGTCGCTCTCTTAATTTCGGTGGTATGCGTAGATAGTCAAGGCTCTCGGTTCTTGTCTTTGGACAGAACCTTTTGCTAAGAATACTGGGCATATTGTCGAATCTCGAATTGGCCAATATGAACCAAAAAATATCATCGTCAAAGAAGCGAAATTTCAAATCAAAAAAGTTATTTTGAACGTTGAGAATCCTTTTTTCAAAGAAGAGTGATGATCAAAGGCTTGGGCTGGCAGGATGAAAGTCTTGAAGCAGGCAAAGAGTTTCGAAGCACGCTGAATCCTCGTTAAGATAAGAAATGAGGAGTATGGCATGAACCGGATGTTATCCTTTGGACTCTTACCTCTGATTTTCTTTTTTTCTGCTACAGCCTTGGCGGCTGGGAATATTTCAATCAAAGGCATCGGCTACAAGCTTGAGCCGATCGCCGGCTATGAGACTGTGTACCGGGATTCTCCAACTCCTCACACTTTAACCAGAACCATTTACGGGGCTCGAGTGGTTGTCGGATCCGATCTGATTTCTCTCGAGATCGAATACACGAAAGGCTCTGACACGGAAAATTTCTCAACAGCTCCAGAAAAAATCTACAACGATGATGAAAAAGGAAAGGTGGGCTTGCGCTCCACTTATCGCTTCAACAACTATGTTTTCACTTCGGGAAGATTGGGTGGTCAGGGGACTCGAGGTTACACAGAAACCACCACAGATGGCGTGGTCACTCGTGTTGATAATCCCATCAAATACCACCCGTATGCGGGAGTCAGCCTGGGTGTGAAATTCGGCTCCTTCTTTTCAATCAGCGCCGGTTCAACAGTCGTTTTCAGAGACAATGCCGACATGACCAAAAATGATGTGCAGAACACTCTGGCGATTTCTATCGGCATTTAAAATCAAGAGAGGGAAATCACTTTTTTCCCTCTTCTGGTTGGCAGTTTTACCTTTCAGAAAAGACTTTTAAAAATTCTTCTTCTTTATCGCTGGAGTAAGTGCGGATACTGGTCAGTCGAG
>JBGGMM010000199.1:0-2541 GCA_041288045.1 Pseudobdellovibrionaceae bacterium | reverse complement strand
AAAAGTTTTTATATTGTTCTGCCATTCTTGCTCCAAATAAAATTCCTCAGCACAGAAAGCTCAGGAAATGTCATTTTTAACTCTGATTGATTGATTCTGACAAAAGAAAAGCGGGAGAACAGTGGGGCTTTTGGTTGCTGTGCGCAAAAAACCCCTCCGGCCAGTGGCCAGAAGGGTTGTGATTTTGAAAAATACTTTTTAGAGGTCGTAGTACAAGTAAAATTCGTAAGGAACAGGCCGCTGTTGAACAGGGCGGATTTCCTTATCAATTTTATACTGCACCCATGTGTCAATCATGTCAGCAGTGAAAACAT
Source organism: Pseudobdellovibrionaceae bacterium (assembly GCA_041288045.1). Classification (GTDB taxonomy): domain Bacteria; phylum Bdellovibrionota; class Bdellovibrionia; order Bdellovibrionales; family Bdellovibrionaceae; genus 21-14-0-10-47-8. The sequence continues at coordinate 2,227 of JBGGMM010000199.1, read as the reverse complement.
CGCCTTTTTTCAAGAATTCGCCTTTGTGTTTGAGATTCATCAAAGACTCTTCCAAAGATCCAGGAATGCTTGGCACTTTTGCTGCTTCTTCAGGAGCCAAACCGTAAATATCCTTATCCAATGGTTCACCTGGATGAATTTTGTTTTGGATACCATCAATTCCAGCCATCAACAGAGCTGCCTGAGCCAAGTAGATATTGGCTGAAGGATCTGGAGTGCGGAATTCAATTCGTTTTGCTGCTTGTGAAGCACCTGTGTTTGGAATTCGGATCGCAGCTGAACGGTTTTTAAAGCTGTAAGCCAATTTGATAGGAGCTTCAAATCCAGGAACCAAGCGCTTGTAAGAGTTGGTTGTTGGATTGATGATCCCACACAAAGAAGGGGCGTGCTTCAAAATCCCACCGATGAAATAAAGGGCCGTCTCTGAAAGACCAGCGTATTTATTTCCAGCAAAAAGATTCTTTCCATCTTTCCACAAAGACATGTGCACATGCATTCCGGAGCCATTGTCACCGAAAAGTGGTTTTGGCATGAAGGTCACAGTTTTGTTGTGGCGACGAGCGACGTTTTTAATGATGTATTTGAACCACATCATTTTATCAGCCATTGGCAGAGCCGCATCGTATTTGATGTTGATTTCTGCTTGTCCGGCAGTTGCAACTTCGTGGTGCTGGCGTTCGACAATCATTCCAGCTTTTTCAAGCTCCAAGCACATTTCGGTTCTGAGATCATGCAAAGAGTCCGCGGGAAGAACAGGGAAGTAACCTTCTTTATGGCGAGGCTTGTATCCGAGGTTTTTTCCACCTTGATCGCGGCCTGTGTTCCAAGTTCCTTCATCTGAATCCACTTGGTAAAATGCGCCGTTATTTGTTTGATCGTAGCGAACATCATCAAAAATGAAAAACTCAGCTTCTGGTCCGAAGTAAGCTTGATCAGCCAGTCCCACAGATTTCAAATAGGCCATTGCTTTTTTGAGAACTTGACGAGGATCCCGGTTGTAAGGCTGCAAAGTTTCAGGAAGAACAACGTCACAAATAAATGAAACAGTTGGAACTTCCATAAAAGGGTCCATTTTGGCAGTTGTTGGATCTGGCATCACCACCATGTCGGATTCTTCAATCCCTCTCCATCCGCGGATAGAACTTCCGTCAAATCCCAAGCCTTCTTCAAAAAACTCTGTGTTGAGTTGGCTCGCAGAAATCGTGAAGTGCTGCCATGTTCCCATCAGGTCGCAGAACTTCAAGTCGACCATGCGGGCGCCTTTTTCTTTCGCAAATTGAATTGCTTCTTGTGCTGTCATGAATCCCCCTTCTCCTTATTTATTTTTAAAATTTAAAAACACTCTTCAAAATAAAAAATAAAACTGAGTTACAACGCTTGCTCATCTCGCTCGCCAGTCCGAATCCGCAAAGACTGCTCGACAGCGAGAACAAAGATTTTTCCATCCCCAATTTTTCCGGTATGCGCGGCTTTGCGAATGGCCTCAACTGCTTGATCGGCGATTCCGGAAGGAACAACAATTTCCAATTTGATTTTTGGGAGGAAATCGACAACGTACTCGGCGCCTTTGTAAATTTCGGTTCGGCCTTTTTGCCTTCCGAAGCCACGAATTTCAGTGACAGAGACCCCTTCAACTCCAACTTCCGAGAGTGCATCGACAACATCGTCGAGTTTGAAAGGCTTAATAATGGCCTCTATCTTCTTCACTGAATTTGAGTTCCTTCTGAGTCCCTTTTTGAATCTCTTTTTTAAGGCGACGCCCGAGAGATGCCAAAGTTGTAGCAAGAGAAAGACGGGACAGTCAAAACAGATCGAATTTTCACGATTGTGACAAATCAACTGCTAACGCAAACCGGTAAGTGCAGATACTCTAGATTTTTGAAAATCTCCGTTGCGGATCGGACACGGTTTTGATACCAAGGCGCCTTCCGTAAGGCGTTCCTACGCCGGGATTTTTTATCACTGTTTTTGATGGAGGGGATCAATGACTGAGATGAAAATTTTTGTTTATGGATCGATGTCGGAAGGCGCGGTCCATTTCCATAAAATTAAAGACTTTATTTCAAACTCAGTCCCAGCGGCTATCCAAGGCTCAGCTTACCGCCTGAAGGTGGGATATCCGGTTCTTTTATCCGGTGGGAATGACTCTGTCCCTGGGTTGCTTGTCACAGTTCAGACCACTGATTTGCTTTTGAGCCTGTTGGATGAGTTTCATGGATTCAATCGC
>JBGGMM010000198.1:0-9642 GCA_041288045.1 Pseudobdellovibrionaceae bacterium | reverse complement strand
AGACTTCAAGCTCGCGAGACAGTTCTGATTGCTTCTGATGAATTAATTTTTCCATTCTCAATTTCAAAATTGCGATGATTCGCTGATGATTCCTTCGACGACTTCGTTGCTCGAGTTGCCATCGGAAATATTCGACCAGATATTTCATGTCCTCGTCATTGATACCAAGTTTCCGCCTCTCAATTTCTGGGAACAAAATTGATTCGTCATAACCTGGCATCGCTTCTCGATCGTGCAGACGTTCTTCATAGCTGATTTTCATGAAATAAACTGAACGTCGAATTCAAAAAATGTACAGTACATATTTTTTGAGACAAAATTTGACTCGCGTAGTGACTTTTAATCCGAGCTTTTGCGATCAAGTCAACGCACCGGTGGGTAGTGTTTTACTTACGAAACGGGTGGCATGACGTGCATTTCCCGACGAATCTCGAAGAGCTAAAGACTGAGATGGATTCGGTTTTTCCGAAAGTGAATATGCCTCATTGATTTAAAACGGACCCACTGAGATGGGCCCGCTTATGTGAGCTCAGTGTGCGCAAAGTTCCCCGGCCTGAAGTCTTCGTAGCATTCTTTCCATCTGACCGAGTTCATTGTACCATCCGTCTGTTCGAATCTCGATATAGAGCCTAATATAAGCTCTCGCAATATCCATGAAATTGGCAACACCCTCTGCCATATTTTCCTCTTTTAACGGATAGACGAAGTGAAATTGAATTCGATCCAATTTTTTCTTTTCGGCTAGTTTTCTCCATTGATCAGCCAAGTTGAAAAGGTCTGTGCTGATTTGAGAAGTTAGTTTTCTCGAGTTCTCACGGAGAATTCTCAAATCCGAACCACCAGTTTCGACAGGTTGAGAAATAATATCGTCAATTTCATTCTGATGATGAGGGCTGACCTTATAAGTCGATGGAACCTTACATTGCCTTTGTTTGATTTCTTGCCTCATTTTTCCTAATAAGACTCTAAAGTATTCCTCATACGGAGAATGGTGAACAAAAGACTCGCCCACTTTTTCTGTCGTAAATTGAAGCCTAAGTTCCTGAATTTTCGTTTGGATCTGTTGGATTTCTTGAATTGTCTCAACATTCATCTGCTTTTTTTCATTGAGAAACTCACCAATGGCTTCATTCACTGCATCGAGGTATTGTTTGATTGGAATCGTCAGCGCCTCCGAAGGCAATCGAAATCCCGTGCTTTCACGCCAACCGTATCCAAGGCCATCAATTTCGAATTTTCCGTATGCGGTGGCAGTTGAAACCAAAACATCCATTTTATAGAGCTCAGGTAGTGAAAGAAATCCTCTCGATAAATCTTTGTATCTTTTCATTCGCTCGGTTTCAGCATGGTACAAGGCATTTCCGAATAGATACTCATCATCACCATCTTCCTTGTTAATAAATCCGGCTGTTAGGCGAAGGAAAAGTCTTGATTTCTCCCAAGCTTCTAACTCGCTAAAGATGATTCCGCTGCGGGTGATGTAGGGTTCGTCGGCCGCTGTTGGGATCCCTGAGATTTCGTGGAGATTTTGTTTGATCACATCGGCTATCGAATAGCGATCTGAGAGGGAGATAAGGCCCATGATTTCGAGTGCGACCAGTGAGTATTTATCGCCGGCCGACAGATTTTGCCACGCTGATCTTTCGACAAAGACCGTGAGAGGGTTTTTTTGAAAAATCGCCATTTTAGGTGCGCCCGATGGATCTTTAAGAGACTCTTGGACGAAAACGATGGTAGGCCCTTGTGGACGATCCATTTCTCGCGCTAGTGTTTGCGACATTTCTGAAAAGGATTTCGCATCTGCGCTTGAGACTGGGCTCTTTCCCAGACTGAGCCATTGAGCGATTTGGTTGCTAAAGTGAAGAAAAGCCACCACATCGACATCCCCACCACCACGTGTCCCAGTCGTGTTTTGGGGTGCCGGGGGCGTCGGATTCGAATCTTTTGATGAAGAGTCTTTGGGTTGGCAAGCTACGAGAGCGGCAGCTAAGATGAACGTCAGTGTCGTCTTTAGTTTCATTTGTGATCTCCTTGGGTCAATGAAAAAAAATGAATTCCTAAATGGTAAATGTTTTTTGGATTTTTGGATTTTGCTGCAAGTTCAGCAATTTTTTCGAAACAGTCATTCATAACTTGACGAGCGGATTCATGGTAGGATTCGTCTAAAGCGAAAGTCTCTGTTCCTGAAAAACGCTGCTGAGGAGTTTGGGCTTCAAGGGCTTTCGATGTTTGCTCCAGCATCTGCCGGTAGAATTTCCGAAGAGCTTCGTTTTTGCCTAAAGAAGAAAACAAAGCATTGTCCTTGGTTTTTACGAACTTTCCATCTTTCAGCTTCTCAATCAGTTCCAGTTTGACCAGGCGATCGATGGCACTTGCAGCTTCGACGGAAGTGATGCCAAGTCGTTTGGCGACATTCGAAGGTGTGAACTGAAAATCAGTCAGCCTTGTCATTTCGATGATGGGGATGTGGTACCAATCTGAAATCACTCGAAACATCTCCATATCCAAAGAGGCTACCGACCGATGGCGATTGAGTCCCTGCAGCTGCTGAAGAATTTGGTTTTTGCTTTCAGCCGAAGCCGCCAGCTCTAAATCAGCGAGCAAGAGAAAGTATTTGGACTCTCGCGCTTTCAAATTCAGCTTAAGAGCCAAGCGAGAAGCCATTTCATGAGACATTTTCTTTTTGCCATTGAGAATTTCAGACAAGCTTGAAGGTGCCAGTTCCAATTTGCGAGCGAAGGCCCGCAAAGAATAGGCGGGATTTCTCGCCATTTGCTGACTGAGATACTCTCTTAAAAAGGAGCGATAATCTGAATAATTGAAAATCATGGACGCAAGCTAGTTCGAAGCTTCCCTGAATTCAAGTCTTCAGCGAACAAACTGTTCACCAGAGCGAACACTGGAAAAGATTATAGATTTGTGTGGGGTGCTAGATGTCGAGTCCCCCGCCCGACCTTGGCCTATTCCTTCTGACTGCTCTTGATAGCGCGCCGGGAGCGGAGTCATTTTCCGCTGATCAAAATTCCCCGCCAATCGAATTGCCAGTAAAAATCAGGACGGTATTCTCTGATGAGAAATAATACCCATCGAAATTCTGAAATGCGGATATTTTGGATCACTAAGCAGAAGTTGCCGATGCTTCAAAAAGATCATCTCAAAATAAACCCCAGAGGGAGAGTCGAATTTTGCAGTAGCACGCCTGAACAAATGGAAATGGATGCTGAGCACCGTCGCAATCAGGAAAGATATCATTTAAACAAAACAGCCATGCCAGGAGCATAGCTGCATTGCTTATCCAGCTTTTGCCTTCATCGCCTTTTCAAGTTTCTCGAGTCTTTTTTCGAGTGAGTTTTCAAGACCTTCTTTGAGCTTAATCTGCATCAGAGTTTGATAGCCAATGCCGAGTTTTTCGGCTTCAGTCCGGTAAGCGTTAAGCAATTCGCCTGATACGCGAATCGTGATGTTTGCTTTGATATTTTCTGGCTTCATATCTTCGTCAGTCAGAAGACTTTTCGGTTCTTTATTCTTCTTCATGGTAATGCCTCCACTCGTTCATCAAGACATCCTTGTTTTCCTCGATGAAGATTTGCAGTCGTTTAATGTCTTTCTGAGAAACGCCTTTATTGCGAATCACTTTTTGCGTTGCAATTTCGATAATCACAAATATCCCTGGCCCCACACAGTGAACATGGGCCGGCCTATGATCTTTGGTGTTGATGATGATTTTAAATGGGCCAATAACAAAGATCGTCGGCATAATTGCATTATACATACATTGCACATATAAGTCAAATTTTTGGAATTGGAGAACACTTAGTAACCGTTTTCCGGTGTGGAGAACAAATACCTAAGAAAAGTAATTGTTCTCCACTTAAACAAAAATCAGCAGTAAATTCAGGGACTTAATTTTTCAGATTCGCCAGAAAACGCGGTTCTAAGATCCACCGGCAGGGTGCACCAAAATTTTCGCAAAACGAAAATTTCCTCTATTTTCTAATTTCTATTTTCCAGCGCAGCCGTCAGGCGAGCCAATCTCCCCAGTCATATCAAGGTAATAAGCAATCACCAGAAAGACACCGTCGAACCCTTCAGTTTTTCAAATAATAATTAGTCATTTGTGGTACAATGTAGTACGATAGAAATGATGAAATTTGAATGGGACGCTAAAAAAGCAAAAACCAATTTGAAAAAACATGGTGTTTCATTTGAAGATGCAAAAGAGGCACTGAGTAGTGAAATTGTGGTTGCCCTAAAAGAGGATTCTGATTCTGGTGAAGAACGATATATTTATCTTGGGATCTGTAAGAAATTAAATGTACTCGTTGTGGTTGTCGCTTACCCAAATGAAGATATAACCAGAATCATATCCGCTCGAAAGGCCAACAAAAGGGAGAGAAAATTCTATGAAGCGCAATTATGACTTTTCTAAAGGGGCTGTGATTAAAGGACCTATAAAATCTAAATCTCAAGTCGACAATGCCCTTAAGGAGCAAAAGACTCTAACTTCAATTCGTCTTGATAGCGATATTATTGCAGTTGCCAAACAAAAAGCTCAAGACGAAGGCGTCGGATATCTCACTTGGCTCAATAAAAAACTAAGAAGTGCCGTTCTTGGGGAAGAAGCTTTAGAAGATCGTATTGAAAAACTCGAAAAAGCCGTCTTTAAGAAAAAATCTTCATAGATTTGCGTCCGATTTTAGGTATTTAAATCCGACTCAGTACTCGCGCCAGGTGTGCATATGATTGACTGTTGGATTGCCCGCATCTGAATCTTCGTCCGTGATATTGAGATGGATTTGATAAGTCAAATCATCGTACCAGTCATCTTTGCAAGTAAATGTCCAATCCTGATAGATGGGCGGCTCACCACCTTGCTGGTTCACAGTTCCCAGATAGAGATCACCGTTATCAGCAGTGCTGGCGCTCCCCAGCGGATCAATACCAGGAGAAACATCAGCAGCGTCGATATCATTGGACATCATCCGGTTTGAATCATAGGTATTTTTCCAAGCTGAAGTGAACTCGGCATCTTCGTACAAGGGAGTGTCTGAGCCATCTTCTTCTGGGACATAAATATTGGCCCAGTATTTGGGATATTCCTCAATGACCTGTTTGGCAGCTCCGCCAAAGCAATCGGCAGAAAGAGGGCGAGCCCCACAATCAACCACTTCTCCGCCGGCCCAGGGTGGATTGATGCTTCCTGCGCGAGCAGCCATGTAGTGATAAGGAGTGAAAGTCATAATTTTGCATTTGCTTCTCACCCAGGAATAAAGAAATTTAAATTTACTAAAATAAAGCTCGGCTTCCGGAAGAACGACGTTGCAGGTGACATTCGGATTGGCGACAGTGGCCTCACATGTGGTTGTGATCGCCCCAGAAACATCAAATGAAACCGGCTGTGCCGTCTCTGTCCCTTCATAATATCGATTGATGCGAAGAGAAAGTGGGGCCGCCGTGGTCGCCGTGGGTGTGCCTGGATCTGGAGGAGTTGTGGACCCAGATGAGGTCGCTCCACCCAAATTGTTTTGAGTTGAAGGCTTGCAGGAAATGACAGCGACAAACAGACAAATTAAAAATCGTCCTAAAGTTTTCATAGTCTCTTCATCGGAATGGCAATTTTGGATTTTAAGTCTAGTTCCTAGACAGTCCCGGCATCCGGCCTTTTGTCAGAGAGGTCTAATTCTGTTTTTTCCGCCGAAGTCCTGCGCGAAAAATCGAACTTTTAAAAAAGGCTTTTCGTTTCAAATTGCGGAATTCACCGCATTTCCATGCTGATTCGAGGACTTGACCCAGACCCCATTCAAAACCGACTTTGGTAAGATGATCAGGTCAGACCAGTATGGTCGACGAACAAGAGGTTCAAGATGTTTAGGAATGCTGGAATGGTGACCATCATCACCATGCTGCTGGCTGCTTGCCAGGGAGCGAAGCACTCTTTCACTCTGGTGCCAGATGAGCAAAGCTTTCAACAAAACAGCCTGGAGGTTGTGCAAAGAAAAATCGATATCCTCTGGGTGGTGGACAATTCTGGGTCGATGACGCCCTTTCAGCAAAGTCTGACTGAAAACTTTCAGGCTTTTTTACAGGATTTTCTGCAGAAGGATTATGACTTTCACTTGGCTGTGACCACCACCGACGCCTATTTGGCAGACCCGCAATTTCGCAATCAACCGACTCTATCGAAATTTCGCGATGGCGGCACTCTCCCCGCCCGCGGCTTTCCCCTGATTGACAATCAGACTCCGGATCCACTGGCCACTTTCACTGCCAATGCCCTGCAGGGATCCTCTGGAAGCGGCGATGAAAGAGCCTTTTCAAGTTTCAAAGCCAGTCTTTCCAATCCGGCCAACTCTCAGTTTTTACGAAAGGATTCTTTTCTCGCCATCATCATCCTTTCCAACGAAGACGATTTCAGCAATCCCACTCGTCCGGAACGCACGACGGCCAATGCCGGCACCTATCCGGATCAAAACTATAGTGATCCAGGGCTTGAGTCGATCGACAGTTACGTGTCTTACTTGGATCAATTGACTCTTTCCCAAAATGAAAACCGAAACTACACGGTTTCAGCAGTGACAGTTTTAAATCAGGAATGTGTGGATTCTTATCCAGGCCAAGGCCTGACCATTGGCCGACGGGTGATTGAGCTGGCGCAAAAAACCGGCGGTGTCCTGGGCAGTATCTGCAGCCCCAATTATTCTCAAGTCCTCAACAACATTCAGAAGCGAATCATTGAGCTCAGCACTGAATTTCCGCTGAAGCGCATACCGAAATTGGGGAGCATCCGAGTGCATATCAATGGTGACCCCTTGATTGAAGACGCGGAAAATGGCTGGACTTACAATTCAGTGAAAAATTCGATTCTCTTTCATGGCAAAGGAGTTCCACCGAAAGCGGCCACAGTCTCCATTTATTTTGAGCCGGCGGAATCCCTCAAGCCTCACATCGGGCAGCTTTAGCGGTGAATGAACTCTTTCACTTTCACCCAAAGCTGCGGATCCTGAAAAAGATTGTTGTGCTCTTTTCCTGGTATGGGGACGAATTCAACAGCTGTCGCATCGTGATTGGCGTGGACTTCTTTGCCAAATTCAAAGGGGATCAAATCATCTTTGGTCCCATGAAAAATCAGTCCTGGCTTGCGAATGCCTTTCGCCGCTTCGACTGAATTCCATTCATTTTTGAGATACCACTCTTCGGAAAGATCATCAGCCATGCTGCCAAAATGAAGTTTGGCCAAGCTTCGAACCCGCGTCCAGGGGCTTGCCAAAACAAATCGGTCGACGATTTGTGGATTTTGAAAAGTCACTTGTGAAGCGACGGCAGCACCGAGGGACCAACCCCAGACAATGATTGGAGAGCGCGAAAATCGTTTCTGACTCCACTGCAAAACCAATTGAGCTGCAGCCATCACTGTCGGCTCAGAAGGAGTGCCTGTGCTTTTTCCGTAACCAGGGTAATCCATCACCACAAGATGGGATTCAAGCCCCTCGAGAGCTTTCAAAAATCCGCCTTTGGCAAGAGTGCCAAGATTTTCGCCGTTGCCATGAAAGTAAATCACCACAGGCAAACTGTCCTGCCCTGTGTTCTGATAGTACCAAAAGTGGACTTTTTGTTTCCCATCCTGACTGACATTGAGGCGCTCTTGCCCATAGCCAGCTGGCGGATTCTCGGGCACTGCCGTCTTATTGGCAGAGCTTGTTGGATAGAGATTGTTCTGAGCTAGCTTTTCGAGATCGCCACAAGCGCCAAGAAAGAAGGTAAATAGAAAGAAAGTTAGAAAAGTGAAAAAAATCCGAGGCGAAAAACTGTCACGTGACATGGGTGATTCCTCCCTGTTACTCAGAATAACCTGCATTTTTAGGTCCGAACTGTTTCAAAATGGGCTGGGTCGCGTCCAGAAATGAACCCATCCATCCCAATTTTGAAATTACAAAAACTTCACTTTGAGTCCCAGGCTGAGATGAAAATGTCGTCAAAACTGTCTAGAAAGCATCTGAATCGAACTCAATAAATTTTTAATTCACCGGCTTTAGATTCAAATTTCGACACCCGATAAGACCTAAGGATGGGTTACATAAGAAAATCTGAAAAGAGACCTCGGAGACGCAGCAATCTCTCCAAGCTCCTGAGAATGGTCTTTTCAGCTCTTTGCGCCTCTCTGTCTCCACTGGCTTTCGCTGCCAACGAAGCACCTCAGACATTCACTTTGGATGGAACTCTTTTTAAACATGGGACTTCAGATCCCCTGCTGGATTCTTCTGTTAAAATCAAAATTCAAATTTTAAATCCGGCAAAGACCTGCATTCTTTATGAAGAGCAACAGACCATCAACACGGCGGCGACCAATGGATATTTCAATATCCAAGTCGGCTCATCGACAGGCTCGACAAAGCGAACCAGTGATGACTCTGGCTCAACCATGACGAGCATTTTTCAAAATATTGTGGCCGTCCCTGGAATTGATGTTCCTTTTCAGAACTGTCCTTCCAATAGCTTCACACCGACTGCAGGTGATGTCCGTCATTTCCGAATCCTAGTGACTCCGTCGGCCACCAACATCGAAGACACTTTGGCTCCCGACATGATGATCAATTCAATCCCGCACGCACTTGTGGCGCAAAGTTTAGAGGGTCTTGAAAGATCGAAAATCCTGCAGGTCAATTCGGCTGGCAGCACGGATTTGACTCAAGCCAATCTAGAAGCTCTGTTCACGACTCCCGCTTACACCAATTTGCAAAGCATTCTTGCCGGCAATTTTTTGCGCTCTGATTCTACGGGCGCAAGTCTCCCCAGCTTTTCTTCCAATCCGACAGGCCCGGCTGCAGGTGACATTTGGTACGATTCTGTTGGCAATACAGTTAAATTCTATAATGGAACGACTGTTCAAACCCTCGGTTCAGGTGGCAGCGGAATCTCCTCAATCACTGTCGGCTCTTCTCTTTCGGCTGATGGCACTGTTGGCGGAACTCTTTCCGCTCCAGGCACCATTGATCTTTCCAACACAGGAGTGAGCGCTGGGACTTATCAAAAGGTCACAGTGAATATCAAAGGACGAGTCACAGCCGGCGCATCACTTGATAACTCCGACATCCCCACACTCACAACAGCCGGTAAAGTTTCGGGAACGGCCATTATCACTGGCACCATTTCTGGCGACACGTCGATCAACACCACTGGCAATCTCGTCAGCAGCGGCACTGTTTCAGGTCAAACAGTGCAAGCGACCCAGCTTCGCGTTTACAATGGATCCAATTACGTCCAATTCTTAGCGCCTTCTTTGTCTGGAAATGTGCTCTTCACTTTGCCTGACAATGACGGAAACGCTGGCGAAATCCTCAAAACCAATGGCAGCGGCGTTCTTTCTTGGGTATCCCCTTCTTCGGCTGTGACTTCGGCGGATATTTCAACTGCACTTGGCTACACTCCGCTTTCACCAAGTTCCAACTTTAGTGGAGATGTGACCGGTACCTCCAGCACCACTTCGGTTGATAAAATCAAAGGCAAAGCGGTGACGGCAGCGACTGCCACCAACCAAATCATGATCTACAATGGCACGAGCTGGGTGAATAGCATCGTCTCTGGCGATGCGACGATCTCAAGTGCTGGCACTTTGGCATTGGATACAACCGGAGTCACTGCTGG
>JBGGMM010000197.1:0-7522 GCA_041288045.1 Pseudobdellovibrionaceae bacterium | reverse complement strand
TTCAAGAGTCGACATACCATAAGGGGTGTGTTCGGCGCGAAGGTGATGTTCGGCTTCATTTCTGAATTTGATCATGACACGAGGAAGATGCGAAATTTCCTTGTGCCGAATGCTGACTTTGCCAGCTTGCCTCCAATTGCCATCAGGAACAAAGAGCTGGATGGGTTTTTGGAATGACTGAACAAGCTCTGAAGTGAGCTCCACGGCCTCTTCGCTCGGATAGAAAAGAAGACTTTGATATTTTGGATTCAAGAGGTCAGAGAGATCGAGGAGCTGCCCTGGCTGACCGCGAACTCGCATTTCACTATTGGAGAGGGATTGCAGAGCGAGCTGGCCTGTATTGGTCGTGCGCTTCAATTCTCGAGTGTGAATAATCAGAACTAGTTTTGTGGATAAATTGAGCTTGGGGATTTGCGCACAAATACAAAGCTCTCGGTGCAGGCCGCAGCCAGAACAAGGCTCTTTGGTCTTGCGTTGACGTGAAGGGGAGCTGCTCATAGGGTTTTATCGAGTGCCAGTTTGGGCTGAAGGTGCGGATTGAGCCACTGGCACCTGGCAAGAATTTCGACCTAAGACATCCTTCATGGCAATTCTCTGAAGAATATTCGGCATATTCTTTGGAGTTCGGACTTGGACGACGACTTGATCGATGCCGTCGAAGCCGATGAGAAGAGAGATTTCATGTTCAGAAATCAACTCGGCCTGGTTAGAATCTTTTGGTAACTCAGAGGCGACATCATAAGTTTTTCCAAAAAGATTTGCGAAATCTGCATCCACAAGAATCTGCTTGTTGTTGATAGCGCCAATCGCAATCTTGATTTTTCGGCGGTCCACATTGCGAACTGAGTATTTGCTGGAATTGAATGCGAGGGATGCTTGCTCTTGAACTTGATTGACAAAAGAAGCATCGTTCAGTTTTTTCTCAAACTGAGTGATCACATTCTGAGCTTCATTGTCATTACATTCAGATTTTGGAAGCTTGAGGTCTGACAAGAGTTCATTGAGACTTTGTGAAGTCGACCGTCCCTGAACGGATTTTCTTGCTTTCAGTTCTGCCAATTTCCGGGCCGTCGCCATTCGCATATCGTATCGAATTTGGCCGATTGGATTCAGGACGGGCCAAAGATGCTTGGGGATTTGCTTATACTGTCCACCAGGACTGATCGGGAGAATCTTACTTAATGAAGGCGTCATCCCTTGTTCAGTTCCAAAAACGACGGAGCCATCATTCCAATTTTTCAAGAGATCTTGGGCAGAAAAAGTCGGAAACACCATTACGGGATTATCACCCACATTGATCCGAAGAGTTTGCCCCGAAAACTGAAGACTTTTTGCAGTGCCTGAGCAAATTTCGACTTTTTGAATATTGAAAAGTTCCGAGCTCGGATTTCCCAAGGATCGCGCATAATAGGTCTTCAAGAAAAAAGCAGCTTCTCGCATTTGCTTTTCAACTGTTTTTGCCATTTTGGGAGATTTGGCAAAATCAAAGCAAGGGGTCTGACTGCTATCCACATTGTCACGAACTGGCGGGATTTCAATTCTGCGGACCAATTTATCCAGAGACTTTGCCGAGGCCTCTTCTACTCCAGCAATTTCGAGATTACTTTTCAGCTCTCGATCATACAGATCACTGACGCCCTCAGGGTGATTGGCGGTCAAAAGTGTGTGACTGTAGCGTGCTAAACACTCACGAACACTGTTGGCGCCTGAAGCCTGGTGACAATTTTGTGCTTGGGCCACCCCGACACTTGTCAAAAGGATGGACACAAGGAGAGTGTTTTTTTTCATTTGAGCTCCTCTGCAAGATCTTGCCAGTAAGCAGAGCAAGCACAGAGCCAAATTAAGGATCATCAACTATTCGAAGCGTGGGTCAGTAGCTTTTGGCAGCAAGCATGAAGAACGGAATCAAAGTCCTCGAGCTCTTTGACGATTCGATTGGCGTGGCATTTCGATGGCTCGACAAATTGATCATGCATGGGCTTGACCTGTTTGTAGAATTGGCTGTGGACCCCTGCAGGGGCTCGGCCTCTTTCTTTGATGTCGCGATGAAGTCTTCTTTGAAATCGGAGATCTTCTGGAGTGTCGAAAAAAACCTTTTCATCAAATTGGTCTCTCAGATCCGGCGGGTGGAAAATAAGAATTCCATCCAGAATGATGACAGGCTTGGGACGGATGAGAATCGTTTCGGATTTTCTTTGATGGGTCACAAAATCATAGATTGGAATTTGAACTTCCTGGCCTTGCTTCAAGGCTTTCATTTGCTGGGCCAAAAGGGGAAAATCAATGCTGTCTGGATGGTCAAAATTGACCGAGCCGCCATCAAAATCAAATTTTTTGCTTTGATCGATATAGAAATTATCCTGATAAACGATTTCACAAATCTCGGAACCCAGTTTCTGAAATAAGGCCTGGGCAAAATAGGTTTTGCCCGATCCGCTGCCGCCAGCAACACCTAATAAAAAACTACTTCGTTTGGTAGAGCCGGTCACCCGCATCTCCTAAGCCTGGAACCAAATAACCTTGCTCGTTGATCTCTTGCTCAATATTCAAAGTGAAGATTTCGACATCAGGGTGAAAGTGATGGATTCGCTTTCTGGCAAAATCACTGAGCAGGATTGTCAGGACTTTGATTTCTTTCACTTCATAACTTTTCAATCGATCAATGGCTGCAATCATCGTATCAGCTGTGGAAACCAGCGGGTCACAAAGGATGGCCATTCGACCTTTGATGTCTTCGGGCATTTTAAAATAGTATTCAACTGTGTTGTGAATGAATTTATCCCGGTAAATGCCAATAAACCCAGCCGCAGCAAAGGGAATTGCAGAGAGGACAGAGTCCAGCATCCCATTTCCGGCCCGCATGATGGAAACAACCACCGGAGCTTTGACAATCCGCTCAACGGTCGTCTTGGTGATCGGTGTTTCAATATCAAGGGTGATCAGGTCTTTCCAATCCCGCATGGCTTCATAAGCGAGAAGGACGCTGATTTCTTTGACCAGGTCTCTGAATTCGACCGAATTCGTTCGTTTATCCCGGAGATAGCCCAGCTTGTGTTTCAAAAGGGGGTGGTCAATGACTTTCACTTTATCTTGCACAAAAACCTCTTCGTTGAATTAAAAAACAGTTCCATCGCTTTTGATTTGAAGGGGAGGATCGCCATTGGGCCGTTTTTCCTGAGCGAGAAAGCGCCCCGCCCACCAAGTCCCACCCTCTAAAACCTTGGCCAGTGGGAAATCCTGTGGAGTTCTCCCCAAGGCCTTTTGCACTTCATTGCCGATTTGATCCAAAAGGTGAATGGTCAAAGCCCGCCATTCAATCACCAAATCTGAATCCGGCGACCAAGCGGTTTTAAGCTGCTGACTCTCTTTCAAGCTCACAAGTCCTGAATCAATCAACAAGCCACCATTTCGGTATTCGGCAAGGCCCGTTAGTCCTTCAACTCCGGTCACAGTAAAGCCAGCTTCAACAATGGGTTCAATCAGTGAATAGGTCATCCACTGCGACAATTTGTGAAAGGGGACAAGTGAATCCAGGGAGTCGGCCTTGGCCAGTTTGGAGTGCTGCCAAACATCCCCCAGGTTGATTTTTTGAGCGGACAATCGGCCTGGCCAAATCGGCCCAAGCCCATCCAACACGGCTCGCAACAGAGCTTTGGCTGGAATTGTCTTTCCATATTTTTCTGAAAGATAATCCAGGATGTTGCCAGGGCGACCGTCTTTAAAAATCGCTTTATTTTCCAAAGCCTGAGCTAAATTATTGAGGAGCTGTTTTCGTCCTTCAACTCCGACCAAGGGATTAGCCTCTGACACTTGAAAAGAATGTTTTAAATTTTCAGAGGAAATATTTTTCAATCCTTGCTTGTCGGCTCTTAATTGATTGGGATCCGAGCTCATCACTCCAGAGAGGAACATATGAAGGCTTGCAACGCCAAGGCCTTCGGATCTAGAAAAAGTTTTTTGACTTTCACTTTCGAAATATTTCCAAGCAGCGCCTGCACCAGCATCAAGAAGAACAGAAGTGATCACAAGATCCAGTTGAATGCGAGCTCTTTCAAGCTTCTCATAATTGACAAGCTTTTGCTGAAGGGCTTTAACCCGATCAATGCCGCCAACGCGAAAATGTCCCCAGCGAGAATGAAAAGGAATTTGCAAATCTGGATAGTTTTTTCGAATCACACTTAAAACATAATCCACAGTCGGTGCCAGCTTTTCAGGATGAAACTGAAACTGAGTTTGACCAGCAACTGTCAGATCAAAAATTTTCTTGGCTTGGGCACGAATGGCTTCGGGCGAAAGCAAGTAATCCACTTGCTCGGCTGTGAGGTTGAATTCTTTACTCAATGTTTCGTCCTTTGACTTTTTTAAGGTCGGCTTTGGTTTTCGGAGCTTCTTTGGTAAAATAGCCGGCGGCTTTCTTAGCTTCGATTTCCACTTGTGCATCTTGCGGAATCAAATGCTCAGGAATGGAAATTCGATTGATCACTTTGATTCCACTGCCAACGATGGCGTCGTACTTCATATTGCTCATCGAATGCAGATTGTGAATGGTGTTGATTCCAAAAAAGTGCAGAGTGTCTGGCATCAGCTCTTGAAATCGAGCATCTTCCACGCCGGCCACGCACTGAGTGCGATGAAAATAAGTGGCCGCTGTGTCTCCACCTTCTTGGCGTTTGCGGGCATTGTAGACCAGGAACTTGGTCACTTCACCAAGGGCTCGGCCTTCCTTGCGATAATAGACAACAATTCCAACGCCACCGCGCTGGGCGGTCCTGGCAGCGTCTTCGATCCCGTACATCAGATAGGGCCGGCAAGTGCAAATATCCGAGCCAAAGACGTCAGAGCCATTGCACTCATCATGCACTCGGCAAGTGAGCTCCACATTGCTATCGGCGAGTTTGGTGGGATCGCCAAAAATATAAGCGGTGGTGCTGCCAATCGGAGGCAAACAAACTTTCAAATCCGGCCGTGTGATCAGCTCGGGCAGCATCCCCCCTGTTTCCTGAAAAAGAATTCGGCGCAATTCGCCTTCGTCAATTTTCAAGCGATTGGCAATCCCGGGCAAATACCAGACAGGATCCAAAGCGACTTTAGTCACTTTGATGTCTTTGTTTTCACGAATGATTTTTCCATCGACTTTCAATCTTCCTTTTTCAATTGCTTCGGCAATCTCCGGAAGTTGCAAATGCGCTTGGGTCACTGCAATGGTGGGACGGATGTCATAATTTTGCTCAAAGAGGGATTTGAAATGAATCTGCGGATCCAATCCCCAGGGATCAATCGAAACCATCTTACTCGGATCAAACCACTGTGGGTAGGGTCCAATCTGAACTGGACTTTGAGTGTTGTTGAGATCCGGGATGTGAGTATTCGAAAATTTACCACTGGCAATCGAAAGGGCGCGATAAACCGTGTAGCTGCCACCGTGGGTGCCAATCGCATTTCGGGCTTTGGCGTTGGTGCTGGAAGCGACCACTGGACCTCGTTCCATGGGAGTCTTGGCAGCCCAGACGATGGGGAGGGTCTCTCGGTATTTTAAATTTGATTGTGAAGCGATGATCACATGATTTGATCGCTTAGTCATTTCTGGCATAAAAACTCCTTAAGACATCCAATTCGAATCGCTTTGCGGTTCCCATTTCACTGTCACTTTTTTCATATTCGACCAAAAATCCAAACTGTAAGGCCCGGTCATATCGCCATGGCCAAATTTGGAGGCATTGATACCACCAAATGAAAAGGGCTCGCGAGGAACAGGTACTCCCACGTTCACACCGACCATCCCAGTCGAAGCTTCACGGACCACTCGTTCAGCCAAAGCTCCATTGGAAGTAAACACGCTGCAAGCATTTCCATATTCGACATTGTTTTCAATTTGCAGGGCTTGGGTCATATCTTTGCAATGAACAATGCTTAAAATGGGACCAAAAAGCTCATCCGTCGAGGCTTCTGACTTTGGACTGACGTGATCCAAAATCGTCGGCCCAATCCAATTGCCGCTTTCAAATCCTGCCGGAACCTCGGTCTTGCGACCATCCAAGAGAATTTTCGCTCCCGCTTTCTCGGCTCGGTCAATGGCGCCTTTCAAAAATTCCACTTGCGATTTTGTGATGATGGCTCCCATGGTTTGACCGAGCTTCAAAGAAGCGGCACGAGCGACAATTTTTTCGATGTGATGAGTAACATCACCCACGGCGAGCAGAACAGACGCGGCCATGCACCTTTGGCCGGCACAGCCAGTGAACGAATCAGAAATTCCAATTCCACTGAGCTCAGGATTCGCATCCGGCAAAAGGACGATGTGATTTTTAGCTCCGCCCAAAGCGAGAACTCTTTTTCCCAGAGCAGTTCCTCGTTGATAAACAATCTTTGCAATTTTGGTTGAGCCCACAAAGCCGATGGCTTTGACATGCGGATCATCAATGATGGCTTCGACCGTAGAACCAGCTCCATGCAAGACAGTCATCAGACCCGCGGGAAGACCCGCTTCTTTCAAAGCATTGGCAATTCTCAGTGCCGTTAATGGGGTCTTATCCGATGGTTTCCAAACATAGGCATTGCCAAGAGCCAAAACGATCGGAATGGTCCACATGGGCACCATAGCTGGAAAATTAAAAGGAGTGATATTGGCCACAACACCAAGGGGCTCGCGACGAAATTCACAGGTAACCCCTCGAGAAATTTCAAGCTTGCCACCCAGATCCAAATTTTGAATGGAGAGCGCGTACTCAAGCACTTCAATCCCTTTGAGCAACCCAGCTTTCGCTTCATCAAAAGTTTTTCCGCTCTCGGAACTTTTCAAATGAGCAATTTCATCCTGATCCCGCAAAAGAATATTTCTGAAATGAAAAAGAACTTTGCTTCGTTCCTTGATCGGTAGGCGAGCCCAATCCTTCTGAGCAATAGCCGCAGCTTGCAGAGCTGTCTGAATCTGCTTCACAGACGGAATAGAAAATTCGCCAATTTTTTTACTGTTGTAGGGCGAATGAACAGCTTGAGTTCCCTGCTCTCCGGCAATCCAGTTGTTTTGAATAAAGTTATGACAAATGACCATTTCAGTCGGCAATTTCGTTTGCATAAAAACCTCGAACTCAAAGGATAAATCATTTACCCAAAAAGTTTCTAGTGAAAGCCAGCAATGGCTGACACATCACATTAGGAAGTCCGCATGGGGAGGTGAGTTTGAGCGATTTGGAGGAAGTTCAATTGTAAAGAATTGAACTTTATAAAAGTCTTGAATCGATCCGATCAAGCGAATGGGTCGATCATTCATTTTGCAAACTGTCGATCTGACCAGGCTTTCCGGAAAAATAATTTCACTCAGCTGGACCTTGGTTCATTGAAAAGATCCGGGCTTCGGTCGAAAAGCTGTTTATGAAAAAACTCATTTCTATTCTCATTGGTCTTTCTTTGTTTGGTTGTATTTCCGCTTTTCGTGGCCCCGCCGGCGACAAACAGAGAGCACCGATTTCTTTTCAGCTTTACGGGACCACATCTCCCACTCAAAAGGATTATGAATTTCAAT
>JBGGMM010000196.1:0-5822 GCA_041288045.1 Pseudobdellovibrionaceae bacterium | reverse complement strand
GAATCTGAACTTGATCTTGGATTGGGGTTCCTGTGATCGAAATCAGCTCTGAGAAATTCACCGTATTGTCACAGCGAATGACTTTCTTGATTTTGAAGTGGCAAGCAAAATCATCAATCGGACAAGAGGCAGTCGCCGGTTGTGACAGGAAAAGAAGGGCCAGAAAAATTGCTGCAGCGTTTTCTGAACGCCACCGCAGACAGAGTTTTTGAATCATCATCCAACCGAAGCCGCGGCTTTTTGAATTTTCACATCCACACCCTTGGCGAAATCTTGCAGTTTTGAATCTTGCAAAACTGAAAGCAAGGGGACCGCCAGGGCAAACTCCACCGTCCATTGATCCTTTCCAGATTCTTGAAGGACCACATTGCAAGGCATGATATTGGCGACTCCGGGATTGATTTGGAAAGCATCATAAGCAAGGCCCGGGTGGCAGGCGCCGAGGATGATCGTGGGGGGAATTGTTTTTCCCAATTTTTCCTGAACCTTTTGGTGAAAGTCGATGCGGGTGAGAATGCCAAAGCCTTCGACTTTCAGGGCTTCAGAGACTTTGTTGTAGACTTGATCCAGAGAGCCTTTGGTTTGAATTTTTGTACTGACTTGCATGCCTTATCCTTTGTTGTTGGGACCAAGTATTGTCTGAAGGCTGAAGGGGGTCAATACGAGCCGTAGCAATCCGCTTTGCCATTGCCAATCAAATCGTCTTTGTTATGATTTCGAAATGAATTTAAGTCCTCAGTTCGAATGGAAAATACGAGGGCCTCTTTATTGGAAGGATGAGCAGGGAAAGCACATGCCTCTCGCCGCCGGCAGCGGTCTGATCCGCACGGGAAATCTTCTGTGGATTGCAGCCGATGATCTTCATCACTTGATTCAGGTTCCAATGGATGGCTCCTATTGCGGGCAAGGGTATCGCATTTTTCCTGGTGATCTTCCAGAAAAGAAAAAAGAGCGCAAAAAAATCAAACCCGACACAGAAGCCCTGATCGAGATTTCATCTGAAGGCGAAAAAAAATTAGTGGCCTTTCCCTCCGGTTCCAAATCCAATCGAACCCGGGGAGCTCTGGTGTCGCTGGATCATAACAATCAACTTTTGACTTCCGCAGGGGTGGATTTTTCCCCGCTGATCCAAATCCTCGATCCAGAAATTCCCGATCTCAATATTGAAGGTGGGGCTGTTTGGAATGAAAAGCTCGTTCTTCTGCAAAGAGGAAATGGAAAAGCTGAATTCAATGCGGTGATTGAACTGGAACTGTCAGGCTTTCTTGCCGGAATCGATGGCCATTGGAATCTCAATCGAATCTTGCAATCCATTCGACAGGTGGACCTCCCTGATTTCAACGGAGTTCCGCTCACCTTCACAGATTGCGAAACTGTCAACGAGTCACTTTATTTTTCAGCAGCAGCAGAAGGCGGCAATGACACTTATCTTGATGGCCAGGTCATGGGTTCTGCCATTGGGTGCCTGGATAAGAATTTGAATCCCAAGATTCTTGGCACTATTGAACATCAAAAAATCGAAGGACTTGCGTTTTTCAGTGCGCGGGAAGACAAGCTTGAATTTCTGCTTGTTACAGATGCCGATGATCCTGAGATTCCGTCGCAGCTGATTTGTGCAACCACCTCGACTCATAGTCTTTAGCTATCACATCGCTAGCTCTTACTCATTTTCCAATGGCATCGACTGTTTTATGCGGTTAGCTCTCTAAACAAAATACTGACTGACAAAAAGAAGAAAGGGCCTATTGCCTGTTGAACTTTTTGACAACTCTAGAGGTTTTGCATTCTTCATGGGTAAATCTTTCAATCAACCTGAGCTTGACCTATTTTAAGTTTTCTAAAACAGGTTTCCTACCAAGATTGGAAGTTACCATGAAAAGAATTTTTGCAGTCCTCATTTTTATTTTACTCAATGGCGGCCTCGTTTATGCGGGCTTTGGAGATTTTATTGCGGATGTCGCTACCTTGGGACAACACGGACGTGATAACGATGAAGCAGCAAAACGAGCTGAGGCTGAAAAAGAACAGCTTCGCTTACAGCAAGCCACTCAGGTCCGCGAAGTCACTATTGAGCAGTATTCCCAAGCTATTCATGAAGCAAATTTGGTCCGCGAAGAATTTATCCAAAATAAAGCCAACTGGAATGGGGTCTTTGATGATTTAAAAGCGACGACAGATCTGTTTCAAGGCCTGTTGTCGGGGCAAGTTCAAAGTCGGAGTCTTTCCGGACGCGCAAAAGTTTCGTCAGAGCAGTTGCAAAAGGACTTAGCAGTATTGCGTATTTTTCTCGAACAGCCATCAAACAAAAGATTCAAGTCTGAAGCTTTCGTACTCTTAGTTGATGCCGCAGTCGATGAGAACCTGTCCGTCGGTGACTTTATCGAGCGCACAGTCCAACAATCAAATATGAGTTTAATTGACTTGCGAAAAACTTACGATGCCTTGATGAAATGGCTGCCGCAATTCAAAGCGAATGCTGAACTCCATGACCAGAATATCCAAAGACAAGACGCAATAATCGCCACTAGCAAAGCAAGGCTGAACGAATTATTAGCGGCCAAAGCTGCCGCAGCCCAAGCCGTCGAGCAAGAGCGCATCCAACGGGAACAACGAGCAGAACGTGATAGGCAGACTGAATTGGCAAATGCTAGAGCATTTGACAAACACCTTCAGAATATCAAAACACCAAGATAGAGGGACCTATGCTTTTGCGACAAGGTACGATCGCAATTCTTTTAATAGCGCAGGTTTTGTCCGTTGGGCCCAAGGCTAAGGCCGCCAGAACCGTCGAGGAAATTGTAGCTCAGCAAGCTCTGGTCGGAGCCATTAAAGAACCTGCAACTGATTTTTTAAAAGCAAAAATCAATGATGCGATTTCCATGAAATTGGGCTCCACGCCAACGCAGCCCAATGGCGCTGGTAACACAATGTTCGCGGTTGTTGATTTTGGTTTTGCTGTTGACGAGTATGGCCGGGCTGAAAACGACAAACAGCGTTTCTATGCGGGAGCTCGCGGCGCGAATGCCATTCTGAGTGTCGTCGCCCCACCTGCAGGAGTCGTGGTCGGAGTTGTTCTTTTGGTGGCTGGCCTGACTGAGACTATTCTCGGCGCAGCTTCAGCTGAAGAAATGATGCGTTTGGAAACGCTCATTTTAAAGTATCGTATGGCAACTTTCGATATCTACAAGAGCTTTTCCTCTGCGGATCGGGCCGGTCTTCATGCTGCGGACGTTATGAAACTCGAAGCCTACAATCGTCTAAAAGTAATTACACTAGAGATGAATGAGAAATGTTCCTCTGAAGAGAAAATTCTCTTGAATGACATTCTTCAAACTTGCATTGGACTCGTGGTTCAAACGGCCAATGCCTTGAAGGCGATTATCCATTTGACAGAATATCAACTCGAGGCCCCACTGCTCGTATTGGATCGGGAATTATTTTTCAAAAATTCTCAGATAAAAATTTCTGAGCTTGAAAAAAAATTGAATGAATCACGCAAGCGGGCGGAAATTGCGGATCGCGAGATTAAAGAATTTATCGCCTACGCAACGAAAACACTCATCGCAGAGACAGTCAAAGAAGCAAACCGAAATGGCCTTCCAGATGAACGAGAAGCCTTTTTTGATTGGTGCTATAATGACTCTCTCAATCTCATTCGTGAAGGAGCTATCGCCCTTCATTATGGAAAAAATGTTCCTCAAGATCTGAAAGTGTTATTGGGTCGGGTCGATCGTTTTGGGCTGGCACAAAAAATTGAGCACTTTGAGGCCCAAGATTGCATGGGCAATGCCGATCAAACTCACCGACGTTATTCCCAATTGGTCAAGAATCTCAACGTCCTTCGGAAGTACAAGGAAAAGCATTTATGAAACGAATCACTTGGCCTATGACGGAATGGATTTTAGTATTATGTCTGTTTGTTCCTTCGTTTGGTTTCGGCGAGACGCCGGAAAACAAAGGGAAATATCTGGGTGGGGCTAGTGCAGCCGAAGAAATGAGATTGGATCGCCTGAGTCGAAATGACCGGTCTTATTTCTACGTGGACAATCAAATATTTTGGGGCACTCTAGAGAAAAAAGTTGTAACTAGCGAAGGGAACAAGCAATTTTATTTTAGGGATATTGTACCTGGAAAAATAGACGACCCGCGCTTTGCACCTCCTTCGCCAGGAGCCGTTCCAGGTGAATCGGCGCAAGAAGGCTTGAAGAACCCCACTCAAAATGGGTCTCCGCGAACGAAGGATTCGGGGAGTGGTGGAGGGCTTGCGGAAAGTGCAGGTCGTGGGGCCATTGCCGGAACGGGTGCAGGTATTTTTATTTGGGCGACTAACGAGATCTCAAAGCCCAATGCTCAAACCGAAGCTGAATTGAACGCGGCTCGAAAAGATTTTGAAAAATCAAAATCCAATTTGCAAAAGAGTTATGATGACGGGCAAAAATTTGGTTCTGAAATGGTCGAGAGCTCTGCCGAAATCCTTTCGGATATTAACAAAGCCTACGACAAAATTCCAAAATGGAGTGATCAGGCCAACTCGAGCGGCGGGGAGCGCCCCGATTTTGGGGCCATTAAAAATTCAAATATCAAAGAGCGAAGTGAATCGGCTTGGGAGCAGCTGGACGATTTTGATCCGAAAAATAGAACTGAGATTGGCATCAAGGAAATGGGCTTGGCGGCAGTCAGGGCCGGCAGTGAGTTTGGTGCCGACGGGGATGACTCGTCGGCACTTGCTGCGCTGACTTTCGGCGAAGCTGCAGTCGACTTTCTTTTAGGTTTGAACCCTGTGACTTCGCTTTTGCAAGATGGCTATGGCCTTTTTTTCGGCAAGGATACTTCCGGAAGGGGCCTTCAGCCTTGGGAGCGCGCGCTTTATGGCGCATCGATGCTGATGACCTTGGCAACGGGTGGATTAGCCGCACCGATGAAGAGCGTTCTCAAGGCGACAACCCGAATGTCAGGGCTCTTGCGGTCTGCTCCAGCTCTTAAAGCGTTGAGCGAAGTGGTTCCTGCTTTGAAGGCCGCCAACGAACTTGGTGCCAATATCGCCAAAGGGACAATTGGCTTGAAAGGCTTTTCAAAAAAAGTTTTGGGGGGAAAGGTAACAGACCTCTCATCGCAAATTTATTTTAACTCGAAGTGGTCTCCTGAAATGAAGGCCGCTTATCCGAAGTTTTCAAAGCAGGTAGATGCGGCGATGGTCGATGGTATGCATGACGGACTCTATGACTCCTATCTAAAAAAAGGCGTGCCTGATCAACTCATCCAGGAACGTTATGAGCTTGCAAAGGCTTCTCTTTACGGCGCCGAAAATTTCGCAAAGCGGTCGGTCGACATTGCCGATCACCTCAAATTGATCGATTATTCACACTCTGTTTCTCTTGAAAAGGTCAATCGAGGCGAAGTTTTTCACCAATTGGGCGTACCATCCGCAAAATCTCCCGGTAACTACGCCACTCGCACAATCGAAACGCCATCACGAGTGGGGATCGGTGAAATGGGCTTGGATCGTTTGACGAAGTCTCATGAAAAAGTTGTCTCCCATCATGTTGTCGTGAAGCAAGATACAGTAGCGCTACGATCTGTAACTGCTGGAGGGATCGATAACCGACACAATGGATTTCAAGAATTTTCTGGCGGTGCTACCCAATACATGATTGGCAAGTCCAACCTTAAGATGCCGTAAGAATTCATGAACCTTTTCACAAGTTTTTTATGAAATCGTTTGGCAACTTGCCTATCTCGAAACGGCTCTTTGAATTCGTCATATTTTATCGCCAGAAAACTCGGGCTGGTAGATAACCGAGGTCACTTGCAGTCTCTTTTTT
>JBGGMM010000195.1:0-4691 GCA_041288045.1 Pseudobdellovibrionaceae bacterium | reverse complement strand
GCCGACTGATCGATATCTTTTCATACCGGAGTCCTTCTAAAACGTTCTGTTCCAAATCGAGATAACAACGTCCATATCGTTTAGAAAGAACTCAAAATCATGTCTTGCTTGAATTTAATCTTAACAAAATCTATAGTAACTTCCAGAGCTTATGATTAAATCCGTTTAGAGATTGTTTAGTAAAAATGTAAAGATGTGTTTTAACTGAAAATTTCTAAAATCCAATTGTGAGACAACAAAGTCGATAGAGAGTTGAGTTGAAACTGAATTTCTATCATTTTTTAAATGCTTGATTTTAACTTTCCATAAATCAAAGTGTCTCTTCTACCGCCGAGATCTATCATATTTTCTTTGAGATGCACACTTTTTCTCGTTCCACTTGAAAAGTGGTATTTGGGGGCTTTCTTGCAACCCAAAAAATTCATGAAGGGGCAGTACTCTCTTCCGAAATCTGAAAACCCTTTTTCATACGAAAGCGTTCACACTTCTGGCTTATGGACTGAAGTGGAATTCAGCCGAAACTTATTCCTTCAACTCGAAGGTGCAGTTGATTTTTTTGAAAAGTATGTCGATGTCTATTTTGCAAAGTATTCGGTGTCATCTGCGTTTGGATTTTATTTTTAGATCTGAATTCAAATTACAGAAATTTCGCCAGCGACTCAAAAAGCGCGTTTCTTTGGATTGGCTTTGTGATGTAGCCGTCAAATCCTGATTCGAGAGCTTTTTCTCTGTCGCCCTTGAGCGCATTGGCTGTCAGTGCGATGATTGGTTTTTCATATCCTTGATCTCGCAGTCGCCTGGTGGCTTCGTTGCCGTCCAGTCGGGGCATTTGCAGATCCATGAGGACAATATCGAATTGTTCATTGGAAGCCTTTTCGACTCCTTCGATGCCATCTTTTGCAGTCTTCACAGAGGCGCCTGCCATTTTGAGAATTTTGGAAATGAAAAGTTGATTATCGGATGAATCATCGACCAAAAGAACTCGCAATCCTGAAATGTCTTGGTTTTTTTTTGCCAGTGTCAGTTGAAAATCGATGTCCTCTGGGACGGAGACTTGGTTGACCTCTAATGAAAATTCAAATGTCGAACCTTGCCCAGGGACACTTTTAACGAGCCTGAAGTCTCCACGCATGGCTGTTGCCAGCTGGC
Source organism: Pseudobdellovibrionaceae bacterium (assembly GCA_041288045.1). Classification (GTDB taxonomy): domain Bacteria; phylum Bdellovibrionota; class Bdellovibrionia; order Bdellovibrionales; family Bdellovibrionaceae; genus 21-14-0-10-47-8. Next base: position 3,542 of record JBGGMM010000195.1, on the reverse strand, counting down.
GCGATAGAACCAAGCCCAGGCCTGTGCCGCCGAATTCTCTGGTTGTGGAACTGTCAGCTTGGCTGAAGGGTTTAAACAGTTTTTTCTGCTGCTGCTCGGAAATCCCAAGGCCTGTGTCCGTGGTTTCAAGAAAAATTTTCGATCGCGCTTCGTCGATTGGCGTCGACCAAAGCTTGAGCGAAATTTGCCCTTGGCGTGTGAATTTCACCGCATTTCCAATCACATTCATGAAAACCTGGCGAATTCGATTGGGATCTGACATGACCTTGGCAGGAAACGGATTTGCCACATCGAGAGAAATGATCACATCTTTTGCAGCAGCGACGGACTTAAAACCGGTGACCACATCTTGTAAAATATCAACGATCGAGGTTTCCACATCTTCAGTTTCAATCTGTCCTGCTTCGACTTTTGATAAATCCAAAACATCGTTGATCAGGGCCAAAAGCATCTGGCCATTGCGTTGGATCATCGAACGGTAGATTTTTCTCTCCTCTTCCGTTGTGGTTTCCTCCAAAGCTAAATCTGAAAAGCCCAGGATCACTCCCAATGGAGTTCGAATTTCATGGCTCATGTTTGCTAAAAATTCGGACTTCGTGCGATTGGCGCGATCGGATTCTTCTTTTGCAATTTCAGCCACTTTCTGGGCTTCGACCAGCTTCTTCACTAAGTCTCGGACTTCATATTGACGTTTTCGATTGGCAATTGAAGATTCTAAAATGCTGGTCAAGGTTGCAACCCTCACGGGCCGCTCAAGCACTGTGATGTTTCGAAATGTCTTTAGCACTTGAAGGGTTTGGGCTTTGCCCTGAACCAAATCCCCAGCACTGGCCAGAATGATGACTGGCAGCTCGGACCAAGAATCTTGGTGATTCAAAAATTGAGTCAAGCGACCCAAATTCGTATCAACAAGCACTTCTTTGGCAAGCAAGAGGGCGCCCGCCCCTTGCGCCAGGTTCAAAAGCAAATGTTCGAAACTTTCACAGATAAAAGGATCCAGTCCGGTCATCGTTAGAAGCTTGCTCGTCGAATGCGAATCCTTTTGAGTGCTCGTCAGAATCAGAATTCGTTCATCGAAATTTGACATCACTAAAAAATTTCCTTAGTTCCCTAATGGCAGTCTGTCCGGAACCCCAGTGAGAACTCCTTGAAATCCTTCCAAGGGTTCACCGACCTTAATTCCTTTTTCACTGAAGCTGATCTCACGAATCGCCTTTTCATGCGGACCACTCCGCCTTTTTAAAACTGAAACAGCTTTTCGAACGTGCCCTTGGGCTTCAAAATACCTCAGCAGCACGACGGTATCCGCCAGATAACTGACATCCACGGGAGAGTTCATGTTGGCGCCAATCAAACCATGTTGCGCGACCACCAAGAAGGTGGCGACTCCCTTTTGGTTCAGATAACTTAAAAGCTCGTGCATTTGGATAATGAGAAATCGCTCTTCAGGCATGGCATTGATGTAACCATTGAGACTATCAATGATCAGCACGCGGACATTGTCTTTTTCAACAGCTTGGCAGACCAGATCCACAAATTCACCTGGAGCTAATTCCGCCGGATCCACTTGTTGCAATCGGATGGTGCCGTTTGAAAGGAATTTTTCAATTTCAAAGCCTATTCCCTGACATCTTTTCAGAATGGACCTTCTCCCTTCATCGAAAGCGAAAATCGCTGTTTTTTCACCTGCCTGAGCCGCAGCCATTGCATATTGCAGAGCCAAAGTCGATTTTCCACTTCCCGCAGGTCCCATGAAAAGAGTACTGGATCCCCTGTCGATTCCTCCACCCAACAAAGTATCCAATTGCTGAACTCCACTTTTCAAAAGTGTGGGCTCATCTGCTGTTTGGTACTCATTCGCGATTAAACGTGGATAAATTTGCAGACCTCCGCGCTTTAATGAAAAATCATGAAAGCCACCGCGAAAACCAACTCCACGCAGTTTCAGAACTCTCAGCCGTCTGCGATCGGCTCCGTATTCAGGCGCCAATTGCTCAAGCCGAATCACACCGTGGACAAGACTGTGCAAATCCAAATCTCCATTTTCAGAAGTTCGATCGTCTAAAAGAAGCACAGTTGTCTGTTTGCCAGAGAAATATTGTTTCAAGGCTAAGATCTGACGACGGTAGCGAAGCGATTCTCGCGCCAACAAACGAAGCTCGGATAAAGAGTCAAAAACAACCCGTGAGGGTTGAATCTCTTGAACCACTTTCAAAATGGCCTTGGTCGTTTCACCCAATTCAATTTCTGAGGGATGAAAAAAAGTGTTTTGGTTGTCGACTTCGATTTGATCCTCAGTGCGCAGTTCAAAAACAGCAATTTTTGAAATATCCCAGCCATGAGAAGTCGCCACTGCCTGCACTTCGGCGCGAGTTTCAGAAAGGGTGACGTAGAGGACTTTTTCTCCGTGCGCCACTCCTTCCAATAGAAACTGCAAACCCAAAGTCGTTTTGCCAGCGCCGGGATCACCATCAATCAAATAAAGACGATTTTCCGGCAGACCGCCGTTTAAAACTTCATCGAGTCCTAAAATACCAGTTTTTACTTTCTTCATCATTCACCGCCTGGTTATTTGAGGCACTTTTAACATAGCTGCCGCAAAGGTATGAACCCTTTTTAGATTTAATTAAGAGGATTTATTGAGAGCGAAATAGACGGATTTTCAGCTGTGAATTGAAAGTGGGTGGGTCATTTTGACACGCTCGTGTTATCGGTTGCTTTTGATTTTCTCGAGGTCATGCGAATAAAAAACTCAGCGTATTTCAGCGTATGCTTTCGACCCCAGTTGCTTTGAGTCTCAGATGAACTTGGATATTCTCGGCATCACAAAACGTAAATAGGAGGAGATATGCGTACCGGATTTTTGCTGGCCGCTCTTTGTGCCTTAAGCACGGGATGCGCCAGTCACCAAGTGGCTCGCAATGTGAAACTACTGAGTTTCAGCAATGAGCCGAAAGCAAAAGAAGTTTCCATTGGAAGCATTCAGGGAAAAAGCTGCCAGTGGCAGGTTTTTGGATGGCCTCTGGGACCAAGCCCCACTGTTCGCACTGCTTTTGAAAACGCAGTGAAACAGAGAGACGGAGGCCAAATCCCTGGCTCTTCTACAACACCAGGACAGGCTCAATTGACGATTTTAAGAAATGTCGGAACTGACACGGATTTTATGAGTCTTTATCTCGTGAACCGAGCTTGCGTGAATGTGACAGGAACGGGGGTTATATGAAGAAGCTTCTCATTTACATGCCTTTGCTATTTTTAGCGGCTTGCGTTTCTCCGGCAGTCAAATTGGTCGAAGCAGAGTGGACTTCCATGACTCACACTGAAGTTCCGCTTTTGAAGGACGTCAGTGAAGCTGGAACAGTCAAAGGCGATTTTTGCTTCAGCAGTTTTGGTAAGGGCAACGTGGGCCTCATGGATGAAGCGATTCTGGCGGCACAGACTAAATACACTGTGGATTATATCCGCAATCCCGTTTTTATGATGAATACAAAAGATGCCTGCGTGTCCGTTGAAGGACAGGGCTACCGAATGAAAAAAACAAT
>JBGGMM010000194.1:0-5504 GCA_041288045.1 Pseudobdellovibrionaceae bacterium | reverse complement strand
GCCTTTGAGGCTGCGCCTGAATTTGTCCATCTTCTTCGTCCTGCATTTCAAGCTGGATAGGCTCAAGAGGGGTGGCCTCTTCGTCTTCGATTTTAAGATTTGGCTTTAAAGGCACAAAGGCCGACGGTTTTGCCTCTTCAGGAGTGAGCCTTTTTTCAGACTTTTTCTTTTCTTTTCGAGCTTTGGCTTGCTGGGCAAAGAAATTCCGTGGCCATTGGGCAAAAAGCTTGCGACTGGCCTGCAAAAGCTTCATTGGCCAGGCCATCAGCTCTTGGATTGTTTTTTCAGAGTAAAAAACCACCAGAACAGAGGCTGCACTCCACAGAATAACCTGGACGCCAACCTCATTGAAGGCCTTCACTAAAGCCTGTGAAATTCCAAGGCCAATGATCCCACCCAAGTAAATTTGGCTTTGGTAAATTCGCGTTTGAGGGAAGTAGACGGAGACCAAGCTACTGAGGGTCAGAATCAAAAGGGACGCCCAAACAAGCTTTAAATCTTTGAAAGACACCTTCTCGCCTTGAAAGCTCACGACCGCCATGCGGAAAAGACCTAAAGCCACCAGCCAGGCTGAGAGCCCAAACAACTGAAAAAGGCCATCGGCTAGAAAGCTTCCGACATAACCGCAATAATTGGCGATTTTAAGCTTTTGACCAATCGAGTTGAAAGAGGGATCCGCCGGGTTGAAGCTTCCCAGGGAAAGGGCCACAAAAAAAGCAGCGCCAAAGAACATGATACCCAACACATCTTGCTTGAACTTTTGAAGGAGTCGACTCATCCCCTAAGGTTACGAAATCTTACATACTCTGAATAGGCCTGAACCCGGGGTCTTGACTTTGGTCCCTTTTGGATTGAAACCTCCAGACCTCGGTCAGTGGCCAGTTTGAGGACTTTTAATTTCATGATTAAAATCAATGAGATCTTTCATTCCATCCAGGGTGAAACCACCTATGCTGGCAATCCCACGGTTTTTATCCGCACCACCGGCTGCAATCTTCGCTGCACTTATTGCGATACCAAGTACTCTTACTATGAAGGCGAAATGCAAACCCAGGATCAGATTCTGGCAAAGGTTGATGCCTTCCAGGCCCCCTATGTTTGTGTGACTGGAGGAGAGCCTTTACTCCAAAAACAAGTTCTGCCTTTGATGAAAGTTTTGTGTGATCGCGGTTACAAAGTTTCGCTTGAGACCAGTGGGTCAAAGCTCTGCAAAGAGGTTGACGAGCGTGTGAAAATCATTCTCGACGTGAAAACCCCGGACTCTGGCGCAGCTGATTCTTTCCTCTTGGAAAACCTCGATTTTGTGAATGAAAAAACAGAATTCAAATTTGTCATTTGTTCGCAGAAAGACTTCGAATGGGCAGAAGCTTTTTGCCGTCAACATGATTTATTTGAAAAGTTTGTCGTTTTATACAGTCCATCATATGGCCAGATTCCAGAGCCTTGGCTCGCTCAAAAGATTTTAGAAAAAAAGTCAAAGGCCCGCTTGCAATTGCAGCTTCATAAATATATTTGGAATGCCGATTTGCGAGGAGTTTAAAAAGATTTTTTCTTTTTAAAATTTCCCGCTTGTCGATGAAGAGAAAAAGTTTTAGAAGGCTTGCTCTTCAGTAACTTCTGAAAATTAATTTCTAACTTAACTGATGTAATGAGTGGGAGTGACATGACGCCGAACCTGAACAGTTCAGACAATCTTTTCGTCGCTAATCTTCAAGCTGTGAGCCTCGAGAAGCTCGTGAAAAGCAAGCTCGAAGTTCTTTTTCAACAACAGAAAGAGGCGCAAGTTGAACTGAATGGTCTTTACAATGTTGTGCTTGAGCAAGTTGAGCGCCCATTGTTAGAGATTGCTTTGCGTGCCTATAATGGCAACCAGGTGAAAACCGCGCAAATGCTGGGCATCAACCGCAACACTCTCAAGAAGAAAATTGACAACTATAAGATTCGAGTCAAAAAACTGAACTAATTTCGGTTTTGAACCAGCTTTTCAAGATCAGCATCGGCGGGTCTCCCCAGTCCGACATCTAAGAAATGGACCCGCAAATCTTTTCTTGCTAAGCTGATGGTTCATGCGCACTGAATGGATTCAGAACCAGGGAGAGGGGACTCATGGCAGCTCGAATTCCACCACAAAATATTGAGGCCGAGCAGTCGATTCTTGGCAGTCTCATGCTTGAAAAAGAAGCTTGGGATTCCGTTGTTGATGCTATCCAAGCTGTCGATTTTTATAAGCCTTCACATCAAAAAATTTTTGTAACAATTGAAGAACTTCATCGCAAGAATCTGCCGGTTGATTTGATCACAGTTTCCAATCTTCTCCAGACCAAAGGAGAATTGGAGCAGGTCGGTGGCTCTGATTATCTCGTGGACTTGGTCAATCGCACGATTTCTTCGGCCAATATCGCAAGCTATGCCAAAATCGTTCGTGATAAGTCTTTGCTCCGAAAAGTCATCTATTCGAGCTCTCAGCTGATTGAAAAAGCCTACGAAGAGGACTTCTCAGATGTCGAGTCGTTCATTGATCACGCCGAGGGCGAATTTTATAAATTAGGTGAAACAAAAAAGACCGAAGGCCTTGTCAGCGCCATCGAAGTGGTCAAATCCAGTGTAGTGAAAATTGAAGAGCTCTATAAAAAGCGTTCTGATATCACCGGTGTTCCGACAGGTTTTAATATGTTGGACCGAATGACAGCTGGTTTTCAACCTGGAGAACTGATCATCATTGCGGCTCGTCCTTCCATGGGTAAGACCGCTTTTTCTTTGAATCTTGCTCAGCACATGGCGCTTCGGGCACAAAAGACAATCGCTTATTTCTCGCTAGAAATGTCACGGGATGCGGTCATGATGCGGGTTTTGGCCTCTGAGGCCCGAATCAACATGAAAGACATTCGCTCTGGAAAAATCCAGGACAATATCTGGCCGAAGCTGATCAATGTCGCTGGACAAGTGAGCGATTCGAAATTTTTTATCGACGAAACCTCTGGCGTCAGCCCTTTCGAAGTTCGCGCTCGGGCTCGACGGCTCAAAGCTCAATTGGGTCTTGATGCAATTATTATCGATTACTTGCAGTTGATGGATCTGAAGCAAAGGGTGGAAAGCCGAGAAAGAGCCGTTTCTGAAATTTCAAAGTCTTTGAAGGCTTTGGCCAAAGAATTGGAAATTCCAGTCATTGCGCTCGCCCAGTTGAATCGGGGAGTGGAAGGCCGCTCCGACCGACGACCGATGCTTTCAGATCTTCGTGAATCCGGATCGATCGAGCAAGATGCTGACGTGATCATGATGCTTTATCGTGATGATTACTATGATAAGGACGATCCAGAAAAGCAGGGACAAGCTGAAGTCATCATTGGCAAACAGAGAAATGGACCCACAGGCACTGTGAAGCTTCGCTGGGAGGCCGAGTTCGGTCGTTTCCGTGACGCAGACCCTGAGCATGCCCATCCATTGCCGCCTCCGCCACAGCCTCCAGCTGGAGCACAGGCTGGGCCGCGCATCGGCGGTGGTGGTCCACCGAGAAACTTTGCTCCTGGCGCTTCTTTAAAGTGATCGGTTAAGCGCCTGCAATAGAGATCTCAGGAAACAAAACATCAGGGCAGAGAACCGAGCCCCCATCAAAACTATAACGACGGCTGACTTTTTCCACTTCTTTCAAAAGGTTCAGAAGATTTCCGCTCACCACCATCTGATGCAAGGATTTGACGATTTCTCCGTTTTCATAAAGATATCCGTAAGCAGGAAGAGAGAAATCCAAAGTGTTTTCTTTAAATCCCGTATGAAGAGCATCAACAGAGGTGATTAAGATCACTTGTTGATAGGAGCTCAAAAGTTCTTCAAAACTAAAATTTCCTGCGCTGATAACTGTATTTGAAGGACTGACTCCCATTTCGCCACCTAATCGAGAGGCGTTGGCCGTGTGGGGAATCGCCAGCTTTTCAGCCAAATAAGAGTTGCTTAAATAACTTTTGAGAATTCCATTTTCGATTGTCACTGTTTTCAGTGAAGCCGCCCCCTCAGAATCAAAGGGCCTTGCCCCCATCAGTTCTGCTCGAAGTGGATCATCGGTAATAGTGATTTGTTCAGAGAAAATTTTTTCCCCGGTCTTATTTGCTAAAAGAGACGTTCCTTCATCCAAATTTTTCGCTGAAAGGTGATAATTTAAAAACGAAATCAGTTCGCCAGCGACTTCGTTTAAAAAGACGATGGGGTATTTTCCTGATTTTGGCTGAATAGCCCCCAGCAAACCCAGGGATCGCTTAGCGGCATCTTGAGCCATCCTTTCCGCATGAAAGTTTTTAGGCCCGCGATAGAACCCTGAAGAATATCCACCCTTTAAATCCTCGCCGTTTTTTGCAAGCGCATACACATAAGCTGAAATCCCACCGGCCTCGACGCTCAAATTCAATCCCGATGAATTCAACAGCGTTCTGGCTGACTTGCTTTCGGAATAATTGCTCCAAGGCACAGTTTGAATTCGCGGATCATGCGAAAGAGCCGCTCTCTCCAAAGTCTCAGCACTTTTTAGTTTTTCTGAGATTTGTACTTTTTCGATTTCAGAATTAAACAAATTCATCGCCGGCATCTGTCTTGAGCCACGATACAGTTTTTGTGGGGATTTTTCTTTGGGCGCTTCTTTATCCAAGTCCTTGGCTGACTGAAGAGCCTCTTTATAAGTTTCTTTTAATGCTTCATTCGAAATTTTTTCAGTCGTGGAAAACCCTGCACCTCGGCCGAATAAGACCCTCACCCCGACAGTTGCCGAATGATCAAACGAGTATTTGTTCAAAGCTCCTTTCATATAGTTTGCTGAAAAGCTCTCTGATTGAGAAGAAACGAGTTCGACCTCGGCCCCGTCTTTCTTGGCTTCTTTTTCAATATCTAAGAAATACTCGTGAAGCTTTTCCATTTTAAGCCCGACCCCCAACCAAAATTTTTGAAACAAGCACCGCAGGCTGGCCGACAGCTGCCGGAATAGAGCCGCTCACGGATCCGCACATTCCGGCCGCAAGCTTCAATTCATTTCCAACTTTCGTGATTTTACTGAGAGTCTCAAGTCCTTTTCCAATCAGACTGGCACCCTTGACCGCTTCATCGACTTTTCCGTTTCGAATGATATATGCCTCTCGAATGGCAAAGTTATAATCTCCAGTTCCCGTATCGACGGATCCCCCGCCCATGTCCTTGGCATAAATTCCATAATCAATGTCTTTGATCATGGACTCGAGCGTGTCTTTTCCAGGAGCGATAAATGTGTTTCTCATTCGAGAAGTCGGGGCAAATTTGTAGTTCTGTCGTCTTCCGCTTCCAGTGATTTGGTGGCCTGTTTTTTTCTGTCCCAACTGATCGACCATGTAGGACTTCAGAACACCGTTTTCAATGAGTGTCGTTTTCTTCGTCAGATTTCCCTCATCATCATATTTCAAACTTCCCCAGCCGCCTTCTATTGTGCCGTCATCAATGGCAGTGACACACTCATGGGCTATCTTTTCACCCAGCTTGCCGCAGAAGAC
>JBGGMM010000193.1:0-3612 GCA_041288045.1 Pseudobdellovibrionaceae bacterium | reverse complement strand
GTTCCGCCAGTTTTATTAATAACCACATTGTAAAGAGGGGCGGTCATGACTGATGGATCACAGGCAGGTCGGCCCAAGAGGATCGAGCATTTATCGGCGATCATTCCATCTTGATTTCCTGTCAAACGCAGTTCAAATCCTGGAGAAATGTCCATGCCGTAACCGATAGTTTCAATGTCTTTGTCGATCAGAATTTGGTAAGGGGTCAAATCCGTAGGGTCTGATTTTGCCAAAACCAAGCCAGAAGCTTTTGCCGCTCCAATAAAAAGTTTTTCAACGGCCACATTGCGCGGGATTAAGATATTGTTCGCTGCCAAATTCATCGAAGCCAAAGTGACAGTCTTAATCTTAAATCCATTGAGCACATTCAGCTCTGGCTGACCCGTATCACCGATCAATTGCAAGTGCCCGTCCCAACCGCTAGCTGTGTAATTGGTGACTTTGGCAGTTGGAACTGTCAGGTTCACGCCAGTGTAAGCGCCGGGAGGCTGGGTCCCAGTTGGGTTTTTGTGCGAACGAACGATCATATTCGGTGGCAAAGTGATTGAATTCAAAGTTGAAGCCACTCGTGCCGATCCAAAGATCGTCATGTCGGCATTGGCAACAAGAGTTCCCCCAGAGACATCAAAATCAGGCATTGAATCAGCAGAAGCTGTGTAGCGTGCAATCCCCGCCCCATTGCCATTAATGATAGATAAAGTAGTGATTGTGACGGTTCCTGAGTAAGTGGAGACCATTTCGAATCGTCGCACTTTCAAACCTGCGACCAAATTGAAATTGGCATTGCAGTTTGTATCGCAGGTCTCATCGAAAACCACGTGCGCATCCAAACCTAACAAGCCAGTCGCACCAAAAGTCGCATGGTCACAAGCACCGCTGACGACTTCACCACACCAGTTCAGAGGATCAACAACGCTCGCCATCGCTCCTTGACCAGTCCAAGTGTGCGGAGTCATCACTTTGATTGTCAAAGTGCCAGTGACAACTGCACCCGTCGCATTGGTCACCGAGTAATTGAAGGAATCCAATCCATAAAAACCTGCTGCTGGAGTGTAAGTGATGTTCGATCCAGAAGCAGAAACAGTTCCACCTTTGGCAGTCATTGGTGTCGGCAAAATCACAGTCACTGGCAAACCAGCTGTGACAAAAGCATTGATATCGATCAGCAGTGCTGAATTGACAGAATAAAGATCCGAATTGGTGATCAGGGATCCCGAAGTCACTGCTGGAGCCACCATTTTCACTTCAGGAACGAAAGCGGCCAGATTCAAGTTGTTGGCAGTCACGTAGGCAGCTTCTGTGGTTGTCGAATTGATGGTCGTTTCCAAAGTGACCAAGACTTGAACTTGCGGTCGGATACAACTTGTCATCGCTGGTGGACAGATGGTCTTCCACTTCAAAATGAATCGGTAAGGGCAATAGGTGTCATGAGGAGTGGGAGGTCCACCGTAAGTCAGACACTGAGCCCCATTCGGCGTAAATCCTTGTTCGGGAAGTGAACTATCCAGCCACAAATCGCCTGATTTTTTAAACACTGTCAGAGGAAATTCACCCTCAGGGCAAACGATCCCATTTTTCAAGCACACCATTTCAGGATTGATCACACTGCCGCCTGAGGGATGGGTCGAGCCTGCTTTATTGACATTGACCGTCCAGGCATCTTTATCCAACAAGACATTCATAATTCCACTTTGAATTTCAGAAAGAGCGACCGAGCGATTTTGAATGGCGATGGATTGACCAATATAGGAACTGATGCTGGCGGCAGCCAACACAGTCATCATCATGACGGCAGTCGCCATGATCAGTTCAACCGGAGTAAATCCAGATTGATTCAATTTGAGAAAAGGAACTTTCAAACGTGCCACTGAGGTTTTCTCTCCCTAGACTTACGTCTCGGCAGTTTTCGAAAAATTCTTGAGAGGAGTGTTTACTAAAATGGTGGAGTGAATCAGAATAAGACAAACTCTGGTTGATAAGGACGATTATGAAAATCCAAAACGAAAGAGGGTCTATTCTTTTTGGTGGCCTGGTCGCCATCACCATCGTTTTAGGTGTTCTTTATTTTTACTTTGATTCTCGCTTGGAAATCAGCCGGATCGTTCGCAACCGTCATTATTTCAAAGCTCATCTGGATTCACTCATTGCCTCCACGAGATCTTCGCTTCTCAGCCAACAAGCTTATTTGAATACCATCCGTTCGCCCCTCAATAAATTGGGAGCCGATTTGGAAAGCTGCTTGAACAACCCAGCCTTTGACTGCCCCCGCGGAACCTTTCGCTTTTCGGTGGTGGACGAAGCAGGAGTCACCTTGATTGATAGCAGCAGCAACAATAACGGCTGGGATATTTTCTTACGTCCTTGTACGACCTTTCAATCGACTTTAACGACTTGTGTGATTCAATATGAGATGCTTTGGACCCCTCGCTGCCCCCCGGCCGGCGCTTGCTACAATCCTGAAATCGACGTCACAGGACAGGTCAAGTTCCCCGCCAGCCCAAATCCTGATGTCAATTTCGATCCCGCTTCGTTTAATTCCACTTTCACATTGAGGTGAAAATCATGAATTCAAAAGGTTACACCTTAGTCGAAGCCCTGCTCACAGCCATGGTTCTGCTTGCAACCACACTCGCCGCCTTGGACATCATCAAGAATCAACGACGAATCCAATCGCAATATCAAACTCTGAATAACTTCCTGGTTGTGCAAAACAATATTCTCAATCTGATCGCCAGCAGTTCTTCCTTCGTGCAAACCCTTCAAGCCGCAAGCAATCCCGGGTTTTCCTGTTTTCTCAAGCAGGATTCTCTCACTGCTGGCGACCGAACCTGCACCGTGGGCCCTCAACTTTTAAATTTGTACAATGCCAAAGGGACTCTGATCCATGATTTTCAAAATCCCGCCACAGGCTTCACACTTCAGGGATTTCCCTGCTCGAGTTATTCAGCGAGCGGTAACCCCCTCTGCCCCTTTCGCCTGACCCTCACCTGGACCCCGGTTTGCCCTGGGGGTGCTTGCGAAAATCCTCCCATCGAAATTCTCGGAAGATTTAACTACAACGACGGCTCGACAATTGGCTCCTTCAATTTCGCTCTTTGGAATTTCCGCGTTCTTCGCAGCGGATTTTTCTGCCCGACTCAAGCTGGGACCGGAGCCATGGCGCCCAATGGAGCCGATGTCAGCATTCCGATCTTTGGCCAAGTGCGCGCCAATGTGGGCGGCAAAGTGAACATCGCGGGCTATGGTGGATTTGTCACCCCTTACCTTCCCTGCCGAAATTTCACAGTGAATTTCAATTACCAATTCGGAGCTGCCAATGATCTCGATGGCGATACAGCCGAAGACACCGAAAGCCAAGCCCAAGCCTGTCTCGCCGACCCCGCCGGTGCCTGCGAATATGCGATTCGAATCCGACCGACAACAGCCAGCTTTGAAATTTTATATGCTGGTGCCGTCGTTGCCACCAAGCCAGCACATATGGTCTACACACCAACAACAAATATAGGATTTAAAGTCACCAATGGCCGAGTCCAAGCTTGTTTCAGTTCGATTTGCTTTTTCACTTTCGATCAAAAGCTGACTCACCCATTTGATGTCCGCTTCAGACCGGCC
>JBGGMM010000192.1:0-25277 GCA_041288045.1 Pseudobdellovibrionaceae bacterium | reverse complement strand
CGTTTCCATCATAGGTGTACTGTCGTTCGATGACGCCGTTCAATGATGCTGTGATCAGCCGTCCTGCCAAATCGTAAGAATAATTGTGGGTTTTAGTTTGGCCCAAAATAGTTTCGATCTTCTTTGTGATTCTTCCGAGCTTATCTCGAGTGTACTGATTCGCGAAGACAGATGTGCTGCCCACACTGTGGCTCGATTGACTGATTTCGCCGAAAGAATTCAATTGATGAGACTCAGTGATATTGCCAATTTGAGTGCCAATGATGGTGCCAGTCAGAGGTTCTCGCGATATCACTAAATTCCCAGCTTGGCGCAGAAAATCATCCTGATCGTATTGGTAGGCAACAGAGACTTGATCGTTGATGATCATTTCATTGAGCAAAGAAGGTCGAGTGCGGCGATAGGTGATTATACCTGAAACCGCATTTTGATAAATCCGAAGAGAAAGAACGTGATCCGTTGCTTGGTTATAGATTTGGATGTCATCGCTGGAGTTAGCAAAATTCGGAAAAGTATTTGAATATGTGCTCATTTCAAAATCAATACTTTTCAGTGTCCCTTCAACCCGGGTCAGAGCAAAAGTCGTCGGATTGTACAAAAATTTGAGCTCAGTTCCGTCGGGTCGGACAATTTTGGTGATTTGCCGATCGAGATTATAAAAATTCCGAGTGCTTCCGCCGCCATTCGGAGTCGTCGGTGGAGTGTAGACGGCGAAAAGATCGATCAAATTGGAGGTAAACCGATGCAGAAGTCTATCTGGAGGCTGAATACCAGAGAGGTTGCTATTGAGATCATATTGATAATTGATCACTTTGTTATCGGCTCTTTTTTCTTGAGTTAGACGGCTTGAAGGATCCCAAAAAAGCGAAGTCGTTTGCCCCTCAGGATTTGTCACAGTCGTAACCTGCCCAAGTGAATTATAAGAAAGTGTCGATTCGCGATCTCCCTGCAGGATTGAAATCAATTGCCCCCGATTGTTATAGGAATACTGAATAGGAGCTTGCGCCCCGTTTTGAACCAAAACAGGTTGTTCAAATTCATTGATCGCTGTGACAGATTTTTTACCTGCGCCAGTGACAGAAGAAATCTGACGGTCCAAAGACCGATAAACAGTTGTCAGCATAGTAGGGCCATTTTGAACTTCCTCAACCTGAGTGAAACTGAAAAAGTCCGTCGAACTTTGAGGCGTATAGGACGACGTCACGTTGATAAGATCACTCCCCCAGGGATAGCTGCTCAGTTTTTGACTAAAAAATTGAGTGATTCCCCCAAGACGTGGATCAATGTCCCGATTCGTTTTGGCGAAGGAGCTTCCAGAAAAGGTTTGCATTTGTTCTGAATTCAAAGACTGGATTTCATAATCAGTTCGTCCCGAGGGATGATTTGTGCGATAGGTGGTGAAATTAGCTCCTGAGTCGTCGACGATGAATTCAGTTTTTCGTCCGGTTGCGGTCGTTTCATTGATAGTGAATTGAAAAACGGACTGGCTGATTTTTTCTAAAATTTTAAATCCTCCAGCGGCATCTGAGTCTTTGATCAATTCACCTAAAGAATTGTATTCAAAAGTTGAAGCGTTGCCATTCGGTCTTTGGTAACTGAGGAGCAAACCACCCGAATTATAATCCAACCGAGTCGTCTCGCCAGTTGGCAATGACACCGATGTCAGGTAGCCATCTGCGTTCGATGTGAAAGAAAGCGCTTGACCAAAAGGGCCAACCATTGCCAGAGGTCGTCCATTGCCATCTCTTTGGATGGTGGTGACTTTTGAGTAAGCGTCCGTCATTGAAATCAAGCGACCTTCATTGTCATAAGCGAATTTCCATTTCACCTTTCCAGTTTTAGAAAAGAGAGTTTGCAAATGACGACCCATTGAGGAGAATTGATAAATTTCGGACCCATCCAGTGAACCAATCGAGTAACCTGCCGTATTTAAATCTGGCAGAGCTTTATGGTAGAGATGAACCATTGGAAATCCTTGAGGAACTGCTAACAAACGGTCTTTTCCATAAAATTTAAGAAAAACAGCAGCGTAGGAATTATTGAGTGCGACGACCGAACCAATAAAAAAGTTTTCATTGGAATTGATGGCACCTGCAATTGTGAGCAGGATTCCATTGGGTGTGATTTGATAAATTCGTCCATTGCTAATATCGCTAATATAAACATTGCCCTCTCGGTCAACAGCAAGTGCCCCAGTCGTTCCCATTTTCGCTTGCAGGGCAACTTCACCGTCTCGAGGGCTTACACCGGCAGTTTCAACTCCTGCAAAGCGATTGATGAACCCGTCATTGGTGATCACTCGTACTGAAAAAGCGAATTTGTCGGAAACATAGATTTCTTTATTCAACCCAACCGCCAGGTGAGTGGGCTCAGAAAAACTTGCGAGCGTGGCGGGACCACCATTTCCTTGAAGTCCGAATTCTCCATTTCCTGCCAAAAGCGAAATCATGCCATCAGGAGCGATTTTTCGAATTCTTCGATTTTTTGAATCAATAAAATAAAGTGTTCCATCACTGCCGAGGACGAGATCTTTCGGATCAAACATCTTGGCATTAATTGCTAAGCCTCCGTCACCAGAGTAACCATACTCTCCAGTGCCAGCTATTCGGGAAAGAGTGCCACCCTCCGAAAATTTCCAAATTCGATTGTCAGCACCAAAAATGATGGCGCCAGTATTCGTAATCGCTAAACCATCGATCCGAGTCATACTTGAATTGAGAGCCAATTGACCTTCGGAAATAGGGCCAAACACACCATTTCCCGCAATCGTCACAACATTTCCATCGGGACCAATCTTTCGAATGCGACCGAACTCAGCGACGTAGATGCTGTCATCAGGTCCAACTGCTAATGCTGTGATGCCATTGAACTTGGCAAGTGAAGCCGGGCCGTTATCGCCGGATGATCCAGCAGTAAAATTACCGGCGATCCTAGTTAAAATTGGAGACATGTTAGAGCCATCAACAACTGAGCTATTTCCTAACTGAAGACTTTGTGAAATTGGGTCGTAACGATGCACTTGTGATAGGCTCCAACCACCTACATCAATTGTGTTTGTCGAAAACCCATTCCCAATCGGAATCGTGTATGTCTGTGTCACTTTACTCAGCTGACGAGATGGAAATGAAGTAGTAATCAAATCCAGGGATCCGGATCCAAAAGATTTTGCGTCAACCAAAAGTGTGAAATTTGCCGTCGAAATTTCGTAGAATGTTGGACTTTCATAATCGATAGTGATGCGGGCTGGTGTACGCCCATAGACGTTTCTTCCAAAGCTATCCTTCCCATCCCAAGACCAAGTTGTCGAAAGGTAGCTCGAAGGCGTAAAATCCTGCTCATAGACCTGTCCAGCAATTTCAATTTTTAAATGAATATTTTCAGTCGAATCAGATGGTAAAAAAACGTCATTGAAAAGTGGAATGACCACTTGGCGTTCAGCAACTCGGCCTGGCTTAGTGAGCGTACTGTAATGAAAATTGGTCGGAACACCGGGAAAGCTAAGCTCTTCACCAAGACTGCAATCCGTTAGGCCAATAATAGATCCCATTGTGCAACCTGTTTCCTTCGGGTTCTGGGGAGGTCCAGGACGCTTGGTCGCAACTCGAACGCGTGGTAATTTTGTTAGGAAATTCAGGTCAATGGGACTTAAGTGGCTCAATCGAGCTCGCCAAAAACTTTGCCCGGGCGCATAGTTCTCGGCGATTTTCATCAACTCATCGGGAGTGATCTTCAAAACGGAAAGCTGTTGGGGAGTCGCAGGAGTTCCGTTATCGTCGAAAGTGAGAATTGCAGAGTTATTCTGAATGGACAGAACTTTGACGACAATTCCATCGTTTTCAGCTTTCCAAGCACCTAACTGGGCATCATAGCTGCCAACGGGAACAACGCTTCCAGCAGGAACATCTAAAAAGTTATCGACATAAAATGGAATTGGGTTTGAAAACACAACATGCTCAGCGCCAGCTGCAATAGCTTCGTCAACACTCAGTTCAACAGCATAGGTATAACCAGTCATCGTGGGCAATTCTGCCGGCATTCGTTGAGGTCCATCAGCTCCGACCGTGTATTCGGTGGCTCGAAGTGAAATTGTTGAGATTGGCTTCAAACTTCCATCCGGCATTTGTAGCTTTGCCTCAGTGAGCGGAGGAATCACAAGCATGGGTGTTCTTTCACCTGATGTGTCGCTGACTTTTGAGCCTTTGGCGACTTGAATGGATGCTGCATTGTTCTGCAGCTGGGTGACTTTTGAGTCGGGCGGTACCATGACCACTTTCTCAGTGTGAAAGTAATCAAGCGCTGAAGTTGAGATTTTTCTTTGCAATGGAAAATAGCCGTTGCGCTCATAGTGAACAGTTAAAACAGCGCCTCCATTGACTGCGATATGAAATTTCCCATTTTCACTTGTGAAGGTCTCACCCACTTCGGGCATTTCCAATACAGAAATTTTGACTCCAGAAAGAGGGGAGCCATCTTGATTAAAAACCACTCCTTGGAGCACTGCCACTCGATTGGCATCGATGGCTCCAGGTTGAACATTTCTCTGAATTGCATTTTCACCTTCATAAAGGAACTTAACAGAATCAATCATTGGTTGAAGCCCCGAGCTGGCCAATGGTGGCGCCTGATTTTCAACAGGCGGTGGCACTTCTGGATCCACAGCTATGATCTGAGTTGAGGCTATGGATTCAAGGCCTGAGCTGTCGGTGACTTTCACAGTTACAGTGAAGCTACCAGCGGATTCAAAGCTGTGCGAAATAACTCCATTTGCGCTGTCCGCTCCGCTGCCATCACCAAAATCGAAATGAAATGACAGAGCTTTGCCTTGAGGCGAAGTGGACTTTGAAGCGTCAAAGAGCACCATCAGCGGAGCGACTTTGGATTGTGGAGCTGTGGTTTCTAATTTGGCAATCGGTGGTAGGTCCGCACTGATCGTAATCGTCAAACCATTGACCGTCTGATTTCCAGCCAAGTCTTTTGCTGACAGTGTGATAATTTTACTTCCAGTGCCGGTTGCTGTGAGCGTTCCAGAAAAGGATTTTCGATCACTGCTAAGATTTAATACAACAGGTATATCACTACCGAACTGAGCCGTGATTTCAGACAGAGGCTCATTGCTAGAGCCAGCAACCGGAACAGAAAAATTCGAGAGAGTTGAATTATTCACAGGACTTGAAACAGCCACGACCGGCGGAGTCGCGTCTTTCACCAACAGACTGATTGTCTTGGTAGCAGTAGCAAACTTATTGTCCTTCACGGTGAGCGTGATCTGATAAGTACCAGGCGCACTGTAAATATGCTCAGCCACGGCGGTGCTCGCATGACTGCCGTCACCAAAATCAAAATCATAAGAAACAATCGAGCCATCCGAATCCTGCGAGGTCGATGCATCGAATTTGGCTTTCAAAACTCCGAGAGCCGTTTCAGGAATGGCCGTGAAGTTCGCAATCGGCACCTGATTGGCGCGAATGACAATCGCTTGCGTGAGACTTCCGGTCCCACCGCGAGAATCTTGGACGGTGAGTTTCACTTGATATGTTCCAGCCGCGAGAAAATTGTGAGTAACCAAAGACCCCGTGGCAAAACCGCCATCACCGAAATCCCAAGTGTACTGAGTGATAGCATCGCCATCCGGATCCGAGCTGGTCAGTCCCGAGAAGGAAATCAATTCAGGCGCAATCCCCTGAGCGGGAGTTGCCGAGAACCGAGCGATCGGATTTTGATTCACTGTGGTCGAATCCGCTTTGATCTCAACGGAAAGATAAGAAGTCCAAAGTCCCTTCACGCGGACTTTGAGAGTATTCGCGAGCGTCACTTTGATCGCGGTTTGGTACTTGCCCTTCACGTCGGGGAGCTGAGCTTGGGTGGCGATCACTCTGCCATTCAAACTGATCTCAAACTGAGACGGTCTTTCAAAAATTGTGCGCAAATGCCTTTCGACATTCTCAGCTTTGCAGAGAATCATCGTCGCCACTGGCTTTTTTGGACATTCCAGCTCAGAAAGATCCTGGCCATTTCCATTGGTGATGGTCAAAACCCCATCAGCGTTCTCTTTGGAATTCGAGAATGATTCATTGTAAGACGCGGTACTGGGAGCCGCTTGAAATGTTTTTGGTCCAAAAACAGTGGCGGGAGCAGCAAAAAGGGACTGGTGCAGAAGCAACGTGAACAGCAAAAGACCAAGAGTCCATCTCATGTCATCTCCAGAGCAATGTCCAAACAACGTTCCGCGAATAGGACTCTTACTTTACGGAAGCTTGGCAAAGATCTTTAAATATAATTGTATTTGATCAATTTGAGCCAGGATCAAAAAATTCGGTGTCTCAGAAAGAGGGGAAAATAAGAAATTCTAAAAAATTCGTTTAAAACCGAGCTTGCAATTCTAGCAGGAAAGCTGTGTCGGCAGTGCCGCCGAATTGTTGGGCTTTTGAAACATAGGTGTTAAAAACTCCGACAGTGATATTGGTCATCAAGTAGCTAGCACCAATGCGAGTGTCGAAATAGCTATCATATCCCTCGGGCATCGAATACCCGACAGTGCCATTGATTTGCACGCTTTGGGTGTAAGCCCAATCCTTGTGCAGAGCGAACCAGTTGCGGGGTCTTTTGGTTCCTTCAAAGTTGTCCTCACGCGAGGCCAGGACGTGATAAGTAAAAAGATTCAGATCCAAAGTGGCGATCAATTTGCTGCGAATATTTTCAGAAAAGTAGCGGACCCAGTCGACGCGGATTTTGAAATCTGTGGCTTGCGTGAAAACAAATTTGTAGTCGGTGAGAAGCCGCATTTCAACGCTGGTACTTTCATTTTGGTAAGCGACACTCGCGCCTTCAAAACCGATGCGGCCCTGCGGACCAAACCAATACCCCATCCCGGCATTGAGCGAAGGTCCTTTTTTGGATTGAGTGATCCCGCGATCGACATAATTCGAAGTCAAACCCACAGTTCCATACATTTTCGACATTTGCGCTTGGGCTTTTGCGCCAATCGCTGCCGTCACAATCAAAACCACCAAGGGGCCGAACCAGAATTTGAGTTTGTCGCTGATCACAGATGAATCCTCTTTAGAGATCATAGCCGAACTGGGTCTTTCTATGTAACTCGTTCTCGAGCCGGCCTGGACTTTCATCGGTGGCTTTGTTAGCTTGGATCCTATGCCTGAATCCGAATCTGATTTTTCGAAACCTTGGACAGAGTTCACTTTCGTCGCTTTTGACACTGAAACTTCCGGAGCCTATCCCTTAGGCTCTGAAGTGGTCGAATTCGGTGCCGTGAAATGGAAAGGCGGGCAGGAAATCGACTCTTTCCAGACCTTGCTCAGACCCTCAAAGCCCATGAGTGATTTCATCATCTCTATTCACGGAATCACCAACGAGATGGTGGCCGATGCGCCCCTGATGTCAGAGAAAATTTCTCAGATCCACGAATTTCTCAAAGGCTCTATCCCCATGGCCCACCACGCCCCCTTCGATATGGGATTTATGGCGGTGGAATTTGAAAAACACAATCTGCCGCTGCCAAGCGAACCCGTGCTTTGCACCAGTCTGCTGGCGCGCAAACTCATCACCGAAAGTCCCAATCACAAACTGCAAACACTGATTCCGCTTTTAAAGATCGACGGCGGAAAAGCCCACCGAGCTTTGGATGATGCCAGAGCCTGTTTGCACGTGGGCCTCGAGTGCATGAACCGATTAGGGCCGCTGACTCCGCTGTCGGAAGTTTTAAAAGTGGTGGAAAAAGATCTGAGCTGGTCGAAATACAGCCTGCTTCACGCCCATAATCCCACTGTCGACAAAGTGATCGAATGTGTGCAGAAGAATTTGCATCTGGATATTTCCTACGAGAGCAGCAAATCGAAAACGGACACTCGAAGGATCACTCCGCTGGGCTTGGTGCGAAATCCGGATGGGGATTTTGTGATGGCCACCTGTCATCGGGACGGGGCGCAGAAGCGGTTTTATCTGCAGAAGATTAAGGATGCTGTGGTGGCTTACTAGCTGCTTGCTGCGATTTCACGTCTTTGCCTCTAGTTCCAATTCAAAATTCAATTTCATTCTTCGCTCGGGTAAGCCTTCCTAGCTTTGCATCCTGGAAATGCGGCCATCCATGGCCGCACCCCTTTGGGGCTGGGGCATGGATGCCCCAGTTTCCAGGATGAACGTGTCAGGAAGACCGACTTCTTCAGTTGGGTGGTTGGCTTTGGATTCTTGAGGTGTGACCGATACCCCCGGTTTGGAATCGGGAGATTGGCTTTGGAAGTTAGAGATGTGACCGATACCCCCGGTTTTGGGAGGTGGTGGAAGAGTTGGCATTAGCACGCCATACCAAGGGTCAACATCATGGATGAAGACCCCCGAACTACAGAGTCCGGCTTTACCCGGAAATCTTCGTGACTGCCGGAGTTGCCTGCGCTTTTTCATGCTCTTGATGAGACTTCTCTGCCACTTCGGCGACCAAAGCGCCTTGGACTTCGAGATCTTCGGCTGAAATTTCTTCGACGTTTTTATCTGCTGGCAGGGCTCCGTAGCGAATCAGGTGCTTTTGGATTTGCATTGCTAAATCTTCTAAATGTTTGAATTCGTCTTTTGAGCGCAATTTGAAGGGGCGGTTTTTGCCTTCGATGGCATCGCTCATGACTTTTTCAAAAGCGTAAAGGGGGCCGGCGATTTTGTGGGAAATGATTTTTCCCACTGTGAAAAGACCCGCACAGAGACCCATGATGATCAAACCGAAAGTCATTGTGAAAGGCAGTAAGAATTTATCCAGGATCAGAGTGTTGTGACCGCTCAGTTCGATCATCGTCACTCGCAAATAAGTGTACGAGAAAACCATCGACACCAAGCCCACTCCGAAGCCCACGCCCAGCAAGAAAAAGCAGTACTTCAATTGAAATCTTGGATTGATCCAGTACTTTCTTCTCGAGTTGAATTCGGGCCACAAAAGATCACCCTCTTTGACAATCGCATAAACGATGAGCCCATAGCCCACCCACTGAAGAGCGTCAGCCAAATTGAAAGCGGGACTTCCCAAATCACCCAAGCGGAAAACGATGAAATCAATCACGTGACCATAGATAATGCGATCGGTGACATTGCCCAAAATTCCGCCGAGCAAAATCGACAGACCGGTTCTCAAAGTCAGGGATTTGATCGGCAGCAAATACTGAATCAAACCATAAGTGCAAAACAAGAAAGCTCCACCCGTCGACAAAGAGACCACTCGCAAAATGGGTGGCAGGTCGGCGAAAAGACCCAGCATGGCTCCCGGATTGTGGTGAAGAACGAAATTGACGATTCCGAAATCTTTATACGAAGTCAGCTCACTGGCCCACTGCTTGGTAAAGAAATCGACGGCCCAAGTGAGAACAAGTGGAATAAAAACGATGAACCATTCGCGATTTTTCATCCGGCGCACTTCCTTGTGATTCTTTCAGTGTAGAATCACTGGGCAGTGGCTGCAATAAGGGATTGATTTCGGCCCTGATGTTTGGCCTGGTAGAGGGCCTGGTCTGCAGCCTGGATCAACTCTTTTGCTTTCGCCGCATGCTCAGGAAAAGAAGCAATTCCAAAACTGAGTGAAAGTGGGCCTGGACCTTGGTGGGCTTCTTGCGATTTGAAAAACTGAGTTCGCAATCGCTCAGCAATTTGCAAAGCATGATGCGATTGAGTGTCAGGCAAAATCATTGCAAATTCATCACCGCCGTATCTCGCCACCCAATCAATATTGCGCAATCCTTTGAGCAGCAAAGAGGAAACATTTTTAAGCAGCAAATCCCCCGCCGGATGACCAAATTGATCGTTCCAAGTTTTGAAATGATCAATGTCCATCATCATCAGCGAAAGAGGCCTTTGGTGACGTTGAGCTCTGGCAATTTCAATTCGCAGCTGCTCTTGAAACAAGCGATGATTTCCAAGTCCAGTCACTGGGTCGGTGAGAGCCAAAGTGGCCAGAAAATCTTTTTCAATTAAAGTCTTTCGTTGCTGTAAGCATTCCAAAAGCTGCAATTTCAGAATTTCATTGTCCCAGGGTTTGACGAAAAAGCGATGGATCAGCCCGATATTGATCGCTTCAGAAAGGTCATCATTGGCAATTTGGCCCGAGAGCAGGACGCGAAGACTGTTGGGACGCAAAAGTCGCACTCTTTTTAAGAATTCATGGCCGGTCATTTTCGGCATGATGGAATCCGTTAGGACCAAAGCCGGATCTTGCTGCTCCAATTGGGCCAAGGCCTTTTCAGCTTCAGTGAAAGTCTGAACTTCGAAATCATTTCGAAGCAGTCTTTCCAGCGCAGCGAGGGTGGAAGGTTCATCGTCGACAATAAAAAGCAAAGGCTTGGTGAGCGACATCATTTCAACATACTTCCTGATTGCCTGAGCTTCAAGGGCCCTTTAGCATGAAACAACGAGGTTCAAATGAAATGGATTGCTGTTACGCTTCTCGCGCTCAGTGGGAAGGCCTTGGCCTTAGATGGGGCTTGGATTTCTAAAGAAGAAAAAAATCTAGAACAAATTCTCAAAAAATCAGGAATCCCCGACTCTCAGCTCGGCATTTACATCGCTGGTGGCGAAGGCGAACCCAAAGTCATTCTGGCCAAAAACCCCGACAAGAAAATGATCCCGGCCTCGATCACCAAATTGGTGACTGCGGCCACATCCATTTCGCAATTTCCTCCAGGAACCAAATTCAAAACAAGCCTTTGGAGCTCAGCCGCAATTGAAGACGGAGTTCTCAAAGGCGATTTGATCCTGAAAGGGGGAGGCGACCCCTCTTTCGTCTCTGAAACCATGTGGTTTTTAGTCAATGCCTTCATTCGCTCAGGAGTGAAAACCATCGAAGGAAACATTCTTGTCGATGACACTTATTTTGATCAATTGAGATTTGATCCCAGTCGACAAAAAGAAAGAGTCGACCGCGCTTACGACGCGCCAACCGGAGCCATGTCTTTCAACTGGAATTCCGTCAATGTCTTCGTCAGACCTGGAAAAAAAGCCGGCGATCCAGCCTTGGTGTTCGCCGATCCAGAAAACCAATACATCCAACTGAAATCCAAAGTCACAACTCTCGCTGCTGATGGAAAAACCAATGTCATGGTGGATCGGGACGAGGATTCCAAAGGGGCTGGCGATGTGATCGTCGTCAGCGGAAAAATCGCTCTCAATTCAAAAGAAGTGGTGGTTTATAAAAACATCACGCAGCCCGATTTGTGGGCCGGCTCCAATTTGAAATCCTTTCTTCAGCAACGAGGAGTCGAAGTCAAAGGCTCCATCAAATCCGGAAAGACTCCTGAATCAGCCAAGCTCATGGCCGAAGCTGAAAGCAAAACCATCGAAGGCATTTTGGCGGACATGAATAAATTTTCAAATAATTACGTGGCTGAAATGCTGACCAAGAATTTAGCGGCAGCGACTTCGCCACCAGGCACCATTGAAAAAGGAATGAAAGTTCTCAATCGCTACTTGCTGGAAATCGGAGTTCCAGGAACTCACTTTGAGCTTTTCAATCCCTCAGGGCTCACTCGGCAAAACAAAATGACCGCAACTGCCATCTGGAAAGTTCTTAACGACATGAAATTTCAGTTTCGCTATCAGCCCGAGTTCGTGGCTTCGCTGCCGATTGGTGGAGTGGATGGCACTTTGAAAAATCGAATGAAGGATGGACCTGGTCAAAGGTGGGTGCGGGCCAAGACTGGACTCTTGGATGGGGTTGTCGCTTTGGCAGGATATGCCGGACGAAGCGACGGAACTGTCCTTCCCTTCGTGTTTATGTACAACGGAAATGCCGATGGTGCACAAGTGCGTTCTCTCTTTGATCGCTTGGCTGTTTCATTGGTCGAATGAGAGTTGAATTGAGCGGAGGCTCCTGGGTGCGGCAGTTAAAAATCCTCTTTTCATTTCTGCTTCTTTTTTCGGCTGGCGCTTCTGCGCAAGAGCCAATGGTGACACCTGCAAAAAAAGACTTTACTGAAAACGGAGTTCCCTTTGTTGTCGACTCGCCTGGCGAGACCGAAGAAACTCCGCGCACAGAAGCCGGTGATAAGCCCGCTCCCGAGGCAGAAGCTGAGGATTCGACTTTCACTCCAGTCACCGATGAAGACACTCCTGTTTCTCACGAAGATGTGGCCGGAGAAAAAAATCTGACAACTTCGCGTCCTTGGAAGTCCCCTGATTTTTCCAATCAAGAAGGGGCTTTGGGTTACAGTCCACAGACCTTTGCCATTCCCAAGGGCCTTGAGGTCAACTTCAAGTTTTGGCTGAATGTCTATTCGAAATACACAACGGATCAGGGCGTCTTGCATGATTCTGATTATATGGACTTGATCTATGAAGAGCTGGATTTCACGGACATCTCTTCGCGCACAGATTTGAATCCCTACCAAAAAGAAGCTTTGAAAATCAAAAAAGTCAAAGAGGCCAAAAAGCGAACAGTTGCTTTGCTGGAAAAATTTAAAAATATCAACGAGCCTTCGTCATTAAATTTTAATGAAAGAAAAATTTGGGATTATTTCGCCCAGTTCGACGATCCGAAGAAATTCACGACAGCTGCGAAAAAAAGCCGGCTTCGCTTTCAGTTGGGGCAAAAGGATCGAATCATCCAAGGGATTTATTTTTCCGGTCGGTATTTGGACGAATTTGAAAAAATCTTTCGTGAAGCCGGTTTGCCCATTGAGCTTGTGAGACTTCCCTTTGTCGAAAGCTCTTACAATGTTTTAGCCAGATCCAAAGTCGGCGCCAGTGGGCTTTGGCAGATCATGCCATACACCATGCGTGGCTTTATGAAGCGAGATCCAGCCATCGATCTTCGCAATCATCCAGCTGAAGCGGCTCGATTGGCGGCCAAGCTTTTGCGCATCAATTATAAAATGCTGGAAAGCTGGCCACTGGCTTTGACGGGCTACAATCACGGACCCAGCGGAGTGCTTCGAATTTCAAAGAAAGCGAAGACCCGCGACATTGGCGAATTGGTTTCACAGAAAAAATTTGGTTTTGCTTCTAGAAATTTCTACGCCAGTTTTCTGGCAGCTCTGGAAGTCACAAGCAATGCACAAAAGTATTTAGGCTCAGTCTCTTGGTCCCAGCCACTGGAATCTCATGATGTGAAACTGCCGCTGGCGATAAAATACCGCGATTTGCTTCGTTGGTTTGATGGCGATGATTTGAAAACTCAGGTTTTCAATCCGCACATCACAAAGCTGGCCAGAACCCGCGGTCGACTGATTCCCAAAAACGTGATCGTCTCAATTCCAAAAGTAAAATCCGAAATGATCGCCAAAGAGCTTGAAAGTCCCGAAGCTCTGAGAAAGGCCCAAGCCACCGCCGAGGCCGAAGGCCGAGCAGCGCCAGCTTCGGAAGATGAAAATCAACCTTTCGCTCACCGAGTGAAAAGAGGCGAGAACATCAAAAAAATTGCCGAAGAGTACGGAATTTCAATCCAAGAAATCCGCAAGCTGAACAAACTCAAAAAGAACTCAAAACTGCGAACCGGCCAAGTCCTCCTGATCCCGTAGCTTGAGGGTGCCTTTCTCTTTTTGCTTCACCCAGCGCATTAAGTGCGCGAAATAAGAGGCTCAGCAGGGACTCCTGCTGCAGCGGGTGAAGGAAAAAGAGAAAGGCACCCTCGGCCCCTGACCTAGTTGAAATTTTGGACTTGGGCGATGTAGGGCAGGTTTCGGTAGAAGCCTTGGTAATCCAGGCCGTAGCCGACGACGAAATCGTTCGGGATTTTAAAGCCGACCATATCGATTTCGCATTTCACTTTCAAAGCTTCTGGTTTTTCCAATAGAGCGACAGTTGTGAGGCTCTTGGGTTTTCGCGACATCAGAGCAGATTTTAGATAGTTCATGGTCAAACCTGTATCGACGATATCTTCCACCAAAACCACATGCTTGCCTTCGACAGGTCCTGCCAGATCCAAAGTGACTTTCACTTCCCCTGATGATGTGGTTCCACCGTGATAGCTGGAAACTCCGAAAAATTCGCAAGTGATATCAGTGCTGATTTGGCGAATGAGGTCCGAGTAAAACATGAAAGAGCCTTTGAGCACGCAGACGGCGACCACTTCTTGGCCTTTGAATTTCTTTGAAAGAGCTTGGCCCATTTCTTTGACTTTGCCCTGGATGTCTTCTTCTTTGATATAGCTAGAGAGTTTCAAATTTGTCATCGCCGTTTTCCTTGTTTTCGTTTCGTTATCTCTTGATCAGACAAAAGAATTATTCATGATTTCGCCAAAGCCACCACCGCCAGGGACAATGTAGCCTTTTTCATTGAGACCCTTTTCTTGATCCCAATGCTTTCCCGGAGGAGCTTTTAAAACTGCCTCAGTCGAAAGCCCACGGTCAAGTCTCAGAGCATAGACCTGCACATCAGGATGGTGAGTCAGAACCTTGCGCAAATACTCGGGGGTCACAATCAAATGCAAAGCAATCATCTGTCGAGCTCGACCAGGCACTGATTTTTTATAATAATCCAAAGCAGCCAGCAGGGTGTTGCCAGTGGCCCCCATGGGATCAGGAAAAAGCACGATGGAATCCTGCTGATCCCCGCCAATTTTCGTCGCACCAATGGCAGTCCCAGTGACCTGGTCTTTGCCATCGGTGGCTCGAGCCGCAAAAATATGATCTTGGCGCAGGCAAGAGTGATGAATGGCGTAGTGGAGGGCATTGAAGCAAATGTGACTGGGGTAAGTCCCGGCCCGGGCAATATTCACCGAAATCACTTTTTGGCTGCTCTTGAGGCGCTCACTTCGAAGTTTCTGCTCAGGATGCATTTCAGTCATTCGAGTGAGGGTCTCGAGAGTCTCTTTGGGAAACTGCTCATTCATCACTGTCGTCAACAAATGACCATACAAAGTTTCAACCAGATGATTGATCTCTGGCTGAAAAGTTTCAGGCGCGCAGAGCTTGGCCAAAAGCCCGTTGAGGTAAGTGTTGTTCAGAATGTGAACTTGGGAACCATAAAAATGTTCAATTTTCATCGATCATCTCGCTTGTGGAGATGTCGTATCAAAATCAAGAATCAAAGTAAACTCGGTCTGGCCTTCACGGTAATTTCGCGATTTGAAAATCGTCAAATAGGCGTCAGGGTGAGTCTCTTCTTCGAAATCCGTGGCAAATTTACGCGGCAGCAATCCACGCATGAAAAATCCCTGCCCAGAGGCCAGCTCAAAAGGGCCACCATAGGAAATTCTTTCCATGGTTTTCGCCACATCATTGGGGTCGCGAAAAGCTCTTTGCACTTCGATTTCCCCGCGAATCAGCCCATCTCGAGAATCACCCATCACCAGTGATGAGAAAAATCCCATTTCACTTTCGGGATCTGAACCCTTGTGAGTGCCAGCAAACCACTCGGCTGGGGCTCCCGGAGTTGATATATTGAGATCGATTTTCTGCAAAAGCTTCAATCCCTTGGCCGCTCGGATTTTTTGCTTCACTTGCAAGAGCGGTCCCGTCAGCACATCGTCAAATTGGCGGATTTGATTGCTGGCTTTGGACTCTTCGATCCAAGAATTCAATGTGGCCGTTTCAACTTCCATGTAATAGACATTGATTTTCGCAGGAAAGGCCGCTGGATTTGGATTTCCAGTCGAGGCCGGCCCGGCTGGATTACTGGTTGCCGATCGGGCGGCCAAAGAGCCTGCTGGCAATTCTCCAGAGGCATTGGTGACTTCGAGGTTCTTTTTTGCTCCATCGGCGGCAGCAGCGACCTGAGGCGGAGCCAATTGCTCCTTGGCTTCGGAACTGGCATCGATTTGCACTGGCTTTTTTCCACGCTCCACCAGCAGAGGACCACCCCGGAGGTATTCGACCCGGGCCCGCAATTCTTCGCGCTGCTTTTGCCTGACGTACAAAATGGAAACCAGCACCATCACAAAGACCAAACTGACATGCAAAATGGGGCTTTTGAGAATTTTTTTCCAAATGGGAACACCGGCAGGACGATAGAGTTCCATGTCCACGCCGCAACTCGCGCAATATCGATCCTTAGGTTGGGAAAATCCGCAACGGGGACAGTTCACTAGCATATGGATATGCTAACCAGCATTGACGTGAAACTCAAAGCTCTTTATTTTGGTGAGCTCATGAATGCACCTCATCTGCCGGTTCTTTTGAATCAAGTTCTCAGCATGCTCGCTCCAACTGTCGAAGCACAGCCCGATCTTCCGTTAAGATATCTTGATGGAACTTTCGGAAGAGGCGGCCACTTGCGTGCTCTGCTCGAGAAATATCCACAAGTCAGTGCTCTCGCGTTTGATCAGGATCCCGAGGCGATTGCCTATGCCAGAGAGAATTTTTCCGAGTGGATTGCGATTGGCCGATTGCAGCTGCATCACGGAAATTTTTCTGAATACACGGCTGAAAAATTCGGGAGCTTCGATCTGATGCTTTTGGATTTGGGAGTGAGCTCTCCTCAACTGGACCAAGGTCTCAGAGGTTTCAGTTTTTATCATGAAGGTCCGCTGGATATGCGGATGAACAACTCGACTGGACCAACGGCTGCCGACATCATTCGCGAATTTTCAGAAGAGGAGCTCAACGAACTTTTCAAAACTCTTGGCGAAGTTCAAAGACCTTACCGTGTGACCCGAGCTATCGTGCACGATCGGGGAGAGAAACCCTTTCTCAACACGAGGGATCTGGCGGGTCTCATCGAGAGAGTGGAGGGCTGGCATCGCAAAGGTCATCATCCTGCCACTCAGTATTTCTTGGCGCTTCGTCTGCAGGTCAATCGCGAACTGGAAGTTGTGG
Organism: Pseudobdellovibrionaceae bacterium; assembly: GCA_041288045.1. Lineage (GTDB taxonomy): Bacteria > Bdellovibrionota > Bdellovibrionia > Bdellovibrionales > Bdellovibrionaceae > 21-14-0-10-47-8. Next base: position 8,541 of record JBGGMM010000192.1, on the reverse strand, counting down.
AAAACTCTCTTGAAAACTTGGCACATGGACTGAAGTCCAAAGGGCGTCTCGCTGTCCTGACATTTCATTCACTTGAAGATAGAATCGTAAAGAACAAGTTCAAAGAACTTGCGGAGACCATGGATGCGGGCTCCATCGTGAATAAAAAAGTGATTCAAGCTGAATGGAATGAAGCGAAAGAGAATCCACGAGCCCGCAGTGCCAAGCTCCGCGTTTTTGAACGATCCAACCGCAGCTGAGGTGAGGCATCGTGAAGCCATTCGTAAGTATTCTTCTCATTATTGGGACTCTTTTTACATTGGTCTTTCTGCAAATGGAAGAACGCCGCCTTGGTTATGGAATCCTCAAGCTGACCCGCGAACAACGTCAAATTGTTGATGAAAAGCGAGACAAAGTCATGCAGCTCGCGAAAGTGACTCGTCCCCAGCACGTGGAAAATATGGCTCAGAGAAGATTCACTCTTAAAAAAGTGCAAGCAAGCCAAATCATCCATCTCTCAGGGGCGCAACAAATGACTTCATCACGTTCGCGGGAGCTCAATTGAAAAGCCGAATCGTCATTTTGTTCTCAGGCCTCGTCGTCCTGTGGGGAATTCTCATTTTGCGAGCTTCGGTCCTGCAGGTTTTCCCCAATGAGCGCTTGGAAGTTTTGAAATCCCGACAATTTGAAACTGTGATCACTTTGCAAAGCCGTCGGGGCGCGATTGTCGATCGCAAGGGTCGAGAGCTGGCACTTTCCACCAAGGTTTATTCTCTCTATGCAGATCCAAAAATTTTGGACAGCAAAAAATGGGTGTCTCGCAAGCTGGCTCCCATTTTGGGAATGTCAGCTGAAAATATTTACGGGAAAATCAAAGACAAAAATCGCCGCTTTATCTGGATCCAAAGATTTCTTTCAGAGGAAAAAACGGCTCAACTGAAAACTCTCAACATCAAAGGGCTGCAGATGGTTGAAGAGTTCAAGCGCGTTTATCCCAATGAAAATCTGCTCTCACAAGTGATTGGCTTTGTCGGGCAAGAAGGGCAGGGCCTTGAAGGGCTGGAGCTTTCTTTCGATCAAGCCTTGCAGGGAAATAAAAAGAAAGTCACTGTCCGCAGGGATGCTCGCGGCCGGCCGCTGATCGCCGATGGTTTGATGTTTGCTGAAAATCCAGACGGAGCTGAAATCAAATTGACTGTCGATGCAGATTTGCAACACGTTTTGCAAACAGAGCTCAATCAAACGATTTCAGAATTTGATGCCGATAACGCCATGGGAATTATTCTGGATGCGAAGACGTCGGCGGTTCTGGCGATTTCTTCAGCTCCAAGCTTTGACGCCAACCGAGCTCAGAAAATGAAACCAGAACTTCGGAGAAATCGGGCTGTGACTGATGCCTTTGAGCCCGGCAGCACTCTGAAGACATTTGTGATCGCTGCGGCTCTGCGAGAAAAAATCATTCAGCCCAACACCAAATACAACACCGAAAACGGAGTCTTCAAAGTCGGCGACCGAGTCATTCGAGAAGCTGAAATCCATGAAAAATGGCAGAATCTTTCGGTGTCTGACATCCTGACTTATTCCTCTAATATCGGGACTACGAAAATTGCTTTTGATCTGGGCCCCGAGTCTTTGAAAAAAGGCTTGAGCGATTTTGGCTTCGGTCAAAAAACTGGCGTGGATCTCCCCGGGGATTCCAGAGGCCTGATGCAGCCCTTGCCATGGCGGCCGCATTTGCTCGCGAATATTTCTTTCGGTCATGGAATTGCCGTCACTGCCCTGCAATTGGCAAATGCCTACGCGGCCATCGCCAATGGTGGAGTCCTCAACACCCCCTACATCGTCCAAGCCATTCGAGATCCAGAAACTGGTGAGACCAAAGAATTTGAAACCAAAGCACAAAGACGAGTTCTTTCACCAGAAGATGCAGCGAGTGTCCGAATGATGCTCACTGGTGTGACGGCTCCTGGTGGAACTGGCGTGAATGCGAAAGTCGATGGTTTTCTCGTTGCTGGGAAAACCGGAACAGCTCAGAAAGTAAATCCCAAAGGCGTTGGCTACCTTGAAGGTGCCTATGTTTCAAGCTTTGCCGGTTTTATCCCAGCCACGGATCCCAAATTTGTGATTTACGTGATGATCGATCATCCAAAGAAAAATTCTTACTACGGTTCGCAAGTGGCAGCTCCACTTTTTTCAAAGCTGGCCTCCTACGCCGTCCGCCGTGAAGGAATCGCACCTGTTCTGCTGACTGAAAAGAATTTCATCGATAAAACTTTGGGCGACCCCATCTCGCGAAAAAAGAAAAAGAAGCGGGAAATCGCTCTCAGCAAAGAGACCAAGCTGCAGATGAAGAATTTAAAAGATCCGATTCTGCCGTCTCAACAAATCCTGACGGCCACAGATCTGGCACAAACACCTTATCCAGAAATGGATGAAGTGGTTCCAGATTTGACTCACATGTCTTTGCGAGAAGCCCTTCGCCAGCTTTCAAGTCAAAACATGCAAGTGAAGGTGCGGGGTTCGGGTTTGATTTCCGAAGTCATTCCAGCTCCCGGAAGCCCAATGCCTTCGAATAAACGGCTGACTTTGATTTTGAAGCCGGAACCTGACGCTCAGTAAGCGCGACGGACTGAGGAGCTGGTTCGGATCAGCAAATGCCGCAGCGTTTTCTGAACGCCACAACTGATCCGTCTTATTTGGCGACGTCCTTCAAAAATTCATTGAGCCGCACAATTGCTTCCATTGGAATTTCGTGAGCGCCGTTGAAGCTGAAAAGCTTTCCCTTCATTCCGGCTTGGGTGAGGAAAGTCTCAAGCTGGGCGGAACAGCGGTGGTCCAAAACAGCGTCCATTTTTCCGTGGCTGGCAAAGAAGGGAACTCCAGCTCGACGAGGGATCAAAGCCTTCCATTCGTCTTTGTTGACGAGCGCGCCTGACAGACTGACCAATGCCCGCGGATTTTCGGGAGCATTCAGGAAAATATCCGTGGCCAGCATCGCTCCTTGGCTGAAGCCACCGAGGATGATTTGATTCCATGGAGTTTTCAGGCTTTCGATGGCCGCGAAAACTTTTTTTCGAAGCTCGCCAATTCCTGGAGTGGTCTCGCGAGAAAGATCCCGCGGTTCGCCTCGGAGGGCGGCTTCTTGCAAAGCCATGATGTCGATGGGCCACCAAGCGCGGCCGGTCCAGCCGGGACCGATGGGGACTTCGAGAACTCCTTGCGGAAATAGAAAATGGGTCGGTGTCGGAGTTTGAATGACCTCTGCCAATGATTTCAAATCGTAGGCATCTGCGCCGTAGCCATGAAAGAGAAGGAAAGTCAGTGGTTGTTGACCCTCTTTGGGTTCAACCTTAGGATGAGCTTCGAGGCATTGGATCGGTCCTAATTTTCGCATGGGATCACTTTCTTTCTCACCCTACTATGAGGATCAAATTTGAAACTGCCAGAGCTTCTCAAAATTTTGCCTGAATATCAATCTTCTGCACCGGAAGTGGAAGTTCTTTCGCTGACTCATGATGCAAGGCAGGTTCACTTGGGTTCGGTTTTCGTGGCAGTGCCAGGAACGAGCTGGGATGGGCATCAGTTTCTCAATGAAGCCTGTGCCGCTGGAGCCATCGCTCTGGTCGTAGAAAGAGAAGACCTCGTTCCCGCCAATTTCACTGGCTTTGTGCAAAAAGTGAAGGGCTCAAGAGAAGCTTTGGATCTCTTGGCCTCTCAATTTTACCAGCATCCTTCCATGGAAATGGCTTGCTTTGGAGTGACTGGAACCAATGGCAAAACTTCGGTGACTTATTTGTTAGAAGCCATTTTAGAAAAATTCCGTTTTCCTTGCGGAGTGCTTGGCACCATCAACCATCATTTGGGCTCACAAGTCTGGCCCACGAACCTGACAACTCCCGATGCGGTCTCTTTGCAAAAACGCCTGCGTGAAATGAAAGAAGCGGGAGCCAAAGCCGTGGCCATGGAAATATCAAGTCACGCTCTGGATCAGGCGCGGGCCGATGGAGTTCATTTCAACACTGTGATTTTCACCAATCTCAGTCGCGATCATTTGGATTATCACGAGAGCATGAAGGATTATTTTCAGGCCAAGCAGAAACTTTTCACGGATCTTTTGTGGAATTCCCGAAAGAATCCGCATTTTGCCATTGTCAATAGCGATGACCCCTGGGGAGCCAAAATGCGAGTGGCGGCTTCGGCCAGTTTGTGGACTTATGGGACCAAAAAAAACGCCGACTTTCGCTATGAGATCCAACGCATGGATTTCAATCGCACCGATTTCATTTTGAAAACTCCGCTCAGTGATTACCAATCCTTTCTTCCGATGTGCGGAACCCACAACGTCGCCAATGCGGTTGCCGCCGCCATCGCTGCGAGCACCATTGGAATTCCGATTCGACAGTCTTTAGAAGCACTGACTCGTTTTCATGGAGTCCCGGGCCGATTGCAACTGGTCCCCAATTCGCGCTCTTTGCATGTGTTCGTGGATTACGCTCACTCGCCGGACGCCCTTGAAAATGTGCTGAAAGCTCTCAACAAAGTGCGCACAGATCTGAAATCCCATTCACAGATTTGGACGATTTTTGGTTGCGGCGGTGATCGCGACAAAGGCAAAAGACCACAAATGGCCGAAATCGCCATTCGGCTTTCTGATTTTGTCATGGTGACTTCGGACAATCCAAGGACCGAAGACCCTTATGCCATCATCAACGATATCATGGATGGCTTCACTGAAAGCGAAAGAAAAAAACGAGTCGAAATGCAAGTCGATCGCAAAAAAGCAATCGAAACAGTTTTTAAAATGGCCAAGCCACACGACGTGATTTTAATCGCGGGCAAAGGTCATGAAGATTATCAAATCATCGGCAAAGAAAAAATTCATTTCAGCGATTTTGAAACTGCCAAGGAGCTTCTGCTATGACACCCATCACTTTGACAGATGTCCTGCAAGCGACAAAAGGGCAATTGCTCTCAGAAAAAGAAAAAAATTTTCAAGCCGTCGGCAGCGACACTCGTGCCGACCTCAAGGGACAGCTTTTCTTCGCTCTTCAAGGCGAAAGCTTTGATGCTCACCAGTTTCTCTCTCAAGCTGTGGACAAAGGTGCCGCCGCTCTGGTCGTTCATGAAGCCAGGCCCGAGCTGGAAGCTCTCAAGAAAAAAGTCACTGTGATTCTGGTGCCAAACACTTTGCAAGCTTTGCAGGATTTCGCCCTGTATTCTCGCCGCAAAAGTCCCTCGCTGATTGTCGGTATCACTGGATCCAATGGCAAAACCACCAGCAAAGAATTTTCGGCTGCAGTTCTCTCGACGGCACGCAAAGTCCATTTCCCAAAAGGCAGCTTCAACAATCATTGGGGAGTTCCTTTCACTCTTTTAGCCGAGCCGGCGGGTTCACAAGTGAGCTTGATTGAAATGGGAATGAATCATTCAGGTGAAATTCAAAGACTGTGTGAAATTGCTGAACCTGACGTGGTTGTGGTTTCCATGGTGGGCCGGGCCCACATCGAGCATTTTGGCACAATCGAAAAAATCGCTGAAGCCAAAGAGGAGATCTATCAATTTGCAAAGCCAGAAGCGATTCGAATTTACAATCTGGACAATCCTTTCACTGCTCGCATGCACGCCAAAGCCAAAAAAGAATTTCCGCTAGCTCAAAAAATTCTGACTTTCTCAAGCCTCGATCCCAAAGCCGATGTGTTTTTTCAAATCGAAGTGCTCACGATGTCTTCGATTCAACTGAAGGGCCAAATCAGCGGAGTTTCAGGAAAAGCCAAAGTGAATGTCTTTGGCGAACAAAATCTGGTGAACCTGATGGTGGCGGCGAGCATTGGACTTGCTAGCGGCATGACTCCTGTGCAAATTTGGCCTGCACTTGAAAAATGCAAAACCAATTGGGGTCGCAATCAGTTGGTGCATTTGAAATCCGGAGCGGAACTTTTGTTTGATGCTTACAATGCCAACCCTGATAGCATGAGCGCTCTTTTGGAAAACGTCAAACTGCTCAAAACTTCCGGCAAAAAAGTGGGAGTTTTCGCTGAAATGCTGGAGCTCGGCGATCTCTCGGCTCAGCTGCACCGCGAATTGGGTGAAAAAGTCGGCCGATCGGGATTTGATCTTGTCTGGTTTTACGGTGCAGATTCACAGTCTTTTGAAGCTGGATTGAAAGCTTCTCAATATTCAAAAAAATCAATGATATCAAATGTTTATGAAGAATCACTTGCATCTGATGTCGCCTCTATGCTAAATGAGCACGATACGGTTCTCGTGAAGGGCTCACGAGGAATGAAGCTGGAACGCTTTGTGATGGCTTGCGATCCCGTGGATTTTTCACTGAAGAAAGAAGACTGAACACAACATGCTTTATCAACTCCTGTATTCGTTTGCCGATCAAGTTTCGGCATTTAATGTTTTTCGTTACATCACAGTTCGAACCTTTATCGCCTTCTTCACAGCATTTTTGCTTTGCTGGATGTGGGGACCTTATTTCATTCGCCGCCTAAAAGATTATCAAATTGGTCAAGCCATTCGTGATGACGGTCCTCAGTCGCATCAGAAAAAAGCCGGAACTCCCACCATGGGTGGAGGATTGATTCTGCTGTCCACTTTGATTCCCTGTCTGCTGTGGGTGGATGTGACGAATCCCTTTGTCTGGGGAGTGCTGGCGATCACTTGGGGTTTTGGGGCCATCGGTTACATTGATGATTGGTTGAAGGTCAGCAAAAAAAACACCAAGGGACTTTCTGGAAAAGTCCGCTTGCTCGGTGAGTTCCTCATTTCAGGTCTCGTCATTTACGCTTTGAATGAATGGTTTCAACTTCCCACTCAGCTGTCGGTTCCTTTTTTCAAAACTGTGGCTTTGGATTTAGGACTTCTCTATCCGGTGTTTGGCTCTTTGGTTGTGGTTGGCACTGCCAATGCCGTCAATCTCACGGATGGATTGGATGGTTTGGCAATTGTTCCAGTCATGGTGTCGGCGGCGACCTTGGGTCTTTTTGCTTATGTGACAGGTCACTACGCAATTGCCGGCTATTTGCAAATTCCGCACGTCGTGGGGGCTGGCGAGCTGACTCCTGTGGCTGCCACCATTGTCGCCGCCGGGATGGGATTTCTTTGGTACAACACTTATCCCGCACAGGTTTTCATGGGTGATGTAGGATCTTTGAGCTTAGGCGGATTTCTCGGCATCATGGCCGTCATCACCCAGAACGAAATTTTGATGCTGGTTTTGGGCGGAGTTTTCGTTGTCGAAGCTCTGTCGGTGATCACCCAGGTGATTTCATTTAAGACCACAGGTAAGCGGATTTTCAAAATGGCGCCGATTCATCATCACTTTGAATTGAAGGGATTGACCGAAACGAAAATCATCGTGCGTTTCTGGATCATTTCCATTCTGCTGGCCATTCTTTCACTGAGCACATTGAAACTGAGATAATTAACTCTCTTTTTGGAGAACATATGTTTACAGACGTTTCGGAATTAAAGGATAAAAAAATCTTGGTCGTGGGCCTGGGCAAAACCGGGGTTTCACTGGCCAAGTTTCTGCACACTCACGGCGCACAAGTGACCTTGACCGATCACAAATCAAAACCCGAGCTGTCCACTCAGCTCGAGCAGTTGGGCGATTTGCCGGTGAAATTGGATTTGGGCGGTCACAGTCCGAAAACTTTCCTGGCTCAGGATCTGGTGATCCTCAGTCCGGGTGTGCCTTCTGGTTTGAAGATTTTTGATTATGCTCGCTCTCAGGGAATCAAAATCACTGGCGAGTTTGAATTTGCCACTCAGTTCATCAAGCAGCCGGTCATTGCTTTGACTGGAACCAATGGAAAAACGACCACAGCTCGTTTGATTGAAGCATTCTTGAAAGAATCAGGAATCTCTTGCTGGGTGGGCGGTTCCATGGGCGTACCAATGACCGATTACTTGCGAAGCGAAGAAAAATCTCAGGTGGTTATTGCCGAAGTCTCCAGCTACATGCTGGAGCTCTGTGAGACTTTCACTCCGCAAAATATTCTTTTTATGAATTTGGCTGAAAATCATTTGGATCGCTATCGATCCATGGAAGATTACGTCAATGCCAAACGCCGCATTTTCAAGAACACCAATCAAGCGACCACCAGCATTTTAAATGCCGATGACAATGCAGTTGTTGAGTTGGCTCGAGATCCAGCTGTTCAGCGCGGGCGCATTTTTTATTTCTCTCGCAAGTCGACATTGGAGCCACAGATCATGAACATCGGTGGAGCCGTCAATATCGGTAAAGAAGTTCGAGTGCGTACAGGTCCTGAGATCGAGGTCTATGACATTTCTCAGGTAAAAATGCGCGGAAAGCATTCTGTTGAAAATATCATGGCAGCTATTCTCGCCTCTCGCGAGCACGGGGCGACTCATGATGCGATTCAAAAAGTGATGAACTCTTTTACGGGTCTGGCACATCGACTTGAGTACGTTCGCAAAGTCGGTGGAGTGCAATTTTTCAACGATTCCAAAGCCACCAATGTGCATGCTGTTTTGCGGGCTCTCGATTCTTTTGATGAGAACATCATTTTGATTGCCGGTGGGAAA
>JBGGMM010000191.1:0-6574 GCA_041288045.1 Pseudobdellovibrionaceae bacterium | reverse complement strand
AAAAGTTGCAAATGACGTTCGAAACATGGTTTCCCCCTATAAATTCAGGTGCTGTTGAGAGAAAACGGACCGCTGACCTGTTATTTTTAAAATAGATTCAAATTTAAAAAACGATTTACATCCTGAAACTAAGTGTATTTCATCCTATTGATTTCACAAGATAAGTAGCCATATTTACGTTATTTTACCGTTATTTATATATTTCTTATTTTAAAAAAAATGTTAGAATTTAAAGAGTTGGATGTAAAACCATGAATGATGCAAAACCTGTCTTAAAATCGATCTTTGAATATGATCACTATCGCAATTACCTGCGCGATTTTTATTTTTATTCAAAAGCCACCAACAAAAGATTTTCTTACCGATACTTTGCTCGCATTGGCGGATTTAAATCTGGAAATGTTTTGAAGGTCCTGATCGATGGCAAAGTGAATTTGTCCCTCAATTCAATTGAAAAATTTTGCAAAGCTCTTAAATTCAATAAAGAAGAAAGTCTGTTTTTTAAAAACCTGGTTCTTTTCAATCAAGCGACTTCGACTGAGGAAAAAGAAATTCATTCCAAAGAGCTCTTGCGCTCGCGCAGCTACCGAAAAGTCAAACCCTTGAGTGAATTTCAGCACCGCTATTTGGAAACTTGGTACTTCCCGGTGATTCGAGGGCTTGTCGGCCTTCCCGGCTTTCGTGAAGATCTCGAGTGGATTGCTCAAACTGTCTCTCCACCGATTACTGCCAAAGAAGTCGAGCAAGCTTTGAACGAGCTTCAGGCTTTGGGTCTGCTGTCTCGAGATGAGAATGGGAACTTGACTCAATCCGAGGCAAACCTGGGAGCCTTTGACGCCATCGCCTCGAGCGCCATGGCCAAATTTCACCGAGAAATGATGAAAAGGGCCTCCGAGAGCATTGATCGCTTTCCTAGAGAGCGCAGGGAGCTTTTTACCTACACCATGGGAATCTCAAGCGATGGGATTCAGAGGATCAAGGAATTGGCAGTTCAATTCAGGAAAGATATAATAGAAGTAGCCGAAAAATCACCAGACCAGAATTCACTGCTTCAGCTCAATGTTCACCTTTTTCCTGTGACTGAGATTCTGGCAACTGAGGCAGATGAAAGTGAAGAAAAAGATAAAGAAGTTAATGAGGGGAAATTAAAATGAAAATGAAATTTTCGGCTAAATGGCTGCTTCTAATTTTATTGGGACCCCTCACTCTGATCAGTTATCAAAATTGTGGCTCGCCAAAAAATTTTTCTGAAGTCGGTGTTCTCAAAAACACCACCGGCGTTGGCAATCCGATGACGACTTATAAAATCGTTGCCAGCATTTGCGAAGTCATCCACCAATGCCATCCACAAGTCAGCCTCAAAGACTGCGAAGCCCAAGTCCAAGTCACAGCCGGATTTGCCAAGCCCATGGGTCTCTCGAATCAATTTGATACACTGGCTTTGATCTCCACAGCTGAAAGCTCAGGGTCGCTTGTTGGAAGTAGCGCCCAAAGTGACCTCTGTGTCTCGCAAATTCAGCAAACGACTTGCTCGGATCCCAAAGCTCAGACGGCTTATAACTCTTTGGCCACCCAACCCTTCGCAGGCTCGGTGAATTTACTCTCCGGCGAGAGCTGCGAAAAGGTCGTGACTCCCGTTTCTCAATACCAGTGTCAGCGCAAAGTTTTTCTTCAAGGCGCAGCGGCCAATTCTGAGCTGAAGCCTGCTGTATCCTCTCAAGGACTGACTTATTCGATCAGCCCGGCCCTTCCTGCAGGCTTAAGCCTCAATTCATCCACTGGAGTGATCTCAGGAAGCCCGCTGATGGCAAGCCCGATGACCACTTATACCGTGACAGCCAATGGACCCGGCGGCGCCGTCACCAATCAAATTGAAATCAAAACGGCCGATGGCTTTCAAGTCAATGACTTGGGAGATGCGGGCAATACGGGCGGCTCTAACTGCCGCACCCTCAGCGGCACTTGCACTTTGCGAGCTGCCATTTCGGCTGCCATCGCTTCGACCGGAAGCAAAGCTATTCTTCTCCCCCCTGGAACCATTTCGCTTTCGAGCGTCAATCCATTGGCTATTTCCAAGGGCCTTGAGATCTACGGCGATTGCGAATCTGGAACTGTGGTCGATGGATTGGATCAAACTCAAATTTTGCAAGTGACGGCAGGCCCCACACAAATTGAAAATCTCACTTTGCAAAGAGGCTACGTTGAAGATGATTCGGGCGCCGCTTTGAACATCAAAGCGATGAGCGGAACTTTCACCACGACTTTGAAAAATTTCAAAGTTCTCAATAATAAAATTGGCGGCTGCCCTTCAGGCACTGGAATTTGCGAAGCTGCCGGTGTTTTCATTTATGGCCAAAGCTCTTCCAGTCAGGCTCGAATCAACCTGAGCGGCTGTGAAATTCGCGGCAACAAACATCTGGGCGGAGGCTGGGGCGGTGGCCTGAGCGCTTGGTCCAACACTCAGCTGACAATTCAAAATTGCACTTTTGCCGACAATCAATCCCTCAGCTACGGCGCTGGCCTTGCCACTCGTGGCGGAAATCTCATTATCTCTCAATCTCTCTTCTTGCGAAACCAAGGGAGAGGCGAAGGAGGCGGGATTTTCATCGACCACGGAGTCACCACAGCTTCTAGTCTGACCAATGTGACGATGATCGAAAATAAATCAGACGATGGGGGCGGGATTTATGTGGGCGGCGGAAGCTTGAGCATTCTCAATTCCACTTTTACGAACAACACAGCCTCAAGTCCTTTTTATGGCGGAGCCTTGGCCACTCAAGTGACAATTCAATTGGAAAATTCTCTGTTTGCAAAAAATCTTTCCAACGGCTCAGCCAAACATTGCACAGGAAGCTTTGTCTCCAGAGGCTCAAATCTGAGCGACGGACCGGCCATCGACTGCGGATTGAATCAGGCCACTGACATCGTCAACACGGATCCCCTGCTCGCTTCTTTGCAAGACAATGGGGGGGCGACACAGACTCTCGCTTTGCTTTCTGGCTCTCCAGCGATGGACAAAGGAAATGCCGCCAGCTGCCCTGCTGTCGACCAAAGAGAGGCCGCACGCCTGGTCAGTGGCAAATGTGATATTGGAGCTTTTGAAGCCCCTTAATCCCTAATAGCTCACGCTCTTCAATTCGCCAATTTCAACCGGAAGTGGTTTTTTTTCGATGGCACTTGATTGGGCTGCAAGCTGCTTTAAATCCTGAATTCTCTCGCTGGAAAGTGGATGGGTGCTCATAAATGAAAGAGCCCCACTCAAAGAGCTTTCTTGCTTTTCAAGCTTGCTAAAAAATTGAATCATTCCTTCTGAGCTCACTCCTGCCCGCTGCAAGAACTCAAGACCTCGGGCATCGGCTTCTGATTCGTCTTCTCTGGAGTGCTTCAGTGAGAGAAAATCACTGGCCTTGGCAATCACTGTCGCTGCATCTGAGCCGACAAAGGCTGCGAGGATGAGAACCCCACCCAAGGCCCCCACTCGACCAGCGAGGGATTTGACCACATGCCTTCGCTCCACATGCGCCATTTCATGCGAAAGCACTCCTAAAACTTCTTCGACGGATTCCGCTTTTTGCAAAAGACCTTGATTGAACACAATCAGGCCACCAGGGATTGCAAAGGCATTGATATCGGATTGATCAGCTACGAAAATTTGAAAATCAAATTTTTGCAATTCAGGAGAAGCCTCTTTTAAAAAAACAACGAGCTGTTCCAAAGCTGGTTGCGCAGGATGGTTGCTCTTCACTTTGAATTCTTTTTGAATTGTGGGAATTAAAAATTCTCCCAATTTCTTTTCTTGTTGGATGGTTAGAATTTCATTGAACCAAGAAATGGGGATGAAAGAAAAAAGCAGCGGAATGGCTAAGAGCAAAAGAAGCGCCAGCGCGAAGGGAGAACCCAAAAGCAAATTTCGAATGGTTCGGCGCTTTCGCGATTTTTCTAAAAAAAATCCAGCTTGCGGAAGCCCATAAGAAGCGAGCTCAGCAAGTATCGCTTCGTCTTGCACGCAGATTTCGATTTCTGGATGGTTTCGATCTTTCAGATAAAAATGCGGTGAATTCTCACCGCCCATTGAAATTTGCAGCAGATGTGGGATCAGTTGAAAAACCTGCGTTGAATCTTCATCACTGGTAAAAATCAGAACACTTCGGCTGACTTCAAGGACACCGCTTTTTCTTCCCCACAGGGCAGGGAAAGATCGGCTCATCGCTTTTTCTCAAAATACAAAAGATCCACGAACACAGCTGATGCCATCACCACTTTTCGCTCGGACTCACTCAAAGAAGGATCGGCGAATTCGACCATGAAATTGTCTTTATCAGTAAAGCCTTCAGCAAAAATTCCAGCCCATTTTTTCTTCACTTCGGCAATTTTCTTGCCTTTGCTTTTAAAAGTGAATGTCCAAATTTTCCAAATTGGAGAAGCCACTTCCATGATCGTCATGCCTCTCTCGTTTTCCACATCAAAACGCTTGGTCAAAAGCGAAAAACGTTTTTGAATGGCACCCAGGTATTTCCCCTGCCCATCTCGCAATTCAATCCTTTCAAAAAACCAACGAAAAGGATGATGCCCCACCATAAAAACCTGTCGCTCAGGCGTAAAAAAATGAACATCAAATTTGCGCCAATGCCCCAAATACTGACGAAGCAGAAAGCCAAAAATCCCTTTTTGCTGTTCCGCTGCAAAAGCAATCTGTCTCTTGTTCTCATCCATGATCGCATATTTGTTCCGAGTCTCAAATCCCAACCACTCACCAAGCTCATGCACCTGATGAACAAGAATCTTCTGAAACCCACTGAGAGAAACATCAGACGAGCTGGACATAAACATCCTTTCAATCATTTGTGTTCCCACAAATTATTGAAGAAGATGGAGTGGATGTAAAGCACAATACGGATGGGAGCTAGAGTCCTCTTAGGGGCAAGCGTAAGTGACAGTCGGCGGCAGCGTAGTAAACAAATCCGACGCAGCATTCACTGGAAATTGATTGGCCGGATCACAATAACCGTGAATTGTCGCAGGATGAAGGGCTTGTCGAAAAAAAACCACTCGATCAATATTCAATCCCGAAGTTCCAGTCGCCAACACTCGCGCTCCCGTCACCCAATCATCTGGAGCAATGGCAGAGTATCTTAGTCCGCCAAAGAAAATTCGACGATCCGGAGCCGCTGGACTGTGACGCATATCAAGAGTTCTGCCAGTGATATCCAATCGGCCGACAGAATAAATCATATAAAAAGAATCCTCAACACTGGCTCCCGCATTTGAATCTTGAAGAATTGTCACCCGACGAGACCGATCAATTTCAAAATAAAGAGGACGAGCCATTCCATCGTCAATATCAATATTTGTCGATTTTGGTGGCGCTAGCGTGTTGAAGTTCTGCCCCATCACAACTCCAATTCGACCTTCTGGGCACATCCAGGCGTAGTTCCCAGACGATGGCTGCGGAATCAAAGCTTCATAACCAAGCGAACGTGGAACTTTGTATCCACCAGTCGTCGCAGGGTCACAAATATCAGCAGAAAGACCTGCCCCACGAGAAATATAATTTCCACCGACTTGAAATTTTGTTCCCGGGTAGACACTTGCATCTGATATGCTGCGAATTCGACGTACTCGCCCACCGCCATTATCTCTAATCGTCATGTGTCTCACATTGAAACTACCCTGAGTGTAAAAAATTTCAGAACCCGTTTCGATAATGAAGTCACCAAACTGCAATTGCCCCCAGGCATCTATAGTTAAAGAAACATTTTTATTATCGTCTGTCCAAATCATTTGCCCCTGGTTATCAAACCAAATATCAGAAAAGGAAAGAGCATTGAATTGATCCCCATTTGCACCCGCATCTGCAGTGGCTGTCGCTTTGAAGTTACTCATTTTGAAATTTCCGACAATATCATAGAAAGCTCGGCCCTTCAAATCGGGCAATCGAGCCGCAGTGATTGCCGCAGAATTGGTCAGGACAGTGCGAGCGTAAGGCGCCGTCGTGTCGAAAGCATAAAGGTTAACCACTGGAGTAGGAATGCCAGCCAAAAGATTATCCATATGCTGAGTCACGCCATCCCCACCCATCACAAGATTCTCGGCTAAAATTTCACTGACTGCGTCTGTGGAAACCAAACTGAAGCCAAGACCTAAAGCACCGGATGGATTCCAAATCAGTTTCTTCGCTGAGAAATTTCCAGTGATTTCATGAATGGCAATAGCTGCACCCACATCCATCATTCGGACATCGGCATTGAATTTGATTCCATTGGCGTGAGTGGTTTTGAAAAGGCCCGTGAATTTGCGGTCCGCTGGATTGGGCTTGAAATAGATAAAATTTCGGCCCGCCGTCAGCACCGAAGTTGGCAGGGCTTGAACGGCTCCAGCGTTGGCGGCGGGAGCTGTGAAATTTGTCAGGAAAGTCATGTTTTCGACAGAGGTCGTTCCGCCAGTTTTATTAATAACCACATTGTAAAGAGGGGCGGTCATGACTGATGGATCACAGGCAGGTCGGCCCAAGAGGATCGAGCATTTATCGGCGATCATTCCATCTTGATTTCCTGTCAAACGCAGTTCAAATCCT
>JBGGMM010000190.1:0-3417 GCA_041288045.1 Pseudobdellovibrionaceae bacterium | reverse complement strand
GCACTTGGCGTGATCGAAGGGAAAGAGATTCAAGATCAGCTCTTGAATCTCTACCAAGCAAAGCTTCAACAGACTTTAAGGGCACGGGGCTTGCTGTAAAATAAAAATTCCATTAGCGGAAAAACTCATCCACGATCACTTGAGAGGCATCTATTCCCTTTGGCTCCATAAATGGAGTGGTGGACTGCCCTCCGCTCCAGCCGTGGCCCATTCGATCGACCAGGAATTTTTTGACGAAAGAATGTCCACGGAAAGAGGACTCTGTTTTTTCGACAGGATATTTTCCTTCAGCAACTGGGACTGAGGATGTCGTTTCGGTGATCTCAGACTGAGAGCCGCCATTGAAGAGAAAAATAATTGAATTGAGTTGATTGAAAACAGCAAATGTTCGATCGGCATTGATTGGATTGACGTAGTGGTCCTTTTTTCCATGCACAACTAAAACTTTTAAAAGAGTTTTTCTCTCTGGAGAACATTTATAGGCCTGGCCGGCTACATCGCGAACATCAGTATCGGGCCCATCATTTTTGGCGTGGTGAGCTTCGGTTTCTGTTTGGGCCGCAGCGAACTCAAGACCAGAAGCTAAGAGGCCACCTGCATAGACATCTGAATAACATCCTAAAAGGTTCGCAGCCATCGCCCCACCCGCGCTGATTCCAGTCAAAAACACTCTTTGAGAATCAAGTTTGTATTTTTCAGTGGTAGCCTTCGTCATTCCGACAATCAAAGAAGCTTCCCCTGTCTCACGGCGCTGGTTTTCAGAATCAAACCAATTCCAACATTTCCACGGATTGTCTTGATAAGTCTGCTCAGGATAAATAACCACAAAGCCATTCTGAGCCGCATGATGATTGAGCTGAGTGCCTTCGATCATTTGTTTGGGGCTCATAAAGCAGCCATGAAGAGCCACCAAAAGACCAGCCCCGGGTTTTAAATTTTCGGGAACAAAAATAGAGTATTTGCGCGAACCCACATCACTTGAAAATGTTTCTTCAAAAAGAGTTCCTTTTTCGGCTTCATCCGCTTTGGCTTGCCAAGAAATGGAAATTAAAAGTGCCAACAGCAAGGCCGCTCTTTTTTGATTCAAAATCATAATGACTCCTTGTTTGAATTCAGAGTTATTCAAGTTTTTCGAATCAATCAATTTGAAAAGAAGAAATTGTCCCTATTATGACGACGCCCTATCGCCTTTTGCATTCGTGCACGGACATTCATTGACTGGAATGGATATGAAAAATGAAGAAATTGTTTTTGTTTGGGAGAGTCTTGACTTGAAAGGATCAACTTCGATGATCTGACCTATCTTGCGGGAAAGACTTCGCGCAACATTTTGCTTTCATCGATCGAAATCGTGTAGGTGCCAAGATCGAATGATAAATCAGGGTTGTCCCATTGTCCACTAAAGTGAGTGTGAGCGACCGCTCGAAAAGTGGATCGAGTGATATCAGCCTTGTGAACTCCATCCAAGGAGTTTTGAGCAGCTGCCATGCAAACGACTTCGCCAGATAGAGGACAGCCTGTATTGCAAAGAGTATTGCAGTAGGCATTCCCTTGCGGTGTGCCGGGAGGACCGGGTTGATCATTATCAAATCCCATATCAAAAGCAGTGTGCCCTTGAAGTGAAAACCCAATGGCATCCAATCGAGACGTAAAGGAATTGTATTCGGCGCTGTAACCCATTTCCATTGTATAGAGTTGGGCCAGGCCACTTTTGGCATTAGCAACGTACGCCCGTCGAACATAGGTTTCATACGATGCCATAGCCATCATAGCGAGTGTGGAGATCAGCCCAAGGACCACCATCAGCTCAATGAGGGTAAACCCCTCCTGGTTATGAATTTTTAAAGTCTTCTTTTTCATCAGCTCACGTACTTCTTTTTGTTTTAAGACCAAAAAACTGAGAGTCGGATGAATTTGAGACATGACAAAGTGAGGTGCAATGGACTCTTCAGCTTTAAATCCTATCAAACTTTTGGACATTCCACAGAAAATCTTAATTTCTTCTCAAATCGACTATTTTTTTGTCTCACAAACAGAAAACTGTCTCAAATTGAACTATTCGACTGACGAGATCTCGCGCCTTTCAGTCTCACTTTCAAACATTTTCATTTTAAAAGTGTAGCGAATATAGGTCGGCCTTTGCTTGGGAAACTGCCAAGATTGAATGGCCGTTGTTGTACAGTCATAGAGCTCAGCAGAACCAAGCTCATTGAGCTCTTCTTCAAATTCACTGGCTTGTCCTTTCGAATCAACAGCCCATTTGATCACTAAATTTCCTGTGGCTCTAAGACCTAGCTTCAATTGATTGTTGTAACAAGTTTGGACTTCGGCCAATTTTCCATGAACCAACATTCGCATTGGATCTTCCATTGATTCCGTCATCGTTTTTTTTTGGATGACGCCGGTTGAAGCCTGCTCCATCTTCGAAAAATCGGAAAATCCTTTTTTTAACAAATGAGTCAATAGAAGGACAAGGGGGATCGACACACCAACTGCCAAGTATTTCAACGTTTTCTCTCGCAACATGAGTTCCTCCCTGGTTGCAGCGTTCGTCCCCAGTTTAAAAGCCCTCCTACAGGAAGGAAAATGTCAGAAAAATGTCGAATCTTTGGACTCTTGAAATGATTGAAAGATTAACGATTTTCTCAAGCTGATTTGATCGAATTTGGAAAGCTAGACAAGCTCCAATTGAGACAACTAAAGCTTGAATGAGCTGGCAAGGTCGATAAAAGCACGAACTTTTGGCAAGGCATACTTCTGACCAGGGTACACAAAATAAAAACTTCCAGAGTTTTTTATCTGCCAATTCGGAAGAACGCGCTCTAGCTTGGACGCCCGGATGGATCTTTGCACGAGAAACTCGGGCAAAAGTGCAATTCCAGCATCGAGATACAGAAGCTCTTGAATCGCTTCAAAATCGTCGACCCGAATTTTCGTTTTATTCGGCATCTGATAATTGTTTTTCCCATCTGAAATTGCCAGCGAACCCGCTTTGAAAGTTGAATGAAGAATCAATTTGTGTCGATGCAGGTCTTTGGGATGAGAAGGTCGACCATATTTTTTTAAATAGCCAGGAGAAGCCCAAAAGCCCGACCGAATTTCAAAAAATTTTTTCGCTATCAAAGTAGAATCTTTCAACTCACCAGCTCGAATTGCTAAATCAACTCCTTCTTCGATTAAATCCACGATCCGGTTCGTGACGATCATTTCAATTTCTGTTTCAGGAAATTTCTCCAGGTAATCACAAACAATTCTCGGAAGAAGAGAATGCCCTACGTCAGAGGGAGCCGTCACTTTGATCAAACCTCGCGGCTTTTCCTGACTTGCTGAAATTTCGGACTCTCCCTTTTCAATTTCCTGAATGGCCAAGATACAGTGTTTAAAAAAATTCTGCCCAGCTTCTGTCACTTTCAGTTT